>CAZXLT010000001.1:0-154394 GCA_964641545.1 uncultured Candidatus Saccharibacteria bacterium
GTAACCACTTAAAAAACCTTCGTACTTTCCATAAAAAACACATCCCAAAACTCCACCTCACACATAAGTCTCTCAAAATTGGTTAGAAACGAAAGTAACGTTCTGTAGCTAAACACTACACCGAACATTGCCTTCAACAAGTCTTTAACCAAAACAAAAACAAAAACACCAAAAAAACAAAAAGTTGGCTGCTGATTAGGTGATCTTGCAAAAAATAAAAATAAAAAATGCAAAACATGCACCAAAACAAAAACACAAATCATACACCAGTACTACTACGCGAAGTCTTAGAATATCTTGACCCAAAGCCAGGTGAAACATACTTGGATTTGACAGCAGGGTACGGCGGACATGCAATGGCAGTTCAGGCGCATACCGAAGGTTGGCCGGTTACATTAGTTGACCGAGACCAGATGGCTGTTGTTGCTTTGCAGCAACGATTTTCGGAAGCAAAGAGCGAAATTCGCTGGCAGGATTTTCTGACAGCGACACTCGAGCTAAGAAACGAACATCGGTATTTTGATATGATTTTGGCAGATTTGGGCGTGTCATCACCGCACCTTAACATTGCGAGCAGGGGGTTCTCCTTTAGCCAGGATGGACCACTTGATATGCGCATGGATCAACGCCAGGAGTTGACGGCTGAAACTATTGTGAATAGTTTTACAGAGTCAGATTTGGCTAAGATATTGCGTGACTACGGAGAAGAACCAAAAGCAAAACGAATTGCACGGGCAATCATTGAGCATCGACCGTTCCAATCCACCAGCCAACTCGCAGACACGGTTGCCAAACAGTGGTCAGGCAGAAGTAAGGTTCATCCTGCAACACGAACGTTTCAAGCGCTTCGGATTGCCGTGAATGATGAACTTGGTTTACTTCATAACGCACTACCGTTATGGGTAGATTTACTCAAGCCCGGTGGCAGGATTGTGGTAATAAGTTTCCACAGTCTAGAAGATAGATTGGTCAAACAGGCATTTGCGGCAAAAGCGGGAAACCGCTACGATGCCGAGCTAAAACTTTTGACTAAGCGCGCTGTTACCGGTGACCAACATGAAATAGCTTTTAATCCGCGTGCTAGAAGTGCAAAACTTCGAGCCGCAGTGAAAATAAAAATATAAAAAGAAAGGGAGTACTTACATGCCAATTCAGGTAAAAAGCACATCCCGAGCTTACAAAGTACGCGTTCGCGTCCTGTAAGCACAAAAGCGGTGACTGATTCGTTGGTCACCGCACCAAAAAACAAAATAAACACAAAAAACATATGACATATTCAAGTTCACTGGCCATGGGCCGACGTCAGTTCGCTGGCAAAAATCAAAACACAACTTCGTTTAGAACAAACGAAAAAACACTTGGACCGATCAGCAATACTATTATTCTGATTGTGCTCGCATGCGTGCTCGGGCTTTTATACCTGACGCAGGTAACAAAAACCAATGCATACGGTTACAAGATCGATGCACTGACAAAGCAGCAGGCTTCACTGCAAACGGAACACGATGACTTAGAGGTCGCAGCAGCTCGCTTACAAAGTTTGAGTCGAGTTAAAGACAGTGCAGTTGCGAAAAGTCTTGTTTCGGTCGCACCAACCGCTACAGTACAAAACTAAAACGAATGCCGGACTATCAATCAAATAATCAACGGGTAGATACCTCGCACACAATTTTGCGTGTGCGGCTTTGGTATGCGGTGTTGATTATTGTTATGTTGGTGTTTGGTGTTCGTCTTTTTTATTTACAGATCATTCGGCACGAGCACTACAAAAAAGCTGCGCTTAGTGGTCAGTTAAAAGAATACGAAATTCCGGCGGAGCGCGGTGCGATAATGGCTCGCGATGGCGACCAGGTTGTCCCGATGGTTTTGAACGAGAAGCGATATACGCTGTTTGCAGACCCAAAGTTTATTAAAGAGCCAGAAAAGATAGCAAGCGCTATCGAAAAACAGATTGGGGGAAGCAGCGCAGATTATGAAAAAAATATGCGGGTTGATTCGCGGTACGCAATTCTGGCGAAAAAATTAGATAAAACTCAAAAAGAAAAAATAGATAAACTCAAACTCAAAGGTATTGGGACTCGTGAAGCTAGCCAGCGTACATACCCACAAGGTGAAATGGCGGCACAACTTTTAGGCTTTGTGAACGACGAAGGGCAGGGAAAGTACGGCATTGAGCAGGCACTCGACAAAGAGCTAAAAGGCGAGGCTGGGCAACTAAAGGCCATAACCGATGCAGCTGGCATCCCGCTGGTAGCAAACGAAGACAACATAATTGTAAAACCAAAAACTGGCTCGCGCATTAACTTAACGCTTGATATTTCGATGCAGAAGCAACTAGAGGATCTCCTGAAAGCAGGCTTGGACAAGGCTGAATCAAAGTCTGGCAGTGCATTAATTATGGATCCAAACACCGGCGCTGTGAAAGCTATGGCAAACTATCCAACCTACAATCCTGGGGAATTTTTTAAGGTTGAGGATGGAAATGTATTTAATAATGCTGCAGTCAGTTCGCCGCTCGAAGTTGGTTCGATTATGAAGCCACTAACAGCCGCCGCCGCATTAAATACCGGTGTAGTTAATAAGAACACCACATATGCAGATCCAAGTCGTATAACAATCGGTGATGCGACGATTAGCAATATAGAAGAAGATGGCGGTCCTGGAACGCGCAGTGTCGCTGACATTCTGCAGCTTTCGTTAAACACTGGCGCAGTATATCTTCTGAAGCAAATGGGCGGCGGGGACGTTAATAAAAAAGCTCGTGAAACCTGGCATGATTACATGGTGAATCATTACCGCTTAGGCGCAGTGACCGGCATAGAGCAGGGGTACGAATCTGGTGGTAGTATCCCTGATCCTAATGATGGATTTGGGCTCAACATACAGTTTGCTAATACCTCCTTTGGACAAGGTATGACAGCTACACCGCTTCAGATGGGAGCAGCATTATCAAGTATTATCAACGGCGGTACTTACTATCGACCTCGCTTGGTGGAACAAAAAACTCTCAGCAATGGCAAGGTAGTCAAAAAGAATCCAGAAGCACTAAAGAAGGATGTTGTGAGTGCGGCCGTAAGCCAAGATATGCGCGAACTCATGCAAAATGTTGTTGATAAGAACTACGCACTGTATGGGATGACTAAGCCGACTGGTCAATATAGTATTGGCGGTAAAACAGGAACAGCCGAGATTGCTAAGCCCGGTGGTGGGTATTACGAGGACAAGTTTAACGGGACGTTCATGGGCTTTGTTGGAGGCGACACTCCTCAGTATGTGATTGTTGTTCGGGTCAACGAACCTAAAATAAAAGGCTATGCTGGTTCTAAAGCGGCTGCACCAATCTTTACGTCACTTACCGGTATGCTCATCAATAATTTTGGAGTGACACCACGTAGTCAATAGGCGTATAATGAAATTTAGGAATTTATAAACACAAATGATGCAAGACTCTCTACAGATCACTGTTCAAATTGCGACTGTTGCGCGAATTTTAACGTTAGGTTTCCTTAGCTTTGCGGTGAGCATGCTAATCACACCAATCTATACGAATCTGGCATACAAATATGAATTATGGAAACGTCCTCGACAGACTGCCGTTACGGGTGAGCCTGCGAAGGTGCTCACAAAACTGCATGGCGAAAAACTTAAACGTCATATTCCAACTATGGCAGGAGTTATATTCGTCGTTACAGTAGCAATTGTCACGCTTTTTGCAAACTTGAGTCGTGCAGAAACTTGGCTACCGCTGGCTGCTTTTGCTGGTGCAGGAGTTGTTGGGTTGATTGACGATTTTATAAATATCCGTGGCTCTGGACTTGGGGTTGCCGGATTACCAAGCAAACTAAAATTTATGCTCATAAGTATCATAGCGCTTATTGGAGGATGGTGGTTTTACTCAAGACTTGATGTAAACAGTATTTATATTCCGTTCTTTGGGGATCTAACGCTTGGTTGGCTGATTATCCCGTTGTTTGTCCTAGTAGTGGTTGCAACAGCTAACGCCGTGAATATGAGTGATGGTCTTGATGGTCTAGCAGGGGGTCTCGCAACAAGTGCGTTCGGTGTGTACACTATTATTGCCTTTCTGCAGGGTCGTTACGGCATAGCAGCCTTTTGTTTAACAGTAGTAGGTTCGCTGTTGTCGTACACATGGTTTAACATTTATCCAGCACGCTTTTTTATGGGGGATGTAGGCTCGTTTGCGCTTGGTACCAGCCTGGGTGTAGTAGCAATGCTTACCAATACTGTTGTTTTGCTGCCAATCATTGGTCTAGTGTTTGTTGCCGAAGCTGGTTCGGTGATTTTGCAGATTGCCTCGAAAAAACTTCGAAATGGTAAAAAGATCTTTAAGATTTCTCCGCTTCATCATCACTTCGAGGCAAGTGGCTGGCCGGAAACAAAAGTTACTATGCGGTTTTGGATTATCGGTCAGGTTGCAGCAGTGATGGGACTAATGCTGTTTCTGATCGGTGAGTACCTATGAGTTATACGCGAGCTCGCCGTCCGCTTTCTATCTCCAAAACACAGCGGCGTCACAAGCCAGATTATTGGCTCCTACTGCTTAGCATATTGCTTCTGACCGTTGGTCTTGTGGTTGTGTATGCTATCAGCCCAGGCTTAAGTGCGCAAAAGGGAGTTAGTGAAAATTATTACGCTGGAAAGCAGGTGATAGCAATCCTCTTAGGGGTCGCTGCATTTATTGCAGCCTCTAATGTGCCAATTCGCCTATGGCGCCAACTAGAGACGCCGTTAATTGTTGCAGCGGGCCTGTCGGCTGTGGCGGTGCGATTGATTGGCGAGCAGGTAAATGGCGCATACCGCTGGGTTCAAGTAGGCGGGTTATCCTTTCAGGTTGCGGAACTAATAAAGCTAGCATTGCTGGTTTGGGTAGCTGGTTTTTTAACTGATAAATTACGGCAGGGGAAACTAGCCAACTTTGATGCAACCTTTAAGCCGTTGTTAATTGCGCTTGGCGGCATCGCGGTGGTGGTTGCGGGTTTGCAGAGTGATCTAGGCTCAGCGGGGGTGATGGTAATGATAGTCGCAGCTATGATTTTTGTTGTAGGTATGCCCTTAAAACGCATCATCCCGATTGGCTTGGTAGTGCTTGTAGCAACAGGGCTATTAATTTCAACAAGTTCATATCGCCGCGAACGACTCACTACATTCTTAAATCCGGCGAGTGACTGTCAGGCAAGCGGCTACCAAGCTTGTCAGGCGCTTATAGCAATTGGTTCTGGCGGGTTGGGCGGTCTCGGACTTGCTAAGGGCGTACAGGCCTACGGATACCTACCAGAAGCAGCCAATGATTCGATCTTTGCGATAATGGCAGAAAAGTTTGGTTTCATTGGTGTTGCGGCACTACTTGGTCTCTTTGTTGGTTTCTTCTCGCGGCTAAAATCTATTATCGAACGAGCGCCAGACGCCTACAGTAGGCTGCTTGTGGTGGGCGTACTAGCGTGGCTAAGTACGCAAGCCATGATCAATATTGGAGCGATGATTGGGTTGCTCCCTTTAAAGGGCATCACACTACCGTTTATTAGTTCCGGTGGAACAAGCTTGATATTTATCATGGCTGCTGTTGGCATAGCCTTCCAGGTTTCCAGGTATACCAGTTATACTATTACCAGCGATGAGCAATCTAACCAAGGACCAGGCAATGAAAATACTACTGGTAGGCGGCGGTTCCGGGGGGCATATCACTCCGGTACTGGCGGTCGCTGATCAATTAAAGCAAAAAAACCCATCACTACAGTTGGTTTATGTTATTGGTAAACGTGATGCGTTGCAAAGTCTTCCCATGCAACATAGTGCCATTGACTCTGTCGTGTCTGTGCATGCTGGTAAGTTTCGCCGCTATCATGGTGAGGGACTTAAGCAGTTATTTGATATAAGCACTATGCTTAAAAATATTCGTGACTTTTTTTATTTTCTAATGGGAATACTAGAAAGTATCATACTTTTATCCCGCCAAAAACCGGATGTAATTTTTATAAAAGGGGGATTCGTCGGCGTGCCGATCGGCTTGGCGGCTGCTATTAAGCGTATTCCGTATGTTACGCACGATTCCGACGCAGTGCCTGGGCTAGCCAACCGAATGATTGGAAAATGGGCGCAACTTCATACGGTTGCTATGCCTACGAACGTATATCCATATCCCCCTGACAAGACGATCCGTGTCGGTGTCCCGGTTGCAAAGGATAATTCTCCAGTGACACCTGGTCGTCAAAGGGCGTATCGTAAACAGCTCCATGTCCCTGAAACCGCTGAAGTTGTATGCCTAACGGGTGGTGGAAATGGCTCTGCACTTTTAAACAGCGCAATGGTAGAAGCATCACAGGAGCTGCTCAAGGACAAACCAGCCTCGCATATTCTTCATGTAACAGGGAAGGGCAAGCTTGAGGACACAAAAAAGGCATACGAAAAAGCTGGCGTGGACTTGAAAAGGGTAAAGCTGGCAGATTTTGTTGATATGCCGGTGTGGAGTGGCGCAGCAGATGTGATAGTGACGCGTGCTGGCGCAAATTCACTTGCGGATTTTGCTGCACAGGCGAAGGCGTGCATTGTTATCCCTAATCCGCTACTAACGGGGGGTCATCAAATAAAAAATGCAGAGGCCCTAGCTTCAGAACATGCAATTTGTCTGGTTCCAGAAGACAAACTGCATGATCCAGAAGTAGGAATGGTTGCACAGATCTATAATTTACTTGGCAACACGAAAGAACGCAGTCGTCTGGCAACGCAATTACATGCGCAGTCATTTCCTGGCGCTGCCGAAAAGATTGCTGATATATTGCTAAGTCGAGCACAACTGTAGCCATGAAGTTTCAAAAAAAGTCATTTGGGCCTCGTAAACGCATACGTCGAGAATCAGGCATAAGCAATTCCAAACGTGCACCAACTTTTTCTTATCACGCACAACGAAGCGCAAGCATGCCTGGCGAACAAGGAGCCAGGAGTAGTAGCAAAGTCGTTCGCAAACCGCGTCAGCTTGACTGGCACAAGCTACCAAGTCTTATCGCAGGTGCAGTGCTGACTATTAGTCTCGTATACCTTTCTACCTTGTCTACTAATCCAAAGATAGCCAGTCAGAAGCTTGACGATAGCTCGGCTGTATTGCTACGAGATCAAAAAACATATCAAACGGCAGCCCAAGACATACTAGAGCATTCGATTCTACAGAGGAATAAAATAACGTTCGACTCAAAAAAGTTTGACCAGCAGATGCGTGCTCGTTTCCCAGAAGTGAACGCGACCGCGGTGACCCTGCCGATTATGGCTAGACGTCCTGTTGTTGAGCTCGTTATCGCAAGACCGGCTCTTATCGTCACGGCAGGGTCAAAAACAGTGCTCGTTGATGTTGAGGGCAGGGTTGTTGCGCTTGCTGGTGACGTAAAGAACCTTCAACAACTGAGCTTACCGGTTGTCGTAGACGAAAACGAATCGAATGTTGAGATAGGGAAGGGTCTTCTACCAAAACAGTCAGTTGACTTTATTACAACATTCACGACACTGCTCAATGACCAACAAATCGCTGTTGAATCGGTCCGGATACCAAAGACCGCTAGTGAGGCTCAAATAAAAGTTAAAGATAAAAATTACGTAATTAAGACAAGCCTACTGAGTGATCCCCGACAAACGGCTGGCACCTATTTTGCTCTATTGAAGCAGATCTCAAAAGATAAAACCAGCCCGACCGACTATATAGACCTACGGGTTGAAGAAAAGGCATACATCAAGTAAACAGGGGAGTGAATAGAACGCGTGGGTTGGATACACCACGTTAAAGAGCTTCAGGTGTGAAGAATATGGAGGCGATACGCCAATTGATTGAACTCCAAACTATACAGGACACTAAACACTTCTGTTCTCCCCTGACGTGTTCGTAAAATGTTCATGTTAGTAATTTTTATAATTTCTGGGAAAAATATATAAAACATTACAAACACTAAAAAGTCAAATATTGGGCTTATCTTACTGAAAGAGAGGGAATATATAAAAAACAATAGAGCAACAGAAAAGTCAAATATTGCAAACATCATTTGGTCTGTAGCGTTGTGGAAAACTTGCGAGACACTATGACTATTTATGGCATAGAACAGAGCCAAAAACGTAATAAACGTTCGCAGCCGAGCCAGTTGCGAATGCGCGTAATGAAAACGTAGAGCCGTGCAATTCTGTGGGGCGTTGTGCGGCCGTTTTTACTAAAACAGCGCATGGTCCCCTGTTAGAAGACGTATTAGTTATCAACTCTGAATCATATATTAAAGTCGCAAAATATACATTGTGCGACGTAACATCTATGTTTTGTTCTGTGCTGATGTATGTCTAATATTTTCTATATTTCCATTATGTTTTTGTTTGCTATTTTTTTATTTTGTTCTGCCCCGGCAGCGATGTCCGTAATAATTTAGTTTTGATGTATGCACTAACCCAAAACACTCTTACTAAATATGTTCGTAAAACGTTCGTATTTGTAATATATTAAAATCCTCGTGTCCAATACAACCAAAAAACAGGTTCGGTGTCGTGGAAGCAGTCCGTAGGCGAAGGAGTTAAGTGGCGCAGCTCTTTAGGGCGCAGTGTGCCAATCTGAAATTGTTTACGACTATCTACATCGGCAAGTCGCCGGCCTTCTTTTTTTGCTTGTACATAACGATTTACCTTGATTGTAAGACGGCTTGCGGCAGCTAGTTCTAGCTCAGTCATACGATGAATGGCGGTTTCTGAATAAGGCTCGCCATCAACTACGGCTACACGAGCGAGAGTACGTGCTCTTCCCTCCTCATCCAAAAATGAGTGCCACTGGGTAGGCGCTGCAACAAGACCTGCTTCTGCCATTAATTCGAATTCACTGGTTGCAAGTTCTGTTGCTTCTATGCATTGGTCGAGAGTGAGTTGCACTGCCCTTCTGCCTGGGCTGGGTATATGTTCTGGGTGACGTACAAGCACCTCTCTAACAATATAGTCATAACCTGCATCAATCTGTGCGTTAATGGCATCGGCACGATGTAGCGGGCTTGCATGTCGCCACGCGATAGGCTGAGCGTCCCAGGGCGTAGCGATCTCTGACGGAGGAATGTGAGGGAGCATGACTGTTTATTTACTAGAGTTAAAGACGTGCTAATCGGCTAGCGTATACGTAGCTTTGGCGGTTCGTTTGAATTGGTCTTTGCCTTGTAGGTTCAAAAGGATAGTTGTTTCCTTCACCTGTCGGCTCTTGAGAACGCGCTTTACGATTTCGTCTCGGTGTAATGGCTCGCCGGCCTTTTTCAAGACATCTATGATGATGTCGGACACAGTTCCCTTGCTGTAGCCCCACTCTTTGAGCGCATAAATCCCCCGCCCTATCAGCACAAAGCGACCATCTTTGATGAGCTCGTTATGAATCGCTTGGGTTGTAACATCTTTACGCTTGAATTCACTATCTTTAATAGCCTTGGAAATTTCGTTAAAATGCATTGGTTTCTTGTTGTCGTGCAGAATAACATATATTTTGTCGCGGATATTCTTAGGGTTAACCATTGGCCATTTAATAAGTCCCCAGCGGTCGTTAAGGGTCGCAATGTGCTTAGAAACGCTTGCGAGGGCTGCAACATGCTTGTTGTCGGTGTTTTTAACAGCTTCTGCAACCTTTTTGATGCTGGTGGGTTCGTTAATAGCTTTAATTGCTTCGATAGTCTTGGCTACCTGTTCTTTTAATGATTTTTCGTCATGGACTTCTTTGATAGCTACACTGTGGTGGTAGTGATCGTTGTCATCTAGAACAACCAAACGATTACTGAGCGATGCGAGGAATGACACACGAGCCTGGTTAAGCTTGTCGTTTTCTTTGGCGACTTTAGCGGTTAGTTCCTGAACTCGGGCAACATTGCCAACCTCTTGTAACTCAGCGATAAGGCGCTTCTCTACTTCAGCGATATGAGGTAATTCATTAGCAGACGCTTTGAGTCGTTGTACTACTACCTTCTCGAGCTGTCGAACACGTTCCCTAGTAATGCCAAGTAACTCTCCGATCTGTTCCAGCGTTTCCTTGCGGTCAAACAAACCAAAGCGACGAGATACGATTTCGCGCTCCCTGCCACGTTCAATAGTGTCGAGGACGCCCTCAACCATCTGTTCTACGTCAAGATAGGTGGGATTGCTTACTTCGGTCATAAAGTGTTACTTCGCCTTTACTGCTTGAATTTAAGCTTAATTATATAACTAATGTACGAATAAGTCAACATTATTCTCTTATCAACTTATTCTAGCAGTTTCTGGCATTTTTAGCATAAAAAGTATATGTGAATATTACTGCAATATCTTTATGCATAAGATACAAATTTGTGGATAAACCTATTTCTTTGTGCGGCGTCGGAAGCGCCCTTTGCCTTCTGGTGCGTCGGCTAGTAGTTTGAGGGCCTGTTTGTGCGTTAACTTCTTAGGATTTTGCTCTTTTGGTACTTTAGCGTTCTTTTTTCCGTCAGTAACATAGGGTCCGTAGCGTCCGTTGAGCACCTGTACGCCATCTTCGAAGGTGGCAATATGCTTCTCTGCCTCAGCCTTTAACTTGGCTTTATACAGCTTCAGAGCCTCTTTGAGCGTGATTTCGCGCGGGTCGAGTGGTTTGATACTGACAAATAGCTTGTCTATCTGTATATAAGGGCCAAAACGTCCGATATTGGCTTTTATCTCTTTACCGTCATCAGTCATGCCGACGGTTCGCGGCAGTTTAAACATCTCGAGCGCTTCTTTCAGTGTGACGGTTTCTAGTTTTGTTCCCTCAGGCAACGGCGCAAATCGTGGTTTTTCTTCTTTGTCGTCGGTGTTCCCCAGTTGTAGCATTGGTCCGTAGCGTCCAAAACGAGCCAAAACCGGCTTTTTCGTTTTGGGGTCGATGCCAACCTCGCGGGCTTGCGCCACGTCACTTCGTTTAATCTTGTCTGATTTTTCAATAAGTTTATGAAATGGATCATAAAACTCTTGCAGCATCTTGTTGCGCTCTAGTTTGCCCTCGGCAATATCATCGAATTCTTGCTCTACATCAGAGGTAAAACCATAATCGACTATTTGGTCAAAATGATCACCGAGGAAGTCGGTAAGCACCAGTCCACTAGAGGTAGGAACAAGTTTACCGCGGTCTGAGCCAGTGTTTTCTTGGGTAACTTCACGTTCAACCGTTTTGCCCTTTAAGCTCAGTACGATTACGTCACGGGGCGTGCCTTCGGATTCACCCTTTTCGGCATAGCCACGAACCTGGACGGTGTTAATAATAGTAGCGTACGTACTTGGGCGACCAATACCTAGGTCCTCGAGTTTTTTCACCAAACTCCCTTCAGTGTAGCGAGCTGGTGGACGGGCAAATATTTGCTTTGCGCCGGCTGTGTTTAAGGCGAGGTTTTCCCCTGATTCAAGTGGTGGGAGAATATCATCTTCCTTCTTGTTTGTGCCATATACTTTCAAAAATCCATCAAACAGTATAACTTCGCCTTTAGCTTGAAGTGTTTCTTTGTTCCCAGAAATGGTGATGGTAGCGGTTGTTTTCTCGAGCTTTGCTGGCGCCATCTGGCTGGCGAGTGCTCGATTGCGGATCAGGGTGTACAGTTTTTGATTGTATGAATCACTATCTGCTTTCTCTGTTGCAACGTTAGTTGGGCGGATTGCCTCGTGTGCTTCCTGCGCACCGCTAGACTTTGTCTTGTAGGTCCTGAATTGGTGGTAATCTTTCCCGTAGTTCTTCTCTATAAAGTCGCTCATTTGTGCGAGGGCTTGTTTACTCAGGTTCACCGAATCGGTACGCATATAGGTGATTTTTCCCTCTTGATACAGCTTCTGAGCCGCGCTCATTGTAGCTTTGGCACTAAATCCGAGTCGGCTGTTGGCCTCTTGTTGCAATGTGCTGGTCGTGAATGGTGGCGCTGGGTTTCGAGTACCGGGGCTAGTAACCACGTCTGACACTGAAAACTTAGCTCCAACAAGGCTTTCTAAAAACTTTTTGGCCTGTGCTTCTGTTTCGAATCGTTTCGGTAGTTCGGCTTTAACTGTGCCGCCCTTTGCGCTGAACTCCACAGTTACTTTGTAGTCCGATGTTCCTTCGAACTTCTCGATTTCTCGCTCCCGTTCTACGAGCAGGCGAACAGCTGGCGATTGCACTCGCCCGGCTGATTTACCTCCGGGCACCTTTTGCCAAACTACTGGGGAAAGTTCAAACCCTACAATTCTATCGAGGATCTGCCTTGCCTGCTGTGCCTTAACGAGGTTCATATCAACAGTTCGAGGCTTTGCAATTGCCTCGGTAATAGCATCGTTGGTAATCTCATGAAAAACGATGCGCTTGGTTTTTTTTGCGTCAAGCTTTAGTACCTCGCAAAGGTGCCAAGCAATGGCTTCTCCTTCGCGGTCTTCATCGGTTGCGAGCCAAACGGTACTTGCAGTTTTGACGGCTTTTTTGAGTTGAGCGATCGTTTTCTTTTTATCGGGATCAACTTCGTAGGTTGCTTTAAACCCGTTTGTAATGTCAATTGCTTCTTTGCCATCCTTGGTTTTCTTAGCAATTGAACGGATATGACCAATGCTCGAAAGCACGTGAAAATCCTTGCCAAGATATTTCTCGATGGTCTTTGCTTTAGCCGGGCTCTCTACGATTACAAGGTTCTTGCTCATGTTTATTGCTTTAGTCTAACAGACTCCTACCCTAACGCGGCAATCTGAAAAAAGCAAGCAATATTATTGTAAGACCGCTTTGCCAGACGAGATTTTTATGGAATCGGACACCTCAAGCATTGTTAGGGTTTGTGTAAAGACGGCCGGCTCTAGTTTGCTTTGCAGTCGCAACGTTACCAGATCATCAAGACCGTTTTGCATTAGCTCGATAATTGTTTGCTCTTCTGGCGTGCGTTGGTTGGTTGATATTTGCTGTTCAGCTTCGATATCCATTACCTGCAGAATATCCTCGGCACTCGTAACAGGTGTGGCTCCTGTTTTAATAAGACTGTTTGTTCCTTCGCTGGTTGGGCTTGTAATGTTGCCTGGCACAGCGAACACCTCCGTGCCTTGCTCTAGCGCAAATTCGGCAGTATGGAGGCTGCCGCTTTTAGCGGCTGCTTCAGTAATGACGACTGCTTGGCAAAGTCCTGCGATCAGCCGATTTCGAGCTATAAACTGGTGTTTTTGCGGCAAATCGTTGCCATCGTATTCGCTGATGAGAGCACCGCCGTTTTGCAGTATCTGTTTAGCAAGTCCAAAATGTCCTGCAGGATAAATAGTATCAATACCGCAGGGGAGCACAGCAATGGTGATTCCTCCTGCGTCCAGAGCTGCTCTATGCGCGACCGAATCAACACCTAACGCAAGTCCACTAATAATAACTACTCCTGCCTTTGCTAATTCACTTGCAAGTTTTGCGGTAACAGCTTGACCATAATGACTAAGTTTACGGCTACCTACAATTGCCACACAGGGCTTGGCAAGTAGGGTTTCAAGGGGTGCACCTCGGTGGAATATGGCGTCTGGCACCTGTGCAATAGTCAGAAGAGTGTCTGGGAACGAGGAGTTATTTTTTGTAATCTTATTGCGCTTCATACAAATTTAATAAATAGTATTGACATTATGCAACTAATTTGCTAAAATCGCAACCTGTAACTCTTGCATAAGCATTAGTTACGTACCTTCTACCCCAAATTCTAACTATTGTTAGATTGTTCTAGATCGTTCGATTATAAGTTGTTACCCTCCACTTACTCTCGACGTTATCGTTTTTCGATAACACCGCTCTAGAACAAACTAACCCCTTTAACTATTGTTCCGTTTGTTGGTTCGCCAGCAGGTCAGGAGCACCCCGTTTTTCAAGGTGAGTACGTCAGTATGGTCAGTGCGACCGGCGCGAGTCTTTAAGGAGTTTTGGACTTTGCTGCTTCACCGGGGTGGGTTGAAGGGAGTTTATCGGAGATAATCCCACGTCGATTGTCTCCCGCAATGAGCCACTAGCGGTGCCCACCCCCTCTAGTGGCTCTTTTTGGACACAGAGTAAATTTATGAGCATTCAAATACCTATAACAGACAGCGTGGAGGGGGCTCTAGAGCTTGCCAATACAGCTTGCATGAACGATATACCAGGTTTTCAGGTCATCGCACGAACAGCAAACCAGTGTGGGATGTTGGCTCTCATCGATATTGCCGAGCAAGCAGCGAAATCTACTTGGAATCAGTCTCTTGTGATGGATAGTTATGTGAAACAGTCATTCACTGTCCATGGTCAAGCGCACGTTGATGGTAGCTTCGTTGGTCTTGCGATTCATCGAAATTTGTCTGATTTTGGCAAAGTTTATCTAGCATCGCGCATAAAGGGAGCTCGCTACTCAGAAGAACCAGAGTTTTTGCCGCAGTACGGCAACCGACATGACGGCTTATTCTTCGACTGCACAGATATTGGTGTTGTGCATGAAGGACAACTGTCTCCGGGAGTAGTTACCTTTTTTTCAGAAGGCTTTATTGGAGCGATGCTACCAGTTGTGCATTTATTCGCACGTGATGCTAATCGGACACATTTCGAGCGTTTTGCTAGTACTCGCGGTGTGCTAACAATGTCTGCGAAGCAACGTGTTACTGCAAAGCAGGCTATGCTTGCCCGAGCTGCGTTAGTCTAAACCAGGAAACTGCGGGTATCAGCCGAAAGCTCGCCGCTGTAGACCCACTCCGTTAGTATGGCGGCGGCTTCGCGGTCCATATTGAGCAGTTGTGCCTGTTCTTCCTTATTGAATTTCTTTAGCACAAAGTCTTTTTCGTCGCTTGTATTGCGTTGTTCATTATTAATACCAATGCGTACGCGTCCAAAGTCGCTGCCACAGTGATGGATAATCGACTCTACGCCGTTATGACCAGCGCTACTTCCCTGCCCGCGCAAGCGGATTTGCCCGAATACTATGTCTAGTTCGTCGTGTGCCACTAGCATTTCATTGCTGACGACCTTGTAAAAATTTTGCACCAGGCGTACTGCCTCGCCGCTGAGGTTCATGTACGTTGTCGGCTTAATTACGATTACTCGAGCTGAGCCAAGATTTGCGGTCGTAAGCCAACACTTTAGATCTTTTTTATTGACCCATGGGCCAAAAGCTTCGTGGGCTTTTACGAATGATTCAACAGCACGAAACCCAATATTGTGCCGCGTGTCGTCGTATTCTTTGCCCGGGTTGCCTAGCCCTACAATCAGAACTGTTTTTTGATTACCAATAGTGTATAACGGCGCGCTACTGCTAGTCTGAACTGGTTTTCTTGTAAATAAACTCACAACGTTACTTCACGCCAACTACTAGATCTACAGTGCTTGGATCAATTTTTTCAGTTACTTTCATCTCGATATTTTTATAATTTTGGGTGCTCGTGAGACATACCTGATGTAACGACACATCGTCGCGGGTTATGTTTCGAGTGACATCTTCCCCATCGGACTCAAACCGAAAGGTATATGTTACTGGCTGAGATGAGTTCTTGTTGGTGAGGCAATACTTGTTGGCATTGTTTATGTCTAGTGTAAATTCAGTTTTGCTCTTGTCGGGCTGCAGGCTTTCCATGGCATACGTCCCCGGCTGTTCGGTATTGACACTTTTGTCTGCGAAACTTCTAAATACGAGTAATCCACCGGCTAATGCAAATATGCCAACAGCAACCAGCGTGATGTCGTTAAAAGTTCGTTTTGTGCGGAGTTCTGTCATCGTTTTGAATGGTTTGTCTCGATTATGTTTTCTGCCAGGAGCACTAAAGCGCTGCTAATTAGTATAAGGCCAAGCCCATTGATTGTCTTGCCAATTGTATTGATGGTGATAAGGGATGATAGATCGTTGTCATTAGATATCGTACCAAATCGAATAATTCCGTAGATCATAATCAACTCGACTACAATCCAAAGCACATTAGAAATAATTAGCGGTTTCATGTTATACGCAATTGCGTACAAAAACGGGACAAGTCCGACAACCAAATACATGACCCAGGTTTGCAAAGAAAGACCAGTGGTGATGTGTGAAGAAAATAGTTGTAAGATTTGCGGGAGGTTGGTGGCCGGCATAATAAATGCCACAACGTACATGGCTCGTGCTGTGTATCGCCGCAAAGTTGCTTGCGAAGTCATCTGTTGTACTATAGCATAATCGGTATGACATCGAAGCAGCGCACGATTCGGCAGCATCATCGACTTGCGGTAATTTTGCTATGCATTGGAGTTGGTCTTGTCGTGCTGTCTCTTCTTTTGAATGTTGCATTTTTGATGCCAGAAAACTTTAAGCCACGTTTTCAAGATAAACAATATAACGACTGCCGTGCGTCTCATTCTGAAATTGAATGTGCCAAAAGGTTTAAGCAGTAAGCCTAGTCTTGTTTTGGTCGGGTTCCGTGCTTGTGGGTGACGTGTTTTTCGATAAACCACAGCTGCACGGGTGTTCCTACATAGTCGTAATCTTCGCGAAGCTTACGCTCCATAAATCGCTTATAGCTCCAGTGTAAGAATTTGGTATGTGATCCAAACACCTTGAACGCCGGAATTGGGTTATCGTCTTCCTGAGTCATGTAGTTGAGCTTTGGGGATCGGTTTTTCAGACCGGCCGGCGGATGATCATTAACAATTTTGCGCAGCCATCTGTTAATTTCAGCGGTTTGGATGCGCAAGCCGCGCCGCTGGTCGATCTCGAGAGCTAGTTCAAATAGCTTGGTTACGTTTTGTCCGGTGACTGAACTCGTGAAAATAAGTGGCGCCCATGGCACGAAGTCGAACGTATTGGCTATCTGTGGCGCCAGAGTATCCCTACTAAAAGCAGTTTTTTCTTCCAAACTATCCCATTTGCTCACAACTAGGATAAGCCCCTTGCCTGCTTCCTTAATTAGCCCAGCAATTTTTTGGTCCAGAGCAACACCAACTTCATTAACATCGATCAGGAGTAAACACACATCTGCTTGTTCGATCGCACTTAAACTGCGGATAACACTAAACTGCTCGACACCGCGTTCTATTTTGCCGCTACGGCGGATGCCAGCCGTGTCCATAAGCTCGATTTCACGACCTTGGTAACGGATAATGGCGCGATTGATGTCTCTGGTTGTGCCAGCACGATCGGCGACAATCGCTTGTTGCTTTTTTGCGAGCGTGTTGAATAAGTGTGACTTGCCAACATTAGGTCGACCAAGAATAGCAATATGAAGTCGGTTGTCGTCCTCGGTTATGGTTGCTGATGGGATTACTTCGAGGAGTTCATTTAGCAGTGCTTCGACTCCACGGCGTTGGGTCGCGGTCGTCATGATAATCGGTTTAATGCCCAATTTCTGGTAGTCGTTTGGTGTGGCTTTTCTTGCCTGGTCCACCTTGTTGACAATCAAAAAAACAGGTTTTTTTGTTTTTAATGCTAGTTTGGCCACGCGGCGATCCTCTTCGCTGATTGCAGCAGGCGCTTCTATGACGACCCAGATAACATCTGCACTGTCAGCAGCTTGGGTAATCTGTTCCTGAATTGTGAATTCAAAATCATCCTCGGCTTCTTTGATGCCGGCAGTATCAACCAGCCAAAAATCATGACCATTATATGAAGCCTTTGCGGTAATGCTATCGCGGGTTGTTCCCGACTCGTCCGCTACAATCGCTTCGCGCCGGTGCAGAATCGCGTTGAACAAACTAGACTTGCCGACATTAGCGCGTCCAACAATCGCCACAATAGGAAGCTTCTTAGCCATTTACAGTATTATAACAGATGTGAAGATTGACAAAAAATGTAAGAGAGTACATTATTTTCTTTCATGGCTATACATGTGGCTACTTGGAATACCTATAACGCACTAAGTGACCCAGTGCGCATGCCCAAAGCGGTCGAGCATATTCTTGCCATTAACCCAGATGTGGCTGTTTTCCCAGAAGGATACGACATGGCAATGCTCGGTCGGCACGACGCGTTTACTCAAGCGACAGATGCTTTGCTCGACGTTGGGTATCAGGTGACGGCAACTCCTTATGACGATCCATTTCACTATGAATTCCAGCATGGCTTTGTGGGTATTAGCCGGCTTGGTGAGCATGAGGTTGTTCGGGTTGAACAACGTCAGCACGTGTCGTTTAGCGTTACAGACCCCCAGACGGGTGTCGAGATAGACGTGTTAGGTGTGTTAGGTGTGCACCTTGACCACCTAAGCGAGCACCGCCGCACGCAGACAGCCCAAGAGATTGTCGATGAAATTATTGATCGGCATGCACCGACGGTTGTGCTTGGCGACATTAACTCACTCCATCCGGGTGGCTTCCGTGCAGCGATGCTACGGACAGTGTTTGCAAGACGCCTGGCAGGTCTCTTGCCAGCCGACAGCAAGGCGCAAGAGCACGCAGCTTGTTTAACGCGCATGGCCGAGGGTGGCCCAGTGCAAGTGTTTGAACAAGCTGGCCTGCGAGATGTCGACCCGCGTAGAAAGGCCACGATCCAGGCTCATATGAAGTTGCCGCCAAGAATTGTGCAACTTGATCACATTTTTGTGACGGCAGATTTCAATGCAGAGGATTTTCGGGTTCATGGCTTCACGGGCGTTTCGGACCATCGTGCAATTTCGGCCCACCTTAGGGTTGTGGAGTAGAGACGATTCTATAGTCTCCTTGCACAAGATTGCTCAGGCGAAAAGACCCAAATTGTTGCCGATGTAAACCGACAACCGTATAACCAAGCTTTTTAAACGTGCGCCGAATTTGCCGATTGCGACCCTCACGGATAGTGGCTCGCCAAGTACTGCCTTTGCCAGTTAGCTTGAGCTTGCTTAAACCGTCTTCAAGCATGACGCCTGTGACGATCATTTGTTGATCGTTTGAAGATAAACTTTTATCGAGCTGAACAAGGTATTGCTTCTGTTTCGAATACCGAGGATGGGTCAGCTGATTAGCAAGCTCTCCGTCGTTCGTTAACAATAGAAGCCCTGATGAATTTTTATCGAGACGTCCAACCGGTTTAAGGCTGTGTAGCTCCACAGGTAATAACGCATAAATAGTGTCGCTTCCCTGACCGTTGCGCGAACAAACGTAGCCAGGTGGTTTATTGAGCATGACGGTTACAGCTTCTTTGGGGGCCAACCTTTTACCACTGAGCATAACAACGTCAGTAGTACGTATTTGTTGGCCGCTCGTGGCTGTTTGTCCGTTGACAGATACTTGTCCTGCTGCGATCAGTGTATCGACCGCACGACGAGATAATCCTGTTGCTTGTGCAACCCATTTGTTTACGCGCATGCATCAATGATGGCACTGGTTCTGTTTCGTGGCAAGAATTATGCTGTTGGAGTTGGTGGAGCAGTTGGCGTAATCGTTGGTGGATCGGGTGCTATATTCTCGTCACCGATAGGTGCAGCGGGTGCTGGCGGGGTTACGTCGTTGACTGCTGGGGCTGCTTGAGCGGGCGCAGGAGCTGGCGCAACTGGTACAGGAGCGGTCGTTGGAGTTGGATTAGGAGCTGCGGCTTTAGACTCCTCGGCTTGCAAGAGTTGTTGTAACTGGTCGCTCGGCTTAGTTATGTCATTAATTGGTGTAATAACTTTGGTATGTACCGAGGTTTTGCTGCCTGCTTCCGAACCTGGGATTACTCGTTGTTCTTGAGCCGGTTTTTCGTCCTGGTTTGTTGTCCCTGCTTGGGCAATTGTTGAAACTGCATTGTCGAGCACGGTTTGATTTGCTGCAGTATCTTGGACTGGCGTTGGAGTTGGAGTTGGAGTCGGCGTTACCGCGGGTTCCGTTGGTGTAACTGTCGCAGCCGGAGCTGGTGTTGGTGCTGGCGTATCTGTGGGTGCAGCAGCGGTTGCTGCTGCAGTATCTTGGACTGGCGTTGGAGTTGGAGTTGGAGTCGGCGTTACCGCGGGTTCCGTTGGTGTAACTGTCGCAGCCGGAGCTGGTGTTGGTGCTGGCGTATCTGTGGGTGCAGCAGCGGTTGCAGTAGCTGCAGTAGTTGCATCTCCGCCAAGGACTTCTCTTGCTGTCTTCGCAACATCTTCTAGTGTCACTTGCGATTTGACAAGGTAGCGGTCGGCCCCAAGCTTATCTGCACGAGTTTTATCCTCTGCCTGGCTCAAAGCGGTCATCATGATAACTTTGGTGTTTTTTGTCTCGGGTGTGCTCCGCAAAATATCAAGCATGTCAAATCCGCTGATTTTAGGCATCATAACATCAGTGATGATAAGATCGGGCTTTTCCTTAACGGCCAGCGCCAGGGCCTCTTCGCCGTCCTTGGCAGAAACAATTTCGTAGCCCTCAGCTAGCAAGCGTGCGCCATAAATCTCACGCAAGTTATTGTCGTCTTCAACCAGCATTACTTTTGCCATAGAATTCTGTCGTCCTTCTTAATGCTTTTGCTTACTTGGTATTGTATCATGCGTTATCCTGTCGTGGTATTTGACTCGGACGGTCTAATTTCGTTTGGCGCAGGTTTATCATTCTTGACTTGGTCGGGGCTGAGCCGGGGCAGATTAATATAAAATGCGCTGCCTTCACCAAGCTTGCTCTCTACCCAAATACGCCCTTGGTATAGCTCAACAATTTTGCGGGATATAAAAAGTCCCAAGCCAGTACCGCCGATAGTGCGAGTAGCAGAGCTGTCAACACGGTAGAATTTTTGGAATAAATGTGGGATGTCCTCTGGCGCGATACCTGCCCCGGTGTCTTTTACGTAGATCTGCACAATCTTATCATCGCCAGTGATGCCAAGTGATATTTTGCCCCTCTGCGTATACTTAACGGCATTATCAACAAGGTTAGTGATCACCTCCCGCATTCGCTCCGGGTCAACCTTGGAATAATAGAGTGGCTCTAAGACTCGGCGGTGACCTTCCTGGTCGGGGTTAATGCTAGCTCCTGTGGTGCCTACTATGTACTCCATACCGAGGTTTTTCTTTTGGGCAGCAAAACGCAAATCTTCGCTTAGACGTTCCAAAAATCCACTCATTTCAGTAATAACAGGGTGGTTGCTCAGCCGTCCATCCTCGGCCTTGGCGCTTGTTAGGAGATCTTGAAAAAGGCTGCCAAGGTGCTGGGTGGATTCATGTGCTTTCTGGAGGTATGCCCGCGCGCGACTGTCTATAGTCCCTACCTTGTCGTTCATGGCTAGCGCCAGGTAACCCTCGATAGCTGCCACGGGGGTGCGCATTTCATGACTTGCGGTGCTGATGAACTCACCACGTTGTCGTTCTTCCCTCCGTTCTTCGCTCACATCACGAAATATGCCCACAACACCCGTAACGTTGTTCTCCTCGTCTAGCAACGGTGAAACGCTCAGAGTTATGGCAATCGCTTTCTTTGACTTCGTGATAATGGACGAGTCGTTTTCTCGCAGTGTTTTGCCGTAACGCATAACACGCATGAATGGGTTATTTTCTTCGTTATATTCTTGATTTTTCTCATTCACAATATGAAGGACAACCGTATAGGTTAGCCCAACTGCTTCAGTCTGGTCCCACCCCGTAATACGCGCAGCGGCAGGATTAAACAGCTGGATATTATTTTGGTTATCGATAACCACCACCCCGTCTTCTATGGCGTTCAAAATAATATCAGACTGTGATTTTTCGGCTTTCAACTTCTGGTCCAGCCAACCGCTGCTCTTCTTTGAGTCTGTAGGGCGCCCTCCTCGCGAAAAACGCAAATAGGTGGCCATGGCCACCGCAACAATTCCGACCCCACCTATCAGGATTAGTATCATCATAATGCTTTTGTTTATACCTATTATCGGTGTTTTGGCCCCAGGATGCAAGCATTTCTTACCTGGACTCACCTCTGTAATTGTGATAGTATTTATCGGTTCCTAGAGCTAGTCATTACAGGCGAACCGGTCGCACATTGCGTCGCAATGCCGGTCCGTCTGCTCGAAAAGAGTTTTTATAAATACAAAACGTCTTTTCTGCGCGACGGCCCCGTCGTCTAGTGGTCCAGGATATCTGGTTCTCATCCAGAAGATCGCGGGTTCGAATCCCGCCGGGGTCACCATATCATCTGCCAGCAAAAAGCTGGCTTTTTTATATTAGCGATAATTGATTATGATATTGCTTATTTAAACAAAATATGTTAAAATATAAGGATGCTATACGTTAGCCCAGTTGAATTACATCTGTTGCCAAGGAGAAACCTACGATTTGATAGAACAGGCTTCTCTGAAGAGTGGCAGCGCTCCCAGGAAGTTATGCGCACCTTTTTTGATAGTGTGATTGCCGTGGATTTAGACGGTACGATTTACGACGAAAAGGGTGATACACTTCGCCCTGGTGTCATAGACGTATTCAAGGATATGCGTGAAGCTGGTAACGAACTGTATGTTTGGAGTGCGCGTACCCGGCATATCGCTAATCCGATTATTGCTAGTTTCGGTCTTCTTGAGCTTGTGGATGGGGTACACGATAAACCACCTATGTTTAACCGAACGGTAGAAGCTGTTGCGGATACTCTGGGCTTTGTGCCAGATATTACGATTGATAATGAGGTTGAGGAACGAATTACGGGAGGAAACGTTGGTTTCTTGCTGGTTCCTTCATATTACCCGCACCCGAATAATCCAGAACTTTAGTCAGGCTTGCAACAGTGTTCGTTTACTGTGTAGCATACAGATATGATCGAACACCATATTCAGCGAACAATAGTGTATCGACTGGCCTTTACGCCTGAGCTTCGTTTCAGTGATCTAAGGCCGGATACTGTTGAAAATAAACTATTCGACTACCATCTTAAAAAAGTGCTGGCTGCGAAATTAGTGCGCAAAATAGCCGATGGACGCTATGCTCTGACTGCTGAGGGGCGACGACTTGGCATACGAGCATTGGATAAGCAATTAGCAGGAGCAGATCAGGCGGAGCCAGTTCTGTTTTTGGCGATTCGAAGAGCAAACGACAAAGCTTGGTTGTTATACCGTCGCAAAACTCATCCGTTAATTAATAAGGTCGGGTTTATGCACTGCAACCCGGTGCCCGGTCGGACCGTGGCAGAAACGGCCCATGAAGTTTGCTTGGAACAAACAGGTATTTCCGCCTCATTTTCTGTTCTCGGTAGCGGTTATTTTCAAACTTACAAAGACGCTGAACTAGAAAGTTACACTAACTTTACGATGCTGATAGCTAACGATGCTTCGGGCGAGCTGATACGAAACGACGATTTTGCAGAATATTTTTGGGAGAAAGATCCCGACTTTACTGAGGCACGATTTTTGCCCAACATGAAGACACTTGGCAATCTGCACAAAAATAATGAGCTGTTCTTTATCGAAAAAAGCTTTACGGTCTAACGGCAACTGCCAGTTCGTAGGCTTCAAATGCATCTTGCGGGGCTTCTTGGCGCCAGAACACCGAAAGTGGGCTATCTGGGTTTGCAAGCTGAGCCATTGATGGAACCCTCCCTATGATTGAGGCAAGACCCCTTGCGTCTTCAAGACTTGCAAGGCCGCGAGTACGTGCAAGTGCCTGCAGGTCGAAATCGTTTAAAGTAGCAGATTCGTAGCCAATAAAGTCACCTATGGCAAAACAAGACATAGTTAGTGCTGCGTGGCCTGTTGTTCTGCCGAGTTGAGTCTGGTGCGTCTCTAGCAGAGGATTACCTCGCATATCGGTCACGATTTGCTCTGCCTTGGTTGTCGACTCTCGCATCGTTGTCACGATTTGCCGATGAAGCATAAGGGCGCTCGGTCGCTGTTCAGGGTCTTCTGTCGCAAGTATTGGAAGTTTAAGTCGGCGACGCATCACTTCGGAATCGGCTGCAAAACTATACCAGGCAGTATTAATGCCACTTGCGGCCAACCATCTCGTAGCAAATTTTAGGCCTGGTCCCCCTTGGTCCAGTTGGCTGAGGATTGCAGTAGCGATAGCCAGCCCACGTTGCTGCTGCTCGGCTAGCAGTGTGCCGCGTGGAAGGCTTCGTCGACGTTCGATCTCGCTACTGTCGCGTGCTTTGGGTGGCACGTAGTGCGGCTGCTCCCCTAAATGCTTAGTTGGTAAATCAAAATCTCTGTAGGGTCGTTTGTTGCTCATGCCCTTATTCTGCTTGCGGACCAAAACAAAAACAGTGAACACTTTTTCACTGAGTTTTAGCGAAGTAGAAATGCTGAGCAAATTACACCAAAATTTTGTTGACCACAAGCTTTTTAAGGCGCAAAATAGCTACTAGCTTCGTGGGCATGAGTTCGTGGTCTCCCAAGTTCCATCGCCAACCAGCTTTATAACTTGGATAGTACACTACGGTCCCTGCTCTCCTCATTTCAAACTCAGTTTCCCGTTACGATTCGCCTTGAACGGTCGGCTAATCTACCGGGCAGCTCGCTCTCTATCAAACCCGTTCACCGTTAGGAATACTCTAATCGGTCCTCTTTTATCACCCTAAATCTCTTACAGGAGTTTGAAATGAACCACGTTAGTATCAACCAAGAAGTCAGCGTAACCGGCTACTATTTTCGTAATAAAAACTTTCAGACAGTACCCAGCGGTATTGAATATGGCGGCAATCGTGTATCTTTTTTGAATCAAAGCATGCAATATTTTGTCCAGAAAGGTCAGCAGTTCGTAAAGCTGTTCGATGTAACCGACGGCGACACAACGTATCGACTTAAGTACGAGCCCGAACAACTACAGTGGACACTGGTTTACACTGCCAACAACGCGCGAACGGTGTAAGACTGTGGACGATGAGCAAAAAGATGCCTTAGGCATCTCGACACACGCTGGTTTTCCAAACGCTGCAACGGATAAAGCCCTAACAAGCCTTGACCTAGGGAAATTGTTGGTACGTAGTCCAAGCAGCACCTTTTTTATGAGAATTCGCGGCAGCGATGGTGAGACTGAAGGTATTTATGACCAAGACATTGTGGTGGTGGATCGCTCTATTTTGCCGCGCGCAGTTGATCGCGTTATATGGTGGCAGGGCGAGTCGTTTAAGGTGGGTACGCCAGCCAGGGTACCACTCGGTACGGTGCCCTGGGGGGTTGTAACGTACGTTATCCACGAACTAAGGAAGCAACCATGAAACAGCCCATGTTTGCACTAGTTGATTGCAATAACTTTTTTGTGAGCTGTGAGCGAGTTTTTCGCCCTGATCTCGAGGGTAAACCAGTGGTAGTGCTGAGTAGTAACGACGGATGCGCTATAGCGCGTAGTAACGAAGTTAAAGCACTCGGCGTCCCAATGGCAGCGCCTGCTTTTAAATACCGAGAGCTATTTAAGCGACATAAAATTGTCCAGTTTAGCGCTAACTTTGAACTATACGGTGATATATCTAAACGAATCACTCGATTGCTGACTGACTTTACGCCACGGACCGAAGTGTACTCTATTGATGAATCTTTTTTAGAGCTAGGTCAGCTGGCCAGTACCGACTATCTAACGCAGATGCAGGCGTTGAGGGATCGGATTCAGCGTTTTGTGGGTATCCCGGTCTCTATCGGTATTGCGCCCACTAAAACTTTGGCAAAACTAGCAAGCGAGCGAGCCAAGAAAGACCCTAGTTTGAATGGAGTACTTGATCTGAGTAAAGCCGAGCCGAAGGAACTTGCCTACCAGCGCGCCAAAGTACCCGTAGAAGAGGTTTGGGGCGTTGGCTGGCGATTAGCACCAAAGCTTCGGAGCGAAGGTATAGCATCGGCGAATGATCTGGCTGGTCTACGAACGCAGCGAGCAAAACAGCTCATGAGTATAAAAGGCGAACAAACGGTACGTGAGCTTCGGGGAGAAGCTTGCCTACCCCTAGAATCTATGCACATGATACCCAAGAGTATCGCTCGTACACGAACATTTGGCGAAGACACCAATCAGTTCCACGTGCTTGAGTCGGCGGTTGCCAGTTTTGTTGCAACTGCGGCGTTTCGTCTGCGCACTGCCAACTTAAGAACTCGCCGCGCCGGATTATTTCTGATGACCAATAAGCACAAGCCTGGGTTTGCGGGTTGGAATAGTGAGGTTGTGTTTGAGGTCCCTACAGCCAACAGTGGTGAGCTGATGCGAAGTCTAGTCGATCTTCTTGCCAGCCTCTATCAGCCTCAACAAATGTATCACCGGGCCGGCGTGTGGCTGCACGACTTCGTGCCAGACAGTCTGTTTCAGACAGATCTTTTTGGTCGAGTTAACGTTGAACAAGAACTTCGTTCTAGTGCCCGTATGGAAGCGCTAGATAGCATTAACTATCAATTTGGACGAGGAACGATTCGCTATGCGGCTGAAGACCTGGCTCGCAGGTGGCGCCCCAAACAACAGCTCAGAAGTCCTCACTACATAAGCGACTGGAATGACTTGCCTATCGCTACTGTTGTAGGCTGACTACTTGCTTGTTACGCGGTCGGCGCTACCAACGACACTAATCCAGGTTTGGCCGGGATTTAGCGGAATTGGTTTGCCTGCTGCATCGTTAAATTTAATCTGTTCTTTGCCGCTTGCCTTGCTCCAGGTGCCCTCTGTCTTGATGCCGTCTTGGAAAATAAAGACTGGACCGCTGCCGATATTGGCATATGTGCTGTTAACTCGATTAGCTGCTATGCCATAACTCATGACTGCAGCGATAACAACTTTCGGTGCAAGTTGATTGCCGGTTTTAGCGTCTGTATGAGCCTTGCCCCCCTCGCTTCGTTTATACGTGTTTGTTGTGGCGTCATAATCATAGTGTGGGTTGTACAAGACGCCTGAAATATTGAAATCAATAGATGTGGCTGTTGCTGGTGTGACCGCTTTTTCTTTTTTACGGGGGAATCCCTCGAACGTACTGCTAGTAAAACCTTTAGACTTAGACAGCTCATCGAGTCCGGCCATAGTGGTGTACATATTGTGCGGTGCGTAACGGTGGCTAACCCGACGATATGGTCCTGGGTTGGCAAATTGGTCTAGGTCCTTAATCCCTTCAGCTTTGATTTTGGCCAGCCCATCACTACTGCCACCCACATGAGCTATAGCTGCATCAAACCCGTTAGCCCAATCAATGTAATATGGACGCACGCTGCGCACTGGACCTATATCATCCGGTTGTGCTTCTTGGAAAAGCGTTAGAAACCGAGTTATACCTCCCTCGGCGATCGCCTCGAACACTACCCCTGCCTCGTTCAAGCCTGACTGCGGACGGGCGTCGGGACTGTTTTCAATCATAATTGCTGTGACCGGACGTTGGTTTAGCTCTATCTTTACTTCGGCTCCGGTAAGTTTTGATGGTTCGGTTGTTGGTTTAGGTGGCTCTGCTTTTGGTTGGACGGCAGCAACCGGTTTTGGGGTCGGTGCTTTGTGCGTAAAATTATAAGCTGCCGCTGAACCTCCACCGAGTAACAATAAAACCAGTACTATAAATAATGCTTTCTTTGGCTTGCTGAGTCCGCTGAACCACTGCTTGAACCGCCTTAGTGGATGTGGCCGCCGAAAACCTTTTTTCTTAAGCTCCTCCGGTTTGCTGTCTTCAACAGGAGTTTCTGTTTTTACTGGTGCGTCAATTGGTGCTTCCACTTCTGGCTTTGTCGGTTGCTGTTCCTCGGTTTGCTGTCTAGTATTGGTAGCAGGATGAACCACCTCAGGATTGGTCCGAGCGTTGTTTAATTTGGGTTTGTTTTTTTTCCGCCGTGCTGGCAAAAAATCATAATCCATAGCGACTATTGTAACAGCTTGTGCTTAAGTCAGAAGACTAATTGTCTGCGAAATTCGCTGTAAACTTGTTTCTTTGCCGAGTACCGCGAGTGTGTCAAATAATGCTGGAGAGAAAGGTGCCCCAGTGGTGGCGATTCGCACCAGACTAAATAAGACCCCTGGTTTGGTTTGAAGCGCTTCTAATAGTGTATTCATTCTGTCTTCAAGATCTTTATGCTCGAAGTTGGATTGTTTTAGGCTTTCTAGAACAGCTTCGAGCATACCCTTTATTTCTTGATCCTCAAGTTTCCGTAGTTGTTTATTCTTTGGATCGTGCAGTAAATTCAGGATTGCGTCATCCGCGGGGGTTGTAAAGAAGAACTCTGTCAGTAGTGGAAGTTCGCTAAAAAATTTGAGACGTTCCTGTGTTATGGCAAGCACATCTTTCTTATAAACATCGTTTGCCTTTGCTGCAGACGACGACCAAAAATCCGCCACTTTTGTGTATAAGTCTTCCAGCGAAAGATTGCGGATATGCGCACCGTTGAGCCATTGAAGACGTTGTTCATCAAAGCGTGCTCCACTTCTTTGCACACGGTTTAGGCTAAATTTCTTGATTAATTCTTCTGTGCTAAAAACTTCTTGTTCTGTGCCGTCGTTCCAGCCAAGCGAAGCAATAAAGTTAATCATTGCTTCAGGCAAAAATCCATCTCGAATATAATCCAAAACGTCTTTGGCTCCATCCCGTTTGCTTAGTTTTTTGTTGCCGTCATGACCCAGAATGTGTGGCATGGTAGCAAGGATTGGAGGCGCAATGTCTAAGGCTTCATATAGATTCAGGTAATTTGGTGTACTTGCTAAAAATTCCTGTCCGCGGATAACGTGACTTACTTCCATGAGTTCGTCGTCTACTATGTGAGCGAAGTTATATGTTGGGTAGCCATCAGACTTTATTAAAATAAAATCATCAATTACTTCTGGTCCTGTTGATAAATCCCCCATGACCTCATCGTGCCACTGATACTTTTTTGGATCTGACTTAAATCTAAGCGGTTGACTACCATCCCATTCTGGCGGGTTTTGTGGTCGATGATTACGATATAAAAATGGCTTCTTGGCTTTTTGGGCTTCATTGCGAAAGGCCTGAACTTCTGTGGGCGTAAAAGGGTCGGCATAGGCGCGGCCTGTGTCGATTAATTTTTGAGCCCACTTTTTGTAGCTATCCAACCGTTCACTTTGGCGATACGGGCCGTAGCCTCCGCCAATATCTGGACCTTCGTCGTAGTTTAGCCCAAGGGCGTGCAGGCTATCAATTATGTGTTGATCAGCACCGGCAACCTCGCGCGCCTTATCTGTGTCTTCGAGTCGTAAAATAAACGTACCGTTAGATTGTTTAGCCAATAGCCATGCAAACAATGCAGTGCGAATACCGCCTACGTGGAGATATCCGGTGGGGCTAGGCGCAAAACGGGTACGAACTTTTGTCATTCCTCAAATTGTATCAGAACAGAGGTAGAACTAGAAGTAGCTAGAGGCTTGCAGCAATCTTCAAGATCTGATCAGTGCTAAGTACCGAATTTGCTTCGATAGTATAGTGTATGCCATCGTCTACCCAGCTTGCCTTAGACCCATCGGCAGCGATATAGATTGTGCGGCCGGCAACTTGGTGAGCAGCAATAGGTTGCCTGGTAGAATCCCCCAAGACATTGTTAACTGACGGATCGTTGGGATCTGCTGCGCTTTGAATGATTCGATACGAACGACTATCGCGCGATGAAAAATCCATGAAGACTTCACCTGGACGATATGATACTGAACCAGCTTGCGCAAAGCCCTGGGGGTGAAACCCGGGATACGAAGCCTGTAAGCCAGCTTTTGATGAGGCGATGCCAACTGCAAAACGTGGAATATTTTGATATACATACAATCCTGCCAATGCCAACACTACAACCGCTGTTGTGCTCAAGCTCACAAAACGCGGGCTTAGACCAAGTTTGTGGGCAACCCGGTGACGGCGTTTGCTTAGGTGGTGTCTTGGCTGTTCGTGACTCAGTGACTTAAGCAGTGCTGCATCGATGAGCATATCTTTGGAAGACTGTTTTTGTTGATGGGCTCGCGCTTGTGAGCCATGGACAGGTGGCGCCTTTGCGATTTGAACTGCCTGTTGCTTTTTGACGACCACGTGACTATGGTGATTTCCGAAATGGGATACTAAGTTGCTCTTGGAAGTCTCTTGTGCACGTATAAGTCGGGCATCCGTTACCCGCTGCGCGTGCTGCACTACGTGGGCTGAGCCTGATGCGGTGGACAGTAAATCTGATTGCACCTTTTTAGGTCTGGTAAGTCGAGCTGGGTTTCTGACAGTATCACGACGCAAAGTTTTTGCCTTGTCGACATGATTGTGATGAATCTTTTTCGCAGAGACAACAGTATGCGGCATGCCACTTTTCTTAACTTTTGGCTCTTGCTTCGGAGTCGACACGCTATGTGCCGGTTTTTCATTGACGTTAGAAATAAGCGCCCCGGTTGTGGCGTCATAAACCTTGCCGTTGAATGTAATGGTGTTTTTTTTGCTTGTCACAACTGTCTCTACCCCTCAAAGAGTGTAGCTTATGCTTAACAATAATAGTACAAGTTTTAACGTCTTGTCGCAAGCAATTATTCCGAGAGAGTATTCTTTCGTAGCATCTTCAAAAAGGCTATGGTATAACTATAGGTAATCCGCGTCAAAAACTATGGAATTTCTCGATCCAAAAAAAAAGAAAAGGCATAATCAGCGACTCTTCGTCGGCTATTTTTTAGTCGGGGTCGCAATTTTACTGTCTGCAACAATTTTATACTTTCAAAGTGTTGGCTATGATGTTGACCGAAAAACTGGCAAAGTTATTCAAAATGGACTGATCTTTGTATCATCGCAGCCAGAGCCGGCGAACGTGTTTGTTAATGGCGAACAGAAAGACCAGACGGATAGTCGTCTTACGGTCCCTGCAGGAAGCTACTCTGTAGAGTTGAAGCGTAGTGGCTATCGAAGTTGGAAGCAGTCCTTTAACCTAGAAGGCGGAAGCATAGAACGACTGCAATACGTTCGACTTTTCCCGGAAAAATTAGAACAACAAGAGCTTGCCGGCTACGATACGCAACCCACTTTTACCTCGCAGAGTCCTGACCGAAAATGGATAGTGGTGCTGCGTCCTGGCAGCCAGACTTCCTTCGATGTGTACGACGCAGGAGATATAAAAAAACCAGTTCAGTCACTCGTACTCCCAAGCGGTTTGCTTTCGTCCGGCGACGGACAGAGTCTAAAATTGGTTGAATGGTCCACCGACAATAGACACGTATTGCTTGCACACGCCTTTTCTGGTCAGTCAGAATTTATTATGGTCGACCGAGAAAACCCAGCCGGGTCTTTAAACCTCAACAAACATCTTGGGATAACTCCTGCTAAGATCATGCTTCGAGATAAAAAGTTTAATCAGGTGTATGTATTGAGCGCAGATAGAGTACTCCAGCGGTTCAATACGGAAACTAAGCAGGCAACGAAGGTTGCCGCTAACATCATTGATTTTAAGCCCTATGCCGCTGACACATTACTGCTTGCAGAGTCAGATCCCGATTTAGCTAACCAGGCAACCGTTAAATTTCGTGACGGAGACAAGGACCTTGTGCTCCGCAAGTTTAGTGACGCAAGCGCATTCCTGCTTGATCTAGCCAAGTTTGATGGCCATTGGTTCGTTGCAGCGGGCGCAGTCAATGAAGGTAGGATTGCTATCTACCGAGACCCAGTTGCTCAAAAAGGCAGTACGAGTTCTTCTGCACTTGCCTTTAGCGTGCTGTTGTTGAAGGACGCGCAAAACATTTCATTCTCGTCGAATGCGCGGTTTATCATGCTTAACAACGGTAACAAATTTGCTGTGTATGACGCTGATACCAATCGTCGGTTCTACTACGAAGAGCCTATCACGCCGTCGAGCGGACAAAAACCCATGTGGATGGACGGGCATCGGATAATTGTAAACAACAATAGCAGTATCGTGGTATTTGATTTTAATGGTACAAATCGTCAAACCTTGGTGTCGAGCTATCCAAATCACTTGCCAATGTTCGACCGAGATTACGAGCGCTTATTTACGCTTACACAAACTAAAGATAGCACCACTAAATCCTCGCTTACGCAGACGCCGCTTAAGCTGAATCTTGACTAGTTAAACCAGTCCTTAATTCGTTGCCAAAGCGAAGGAGCATTGCTTGGTATGATCTTGGGCTGTTGGTCTGCGGCAACGGCACTACTTGCTTTATTCGTGCCGGGCTCGGGACTTACTTGTTCTCCTAAAACCACTAGCCGATTCAGTGATGTGCCTGGAGGGTCGCAAGTAATGAGCGTAGCTGTAGCGGTTTTGTCGGTTGCGCCAAGCACGCCAAGCTCGGTTGGTTTAACGATTTTCTTCTCGTACACGCGATATGCGTACCGTGTTCCGTCTTTTGTCAGATAAAACGTATCCCCTGATTCAAGCCTATTCAGTAGCACAAATGCAAATTTATACCGGCCCTTATTTAGGATATTATTACTTGAATGCCCAAATATAACTGAGTTACCCTTCTCGCCGGGCATCGGCGTGTTGGCGTAGTGTACGACGCCGCGTTCTAATGCGTTTTGGATGGCTTTTTCTTGCACGGAGGGTTCGTCGTACACAACTGGAATCTCGACATTTATTTTTGGAATAACAATCTTTGTGCCAACAGCATTTGTGCTGCTGTCAACAATAATTGGTGTGTCACTCACCTGCCGGCTAGGGGTTATAAATGGTGCAATAAATCGTTCATTGAAAAACCCAAACAGCAAGAACAGCATGACAATTGAGCCCATGCCCATGCCAAACAATATTGATTGAAAGTGTTCCTTTGCAGTTAACTTTTTTGAGGTTCGAAGCTTGGTCTTGGTTAGTAATTGGTCTTTGATTTCGGCCACTGTTTTGTTAGCCGTTTTTGCTGCGTACGCCCGTTTTGTAACAGGTTTTGGCTGGACCTCAACAACAGTTTTGGGCTGCTCGGGCACGCGGTTCAATTGTAGCGATGGTAGTTTTTGCCCGTGCTCGGCGTAAAATTCGTTCCATACGGTATGTTTTTCGCTGTCCGGCAGGGCTGTGTAGTAATTGTGCCAAGCAGTCTGAATCTCTGCTAAAGCCATACCTGACTCTGTCAGTTGCTTCATGTATTGTTGGTGCTTTGATAGCTGTTTTTTTATGCCAACAACTTCTTTTGCTTCTTCAACTGCACTTGGCTCGGTTTTGTAAAGGTTATCCAATTTGGCGCGGATCAAATCAGCCGCCGGATTCGCCCCCCCCGTTGAATTATGTTGATTAGCTTGGTGATTACCATTGTTCGCCATATACGCTTAGGTTCAAGTATAGTACAATTACCCCCGTCAACCTACCTAAGCAAGCCGCGGTGGTGGAATTGGTAGACACGCTGGACTCAAAATCCTGTGAGCGCAAGCTCGTGACGGTTCAAGTCCGTCCCGCGGCACCATTTATTGAATTATTGCAGTTGTTAATGCTTGAAATGTATTTGTAGGATTTTGGAGCCACCACACTGCTGTATGCGCAGCGGTTCTAATTCGCCAGGTGTTCTCGGTCGCGTCAGTGGTTCGTGTGGTTGATACCTCTCCACGAACCGAAACAAAGATCGTATCCAGATGTCTGACGACCAAGTTGATGCTGAATTGCGCCGTAAATTCATGTAGCCAATCAACCAAATGTAGCAGGTCCATATCAAATGTAATAGCCTTTTTTTGCTTGGATTTCAGGCCTATTTTTTGTAGCTGTGCCAAACTAACAACTAGGGTGGTGTCTTGTCTGCTAATTACCGGCTCTGGTCGTTCTGTGAAATAGTCGACAGCGTCTTTCGTGATGGTCAATTGGTTGCCATACTTACGAACAAACGATTCAAGTAAAACTGCAGTTTCGCTATTACGTCCTAGATCTCCGGCCAATAATACACCGTCAGCCCACTGAGCTTGGCCCAGTAGTTCACTCAAGGCTTGTCGACTAAAACTACCACTGGGAGTGCTTGGTGCATAGTCAGCCATTTCCAGAACCATTTTTACCGAACGTTGGATAGAGTCTGGTAGGAGTACGCGCAGTGTGCCAACACCTGTTCGGACAGCTTCTTTGTATCCATCGGCAACTGCGGCAAATCCATGATCGTTACCGCCGATGATAAGTAACTTCCCTGCCTGGGCACGGTGCTCGGGTCTGCTCCAAAGTAAATCAGGAAACAACGGATTTTCTTTGGTTTGTTTATACCAAAACGAACGATCCATTGTTGCCTCTCTGCGTTGGCAGTAGTTCGTAAACCATATTTTTTCGCTCGACCACAACCTTCCAACTCTCGGCTTTGGCGGTCTCAAATAAAGCCTTCGTTGGGTTAAAAGCGATTGGATTTTCGACCATAGCCAGCATAGGTATATCGCTTTCGCTGTCGCCAACTGCAATACTCCCCTCTAAGGTCAGACTATGCTTGTCAATTAATGCTGTGAGTAGTGCTTGCTTATCTTTGCTTGCCACTGTTTTTTTACCCGTAAACTTGCCGTCCTTTTGTTCAAAAACTGTTCCTTCTGCGTCATCAAATCCATAATACTTTGCTACCTTTTCGACAATCTCGATTTGCGACCCTGAAATGGCAATTAGAAAATATCCTTGTGTCTTCAGGCTTTTCACGAAGTCCCTGGTATACGTATACACCTGGTCCTTATGTTCTTCGAATATTTGCATTACAACTTCATCAAACTTGGCAGGAGGTAGGCTTACGAGCATATCATCGTATGCCAGGATCAACATCTTTTCGTAGCTGCGAAAAGACTCTGGGTCAATGCGTTTTTTCCATATCGTTCTTGCCTTTATGATCCTGTCGTAGATAGTTTTATTGGTATTTTGTTGAAGTAGAACAGACGTAACTGCGTGAAAGAGCTGCCAGCGAACCAGCGTGCCATCAATATCAAAGGCAGCAAATTTTTTCACTTGAGCAGCTCCTTAATCCACTGTGCGTAATGCCGGTAGCCGTAGAATATATCGTCGTGTGGTGCGGTTCGCGTATGAACTTTCACCCCCTTCCAGCCCTTCGCGATCTGGTTGAATGCTTTGTCGGTCCATACATCATTATCATAAGCAACAATGTGAATTGCGGTGAGCGGACTTTTTTTCTGGAAGTTGGATATTTTCTCGGAAAAATTATTGCGTAGAAGCAATCGACTCTGGTGCTTCATAAGACCCGGATCGCGCAGCAAATACAGCATGCTTTTACCGAGAAGTGAAAGGCCACTGAAAATTTTGTTATGCACTAACTGGTACACGAGCTCTTGCACTCGACTACGAGCAACCCGGTGGCGTATTTCTTTCATAGAAGGTAGGTTTTGTATAAATATTGGTCCCAGCAGTATCGCATGTTCTTTTACGATTTCTTCCCAAGGCTCTAGCGTTCCAACAGAGTGTGCGATGACGAGTCGAGCCGAAGGGTTGTCCTGGTGCCTGTTCACGACATATGCCCGAAGCCCAAACTGATGTAGTATCTCAAGAAGCTTCTTATAGTGCCATGCACTGCCCCACCCTCCTGGAACAATTGCTACATCAAACGCCGGTGAAGTGCGGACCTTTTTTGTGCTCATTTGATAGCCTCTTGTACAAGGGCGTTCATGAACTAACCCTTAACTTCTAAGCTTACTGGGCAATGATCAGAGCCGAGCACATCGGGGTGAATATCGGCCCCAATGAGTTTTGAGTCCAAAGCCTTACTCGCCAGCCAATAGTCTATTCGCCAGCCAACGTTTCGAGCTCGCGCATTCGCCCAGTGTGTCCACCAGGTATAGGCTTCGGTTCGCTTCGGGAAAAACTTACGGAACGTATCAATAAACCCAGCTGCGAGAAAATCGTCGAATCTTTCGCGTTCTTCATTGGTAAAGCCGTGCTTGCCGACATTGGGACCAGGATTCGCCAGGTCAATTTCTTGATGAGCCACATTGAGATCTCCACAGAATACAACTGGTTTAGTTTTTTCTAGGTCTTTCACGTAGGCCAAGAAAGCTTTGTCCCATTGGTCGTAGCGAAGGCTCAGCCGGCTAAGGTCACCTTTACTATTCGGAGTGTATACAGTTACGACCCAGAAGTCCTCAAATTCAGCAGCAATAACTCGTCCTTCTTCGTTCGGATTGCCATATTTGTCGCCAACAATACTATATTTTTTTGCTATATCATCTGGGATGTCGTTTTGAACTTGGAGGGGTTTTATCTTCGTAAAGATGGCCGTACCACTGTAGCCTTTTTTAATTGCGGAGTTCCAATACTCTTCGTACTCTGGCAAGTCGATTTCCGCCTGACCCTGCTCGGCTTTTGTTTCTTGCAAGCACAAGATATCTGGATTATGTTTTGCAACAAACGACTGAAAGGTGCCTTTATTTGTTACCGCACGGATACCATTAACATTCCACGAATATAGCCTCATACTGCTCACAGTATATCCTGTAAGGACCGACTGCGTATGCTTGTTTTTTACAACAATTTGTAGTATAGTTGTGTTCTCATGGGCAATCTTTACGAACGTGCCGAACTAGAACGCCTTACCCTTCCTGGATATAAAAACGAGGCGTCTGTTCGTGCCGCATTAGGCGATGATACGGATTGGGATCCAGTACTTTCTGCGACAATAGTTTCGGTCGACCCTTCTGGTAAGCCATATGTCTTAACGGGGATTCGGCGCGAGGAAACGCACCGGACTCACCCGGGAGTCATCAGCACCCCAACAATGCGGTTACCAAAAAACATCGCTCGTGACATATTGGCAAGTCGTTTTCCTCAGCGTAATCAACGATACCCACAATTTATGGTGCCTCGTGTGCTACCGGCTCGCCCAACGCAGGTTCGTGCGATTGCCGATACTTTGGTCGAGCCCGTCCCAAATAGCCACGCAACCCTTCCATTTGCGATGGCGACCCTTCTTAGCCAAAAGCTAGGTGTCGCTGAGGCGGTTGAGGGAGCTGATACGGAAACTCCGCTTGGCACGGTGTCGCTGGCAAGCATTACCGCCGGTTTTAGTCGTGGTGCAACCGAGCGAGTAGGCGGACGAACTGTTGACTACTATGAACCGCTAATTATGCTGGGTGCGCTCATGATTCTTGATGACCCAGACGTGATTCAGCGCGAAGCTCCTTCTTATCGTGAAATGAGCTGGACAGAGTTCCCTGATTTTAAACAAGGTGTCGCCGAAAAACGTCCCGATATGATAATTGCCGAATTGCAACCAGAGGATGCCCTGCTATGTGTACACGGCATGTGCCTAGCAACCTCTATGACCGCAGTTAATGTATTTGATGGTACTGGTCAAAACGCTTCAGCAGACCTGGCTTCAATTCCTGCGTAATCTAGTTTTGTTCATGCAGCAAAATACCAATTGCGGCAATGACCGCATCTCGTGAAGAAGTGACCCGGGTGATGGCGCCGCTGGTAACAAGACCTGATAGGCCTTGCTTTTTACCGATATCTGCAATGCCATGAGACTTTGCAACGGCGTCACTCAGGTTATTTTTGTCGTCAATCTGTTTACTGATAATTTTTGGCGTTTGTACTCGCGGACTGAAGCCAAAGCCTAACCTGCCGTCTTTTGTTATGACCACTGTTGCGGTACCGGTAAACCACTTTCCGCCAACGTTGCTTTGACCACCCTCAATACCTACGCCAAAATCTGCCTTTTGCATTTTCAGAGCGTTACGTGCTCGGTTAGTTGCTCCCTTCAATGCTTCTTCATCGTTCATTGGCTGCTCGGCTACACCAGAGTCGGTCTCGACGCCAATAAACTCAATCTTCGTATTTGGCAGCATCACAACGAAGGCTTGTTTAACAGCCTCAAGCTTAGTTGGGTTTTTCGAGCCAATAACGACAATCACCTTACAATTCTAGCAAACGGGTTGAAAATAGTTGAAAAACATGGGGATATTTGCTAAAATATTTTACAACAATGTATAAGCGTGTACTTTTGAAGATATCTGGTGAGCAGTTGGCTGGGAAACACGTCAGCGGTCTCGATATTGAAGTTGTGCACTTCCTTGCTAAAGAGATAAAACGAATTACCGACAAAGGCTGTCAGGTGGCAATTGTCGTTGGCGGTGGTAATCTGGTCCGCGGCGTCCAGATAGCAGGACACGGTATTCATCGGGTGACTGCCGACCACATGGGGATGCTTGCTACCCTTATCAATGCTTTGGCGCTTACAGATATTTTTGAGTCAAAAGGTCTTGAGGCGCGCTGTTTGAGTAACGTACACGCCGAGCAGGTGGCCGAGATGTTTGTCCACCGTTTAGCAGAAAAACACCTTGAGCGCGGTCGCGTTGTGGTGCTTGCGGGTGGGACTAACCGTCCATTTTTAACTACCGATACTGCCGCAGTGCAATTAGCACTTGAGCTCCACTGCGAAGCGGTGCTGAAGGCCACAAAAGTTGATGGTGTATACGACATGGACCCGATGGTGTTTTCGCAGGCTTCAAAACACGAAAAACTTTCATTTGAGCACGCAGTATCAAATTCTAAAATACGAGTCATGGACAAAGCGGCTTTGGGGCTCGCTATGGAGCATCAGATGCCGGTGGTTGTGTTTAACGCCCTGAAAGCTGGAAACTTACTAAAAATAGTTCAAGGCAAGCTCGTTGGAACTAAGATCGAGTAGACTTTTCGGTGAGGTGGGAAATCTCACGTTAATCTGTGCGCCGTGCGACGCTCAGGCAGCAGACTAACAACCGAATCCGGCTTCGAATCTATTGTGTTCGAAAACAGAACACTTGGCGGAAGAGGTGGGATTCGAACCCACGGTACCCGGTAAAGGGCACAACGCTTTTCGAGAGCGTCCAGTTCAACCACTCCTGCACTCTTCCCCCGCTGCGTAGTATCAAATGAACTGTGAACCTGCTTATTTTACAGATAAGCAAAAAATACTACAACAAGAGTCTTGCGGGACTTGCAAAGACAGGCGTAAACTGTCGTAAGTATATGTCAATCATCAGCTTAAAAGACGTCAGTAAACTGTACGGCTTCGGCGATGCCACAACCGTGGCACTAGACGAGGTCACTATGACTATTGAGCCTGGTGAATTTGTAGCAATAATGGGTCCAAGCGGCTCTGGCAAGTCTACACTCATGAACTTGATTGGGCTGCTCGACCGTCCGACGCACGGCGATTATATGCTGAGTGGTCGATCTGTCGCAAAGCTGCGCACTAATCAGCGAGCGAAGGTTCGTCGAGACAAAATTGGTTTTGTGTTTCAGTCATTTAACTTATTGCCACGCATGAATGTACTCGAAAACGTCGCGCTGCCACTTTCTTATCGAGGGATGACGCAGACCCGCCGCTTAAAACAGGCTGGTGCGATGTTGGACAGAGTTGGACTAACTGATCGTGAATACTTTTACCCAAAGGCACTCAGCGGAGGTCAAGCCCAGCGCGTAGCCATTGCCCGAGCATTGGTTAATAATCCAGATATTATTATTGCCGATGAACCGACGGGTAACCTGGATAGTGGCTCAAGTCTAATTGTCATGGAGTTGTTGAGTGAGCTACACCAGACTGGCAACACTATATTGATGGTAACGCACAACCCAGAACTAACCCGCTACGCAGACCGTGTTATTTATATGCATGATGGTGCGATCGTACGCGACCAGTCGACGCCAGTCGGCGAAGTGCCAAGCCTCGCTCGAAAAGTCATGTATTTATATCCGCGTAAAACCGAAGAAGATGATCTTGTGGGTGTGTCTGCCCTCATGAAAACCCTTCCGGACAAGCCTGGTGCCAAGCGGCGTCGCAGGAGCAATAAAAAGAAAGCATCGAAAAAGCAAAAGGTAAAAAATGGCTAAAGGAAACTATAAACAAGCCATTCGGACATTAAGAAAAGCCAAGTGGCGAAGCTTGCTAACGATGTTTGGCATTATTGTTGGTGTAGTATCCGTGATTACGACTGTGAGCCTGGGTGAAGGTGTTAAGCGTCAGGTGCTTGGTCAGATCAACCAAATTGGCAATGACCTGGTAACTATTCGACCGGGCAAAATTGTAAAACGAGATTCGCGGGGCGTAATAACAGATGTTGATTTGGCCGCTTCTTACGGGTTCGGTTCTGGTAATCTAACGGAAAATGACCTACATGTGGTTGAGAAAACTCCGCATGTCCGCGCCGCGTCACCGCTAACAGTACTCAACAGCACTGCACGGAGTAACGACATTGCATTTGACGGCCTCGTCCTTGGTACTTCACCGGAGTTCCCAGAGCTTCTTGGTAAAGAAATTGAGTATGGTAGTTATTTTACGAACGGAGAGCAAAATCGTCAGGTTGCAGTTATTGGGAAGCGTGTTGCCGAGCAGCTGTTTGAGGAAAATGTTCCAATTGGTCGATCATTCACTGTCCGCGGGCAAGACTTTATTGTCCGCGGGGTAATGGAAGAATCGGGTAGCAGCGTGCTTGGCTCTAGCATAGATATAAACAAAGGCATCTTCATTCCGTATCCAGTTTCGAAAACCTTAGCCGATTCGAGCCCTCAGATGGTACAGATTCTTGCCAGACCGAACAAGACCGAGAAGCTGGACACCTTAATTGCAGAACTCAATAAGAATTTGATACGTTCACACAATGGTGAAGCAGACGTAACGGTGCTTAAGCAGGACGAAAACTTGGCGGTTACTAGTAGTTTACTAGACATGCTTACGGGGCTCGTCGCAGGAATAGCGGCAATCTCGCTTGTAGTTGGCGGTATTGGAATTATGAATATTATGCTGGTGTCTGTTACTGAACGAACGCGAGAAATAGGTATTCGCAAGGCGGTTGGAGCGACCAACCGACAGATTCGTAATCAGTTCATAGTTGAAGCGGGAATACTTAGTTTTGTTGGTGGTCTGGTGGGAGTAATTTCGGCGTATTTTATCAACTTCATTCTTCGGATTAGTACAAACCTAAAACCAGTCATAACTTGGCAGATAGTACTCATTGCAGTCGGGGTTTCGGCGGTCGTTGGGCTGTTATTTGGTCTTGCTCCTGCCATAAAGGCTGCGCGCAAAGATCCCATCGAAGCATTGCGCTACGAATAGAACTTTAGTCAAGCAGTATGGTTGCGAGGCCCAAGAAGGCCAAAAAACCCAGAACATCGGTTGCGGTTGTAATAAATATGGTTGCCGATGCTGCGGGGTCTTTGCGGAGTTTTGACATGATTAACGGCACCATGGTGCCAAAAAAAGCTGCCACCAGAAGGTTGATAATCATAGCAATCGCGAGAATGAGAGCGATACTGAAATCTCTGTTCAGCACAATTACGACTACGGCAACCAGCACGCCGTTAATTATCCCATTTATGAGGCTGGCACCAAGTTCGTTTACCAATGTACGCCAGGCAGTCCGCAGCTCAATTTGCTTTAAGGCGATACCGCGTACTTGTACTGCTAGTGTTTGGGTTGCTGCATTTCCGCCCATACCGGCAACAATCGGCATATAGATTGCCAGCAGAACGTACTTATCGAGGGTTTTTTCAAATAACCCTACCGTGAAAGCCGCTAGAAAAGCTGTACCAAGGTTAATGATAAGCCAACGGTAACGATTGCTGACTTTGGAGCGAGCCGAATCTGTCACGCTTTCTTCATTTTTAATACCGGCGAAGTTATACAAAGAGCCACCCTGCTCTTCTTCTACGACTTTCAACATATCGTCGGAATATATAATGCCGACAATTTCGTCTTTATCGTTAAGTACGGCAACTTTACTATGTGGATGCGTTCTAAATAAATCGACTACCTCGCGGCGGCGTGCAGCGTATGAAATAGTAGGCATCCGCTTTACGTATTTTTTTATAAGTTCTGTACGCGCAGCTATTCCCAACGAATGTCCGGGCAAGAATCCAACGAGCTTAGCGTCGTCTAATACCAGAATTACCGGAGGACGACCTGTTCTTTGCTCGTGGCTCATAAAGCGTTTTGCAACATCTTGCACGGTTTCTTTTGATTCAACTTGTATATAGTCCAAGGTCATAAGCCCAGCGGCTGTTTCCGGGTCGAATGCAAGCAATGTTGACAAAGAGTCTTTGAGCTCAGCGCTTAATAAATCTAAAACTTTTTCACGTTTTGTTTTTGTAATCACCTGCAGGTAGTCAGTGCCTTCGTCGGGATCAACTGCCTGCAGCAGCTCGACGAAATCAGTTTCCGGCAGGCGCTGGAGTAAATCTTTGCGCACTGTGGAAGTGAGCGAACGCAACATCTCTACTCGTTTATCAGGAGTAAGACTTAAGAATAATTCCACTCGGCTATCTTTATAAAAAAGTATGTCTGCAAGTGCTAATGGATTGACAGTAAGCGAGGGTAGCTTTTTCTTAATGAAATTAACCATAATTTATATACTGGCAGTATACCAACTAAAAAACTTGATTAAAAATGCCACCAACGGCAATACTTGCGATTACCATCAGACCTAGGCCTGCCAAACCAATAAGCGCTCCAAGAATCAGTAGTACTATGTCTTCTAGGATCATACTCAACCCAATCACTACAACAGCTAATGCCGGTAGCGTATCGAGCCCCGCAAATGGGGGCGCAATAAACACGCCAATGGCAAAAAGAATCACAAAAAAGCCAGTAATTGCTCTGCCCAGTGGATGATCAATTGTGCTACCGAATCTTGGGCGCGAAAACTTTTCAAACCAACGAACTCTTTTTAGTAAAAACGGTAAGGCTTTTTTTTCTATCAACGACCCTAGCCTGCGGTCTCGTAGGCGCTTCGGAAGCCAAATGTTGCGTCTAGCTGCAATCATTTCAAGACCAAGTAAAAACGATACGGGTGCGGAAAGAAAATGACCGATACCTGCCGTAGGTAGCGGAAGTGCTGGTATGCACATAACTAGTATTAACGCGATCGCAAAACTTTTTTCACCAAAAAACTCCTGAAGTCCTCCTAAGGTCTTTGGCGTTTTGCTTGATAGCCACGTTTCTAATTCATTGCTAAATCTACTTCGCTGTGACACTCCCTGATTCTACCCTAGAAAACAGTAAAAAAATAGTTCAAATCATATATACAACCCGAACACAAATTTGTTACACTAATAACCATAATCGAAATTTGGGATGCATGTTTTGACGAAGAAATTATTACGTTTGCTTAGGGGCAAAAAGGTTTATTTGCTAGCAGCATTGCTCGTGATCTTGCTTGCTGGTGGGCTTGTATATAATTCAAGCTACAGAGCAAACAGCCGCCCCGATCCTAAAGACGCCAAAAAAACAAATTCAAAAATAGAAGAGCTTAAAAAACCTGAGTATGAAGTGCTAAGCCAAGGCGCAGCGCCTAATAAGCGCTTTACGGTCTACGTGAAAACACAAAATACTAAACAAATCGAGTTGCTGAATAAGGACTTAAAAGTAGGCTTCAGAAAAACAACAAAAGGCGATTTCTACATAGACTACTTTGACGATAAAGAAGTTGCCACGACTTTCTTTGCGCGAGCCAACGACCCTAAGCTTTCGCTTGCAGTTAAGCAAGAGCTTGTAACCCACTATATTGGTGTCTACGCCAACATGAATTCCAAAGAAACCCTGTTATTCCCCGCAAAGACCGCCAAAGACGCCATGAAACGCACTAGTAACAGTGGTGACACAAATTAGTTTGCATAAGCGTAATCTGATACAATGTTGGGGTTACGGTAGAGGTACATGAAACAGAAAAATTTGGTTGCAAAGAGGTCGCTCATACAAGCTGTCCTGGCTCCTGTTAAAAGCACCTTACTAACACCTTTGAAATCCAGTGCACCTGCACGCCTCGCGAGCATTTTAAGTGCCACGCTTGTTATCGGCATCATGATATTTAGTAGCGTTAACCCGGCAGTCGTTAGCGCCTTTTCTGTGTACAACCAGAGCGATTGGTCTGGAGGAACCGGCTCAGACCCGTCAAATCAGTATCAAACTGGAAATAATGTAACCCACTCTACGGCAGGCGAGATTACTCCTGCAAATGTGCACTCCGATTGGTGTTCGACTGCCAACTGTGATAGTAACTGGACTCGAAGAAGGGCTGTATGGATTGACAACTATGATGGTCATTTAAGCGGAACAGATAGACAGATCAAGATTGATATTCCTTACGACCCAGACATGCAGGCAGATTTTGATGACATACGCTTTGTAAATAGCGCCGGCGACACAGACATTGACCATCACTTTATATATTGGGATTACGATAATACGGTCGCTATCGTCAAAGTCCCCACCATCGCGCCAAACGCGGTAACTGAATTTTATATGTACTACGGGAATGCGAGTGCGTCTTCTTCAGATAGTATCGACGCTGTAAATTTTGCCGACGGCTTTAGTAGCGGTGGTGTTTTGGGTCCGCAATGGACAGCCGGAGGAAGCTATAGCCTAAATGGTGACGAACTGACCTTCAGCGGGTACGGAAATACCGTAGCGTCAACTGCAGACTTTGACAGAAGCAACGACCGCATGGTCGAAGCCGACATAAAAGTAGATCTCTCGGGTATTAATTGCGAAGATTTTGCATGGACCGGCAACATGTACGCAACCACATACTTAAGTGTTACTTTCGCAAAACCAACCCAGTGTGATTCTGGCAATAAATACCACTCTATTATTAATAAGTGGCGTGAAGATATTTCTTCTGTCTATGATGTACAGAGCCCGGTCAATATGTATGACGACACATATTATCGAGTACGTGCGCTGGTAAAAGCTTCTGGTGGCACTGACTACTATGTGAGCACAGACGGAGGTGCAAGCTTTTCGTCACTCAATGCTGATCCGAGCGATGAAACTGAAAATTCCCGATTTAAAATGTTTATTGAAGGGGTGCCGGTTACACTCCGCAATGTGGTTATGTATGACGAGCTATATACAACGCCCGTTATTGGTGTTGAGCAATTTGCTGGCGGCAAAACGGGCTACTTTATTACGCCTTTTTATGACATGGGCTCAGCAAATACACAGTTTGGCGATATAAACTTGACCACATCCGGCGGAACCGTTATGGATACTGACGTGTTTGCGTTCACTGCCGACAGCCCGGTTATTGGTGTTGATCCACGATTTTGCGGTGTGCTCGAAAGTGGTCAGGATATAAATGACTCAACGTGTGCAGAAAACGGACATCGCTACATTGCTTTTCTGATTTTTATGTCCGGAGACTCGTCTGGTGATTATGCCTTGTCGGATATTGACTTTGAATATCTCGAAGATAGTTCCCCGCCCCCAACCAATGCAAGCAATATTGTAATTAAGAAAAATGCAGGTAGTGCGACTATCTCCGAGGGTAGTTGGTCGAATGATAATTCCCCATTCTTCTCGTGGGATGCAGGTGAAGATGGTCCAGACGAATCAGGCATAAAAGGTTACTGCTTGTATTTAGGTACCGAAAGTTCGGCCGACCCAGCTTCCACACAAGGCATATTGCCAGGTTCTTCGCCGCTCGATGTCAACAATGCATGTCCTTACGCTGTTAGCGGCACAGAACTTGACCTATCTTCGTCCGTATCAATGAACACGCCTGAGACATATTATTTTAGTGTTAAGGCTATTGATAACCTCAACTTCATCTACACAGGATCAGCGGCGCAAACAAACTATAAGTATGATGGCAACGATCCCTTCATCGGAACATTATTCACTGCCCCTGCCGTCACCAATACCAAAGAGTTTCGTGTTACGTGGCTAACCAACGGTGGTGCGAATGCCTATGACAACGAATCGGGGCTTGCGGGCATGAAGTACTGCGTGACTAATATGTTGATTGGGATGTCTGGCTGCAACGAAGACGACAATAACTGGTACGGTACCGCTCACACTGGGAGTGGGAGCGTAACCGACACGAGCGATGTTATAGATTTTAGCGAAGGATCAATTGTCATGAAGCCTGCGGACGCTGCTAGATTAGACGATTCGATTGCATTTGTAAATTTTGTTTTTATCTCAGGAATCGATTATGCGGGCAACGTTCAGGGCCCAAGCCTATCTGCTGTTGTCGTAACTAATTTGGCGGCTGGGGCGCCCTCAAATTTGCAGGTTACACCAACGAGCAATACCGCCAACGCATTCTCCTTTAATTGGGACCCCCCATCTGGTGGCGGTTATACATATTTCGGCGATGAAAGTACCCTGGACTACTGTTGGTCGGTCAATGAGCCGATTAACGAAAACGCCACGAACTGTAACTGGACGGGCCAAGGAATCGAAACGCTTGCTTCTGGGCCATACGCAACACAGCAAGGCACCAACACGTTGTATATGATCACTAAGGATCAGTCTGGTAATGTGAATAATGATAACGTTGCGAGCGTTACTTTTTCTGCATCTACGACGGCTCCTGGTGCACCGCAGGATCTTGAAATATCAGATGTTTCGACAAGAGCTACAAGTAGTTGGAAGCTCGCGATGTCTTGGTCTGAACCAGATCAGCCCGGCGCAGGCATTAGTAGTTACCGCATATATCGCTCTACCGACAATAGTAATTTTACGCAGGTCGGTTCTACGTCAAACGCAAATCTTAGCTTCATTGACTCTGGTTTAAATCAGTTAACGTACTACTACCATATTAAGGCGTGCGATAACGCTGGGAGCTGTGGTGTAGCCAGTAACGTGGCAAGCCGCCTGCCAACAGGACGCTTTACTTCCCCTGCAAAGCTAACGGCAGACACTGATCAGCCCAAGGTCAAAGATATAGGAACGCGCAAGGCAACGATTTATTGGTTTACCGATAGAGAAAGTGATAGCAAAATTGCCTACGGGACGAAATCCGGAACCTACTTACAAGATGAAACTGGTAACTCGACACAGACCTCGAACCACTCAGTCAATCTATCAAATTTGCAACCGGGAACAACATATTACTACATAGCGAAATGGACGGATGGGGATGGAAACACGGGGACCTCCACGGAGAGATCATTCACAACCGAGCCTGCGCCAACAGTTAGCGAAGTTGAGCCATTGAAGGTTTCAATAACCAGCGCGGATATTAAGTTTAAAACCAAAAATGCTAGCAAAGTGACTCTGTTGTACGGCAAAAGTGAAGGCTTTGGCGGTATACAATCAATAAACACCTCAATAATTGAGTCGTTCTACACCCTGAGCCTGAGTGACCTCGATGACGGGACAAAGTATTTCTTCAAGCTAAACACGGTAGATGCTGACGGGAACGACTACAGCGGTGACGTGTATAGCTTTACTACCCCCGCACGCCCAAGAATTAGTAACTTGCGTTTCCAGCCTGTCGAGGGATCCCCGAGCAGCACACAGAAGGTCTCGTGGACAACAAACGTTCCGGCAACCTCTGCACTCACCTACCAACAACGAGGGGGAGTCAGTAAAGAGGTAATTGATTCAAAGCTCGTTACAGAACACGAACTCACCATCCAGGGCTTAGAGGATGATTCAGACTATAGCCTAATTGCTCGCTCTGTAGACGGAGCTGGGAATGCTGCCGTCAGTGATACGCAGACGTTTCGCACCGCGCTTGATACACGAGCTCCAAAAATCAGTGATCTTAATGTTGAAACATCCATTCGTGGTACTGGCTCTGAAGCTCGGGGCCAAATAATTGTTTCGTGGAAAACAGATGAAAAAGCTTCCAGCCAAGTTGCTTTTGGACCTGGTCAGTCCGGTGCCTTTACCAACCAGACACCGGTTGATAACAAGTTAACAACCGAACATGTTGTGATCGTGTCTGACCTTGCTACATCGAGTATTTACCGTGTACAGGCAATTTCCACCGACAAAGCAAACAACGCAGGCAACTCGGAAAGTCAATCAGCCATAATAGGACGTGGTAGCGAAAATGTATTCAGCATTATTTTCAATGCATTACAGAAGATTTTTGGGGTGGGAGGTTAGCCGGAAATTTAGGCTAACTAATTATCTATGGCAGCAGACACACTTGTGAGATTCGAGCACATTAGCAAGCAGTACCAAACCCAGGATGGGACGGTACAGGTGCTAAAAGACGTCAATTTCGAAATAAAAAAGAATACGTTTACAATTCTTTATGGTCCGTCCGGAAGTGGAAAAACTACCATACTCAATATGATACTTGGACTCCTGCCCCCTTCTGCTGGTCGGGTCTATGTAAACGGACAGAACTTGTATCAGATGAACCAGAACGAGCGTGCAAAATTCCGTGCGCAGCATTTCGGAAGTGTATATCAGACAAATAACTGGATCAGTAGTTTAGATGTGCTTGAAAACATCGCTCTACCCCTGTATTTATCGGGCATGGATCGTGTGAAGGCGACAAAAGAAGCCAAAGAAAGCTTGCGTCGCGTTGATCTTGAGCGCTTAGCCAGCATGAGTCCGCAAGTACTCTCGATTGGTCAACAGCAACGAATCTCGATGGCGCGCGCCACAGTAACGGTTCCACTCCTCTTGGTTGCAGATGAGCCAACCGGAAACCTTGATAGTAAAAATGGCGATATGATTATGCGTTTAATAATGTCGTTTAAAAACGACCATAATTCAACCATTATTCTCGTTACCCATAACAGCGACTACTTGCCCTTAAGTGATCATCGTTTATTCATCGCAGACGGTATCGTTAACGAAGATGAAGGTGGATACAAGTCCGAAGTAAACGAGAAATTCAATAAAGTTGCTAGCATGATTGGACTTGGAAAATCAGCCCGCGAGGTCACTAGTGGTAAATAAAGAAAAGAACAGTTTTGCTTCTGCGCCAGCCCGTAACGGGGGCGTTATCCAGTACCACATCCTTTTCCGAATGGCGTTTAAGAACCTAACTTTTAAGAAATTGCGTACGACTTTGACAGTGCTAAGTGTGGTTATAGGCATTGGCGCAATTGTGTTCTTGCTTTCATTTGGTCTTGGACTGCAAGACCTGGTAAGTAAGCAAGTTATAGGTTCTAGCTCGGTACAAACTATAGATGTCACGTCAGCACGCTCAAAAGTATTAAAACTTAACAACGAAGCGGCTGAGCAAATTAAAGCCCTTTCTAACGTCCGAGACGTAGGTAAATCATATAGTAGCGCCGGTAAAGCCAAGCTCGGCAGTTCGCAAACAGAAACGGTGGTGTTTGCGGCTGATGGTACATTTACTGGACTAAGTAGTCTGAACTTCAGCGCTGGCAAAATACTTGGGGAGGGCGCACAAGATGGTTTAATGATTAATGATTCGTTAGTGAAAGCGTTGGGAATCGGTAGTGCCAAAGATGCAACAGATAAAAAAATCTCGATTAGCTTCGGAGTAGTAAATGCGGAAGGTGCTAAAAAAACAGTAACGAAGGAACTTACTGTACGAGGCGTGTATCAGAGCGATTCTCGTGCCGAGGTGTTTATTGATAGTTCACTGGTTGAGAGAGAAGGTATGCAGGACGCCACGCAGCTTAAGGTTGTAGCAGACAATCGTGACGCTGTGCCAACTATAAGAAAAGCGATAGAAGGTCTTGGCTTCGTAACATCTTCGCCACTCGATACGTTGGACCAGATTAACCAGGTGTTTACCTTGCTCCGTCTTGTGTTGGTTGGTTTCGGTGGTATTGGGATGGTGATTGCTATTTTGGGTATGTTTAATACGCTCACCATTTCTCTGCTCGAGAGAACTCGAGAAATTGGCCTAATGATTTCGCTAGGTGCCCGTAAGCAAGATGTTAAACGCTTATTTATAACAGAAGCGCTGATGCTTTCGTTCCTCGGAGGCTTCTTTGGTGTACTGGGTGCAATCATTATTGGTTCGGTTGCAAACGCGGTGTTAAATAACTATGCACGTGGCAACGGCGTGGCTGAGTCAATTAAGGTATTTATTATTTCCCCTTCCCTCGTTTTTGTTACCCTGTTGCTGAGCGCATTGGTGGGTCTTTTTGTTGTATACTTCCCCGCACGAAGGGCGGCCCAGATTAACCCAATAGAAGCGTTGCATAATGAGTAAAAGCACCATTCTAGTTGTAGATGATGAAAAAGTGTTATCAGATGCCTATGAGATTGTTCTCAAAAAAGCTGGATTTACTGTGTTTGTCGCCAATGATGGACTCGAGGCTGTGACGCTAGCGGAGTCTGAAAAACCAAGAGTGATGCTTTTAGACATGTTGATGCCTGAAATGAATGGAATTGATGTTCTAAAAAAGTTAAAAGACAAAAAAGTACTCGACACCATTACAGTTATTGCATTCAGCAATATTGAAAATCCAGAAGTTATTTCCGCAGCTAAAAAGCTTGGTGTTAAGAATTACCTCCTTAAGGTTGACTACACACCCCACCAGGTAGTAGATCTCGTAAAGTCGTTAATAAGTAAATAGTTCCCAAGCTGTTGTGGAGCGCTGCTTTAAGGTATACTAATGCATAAGCATTATTAAAACCAAAGTAGTCTCATATGACCCGTATTTTTCACAATACTGCGAAAGCACCTGAATTATTGGAGCTAGCCCAGCCAATTGATGGGTCATGGTTGCATTTCGAAGCTCCGACTGAGGCGGAACTACGGAAGCTTGCGTCTCGCTACAATCTTGACGAAGACTTGTTAATTGATGGTATTGACCCAAACGAATCTCCACGCATTGAACGTGACCGGGGTGCCATCTACATATTTACCCGGTTTTGTTTGCCTATCGAGGAAAAACTAACCACATCCCCACTCCTTATTGTCCATGCCGGTGGTTTGGTCATTACCATTAGCCGCCGTCCATTTACGAACTTAAACCAGATTATCTCTGGTGAAACAGGGATAATCACTAGCAAACGAACGCAGTTGATACTACAGATATTAAGTGTGGTCAATAAGGGGTATAAGCAACGTATTAATCATGCCAGTCGACGCATATGGCAGATACGTGCTCAGCTCGAGAAGACACAAATTGCAAATGAAGATTTTATTAGTTTTATCGACATCGAGGAAGACTTGAATGACTTTTTGCTTGTACTCGAGCCGATGGCGAATTTACTTGGAAATTTATATAATGGTAAATTTGTTCGACTGTACGAGGAAGATCGCGATTTAATTGAAGATCTTCAATTAAGCACTGACGAGTTAACAATGTTGGCGCAATCTCACCTAAACACACTACGTAATGTGCGCGAAGCGTACAGCACCATAACGGCAAACAACTTAAATCGAGTATTTAAGTTAATGACAAGTATCACAATACTTATGGGCATTTTTACGCTTATCACTGGCGTTTATAGCATGAACATTAGCCTGCCGGCAGCACACAACCCGAATGCCTTTTGGATAATTCTAGGCGTTACCAGTGTTATGATTGGTGGCGCTGCCTGGTTTTTCAAGCGTAACAAGTGGTTTTAGCTTAGTACGTTTATGGCTCGTCCCAGAATGAGTGCGATGGTTAACAGCGAGATCATTGACTGACTTAGCATCAATAGTTTTGTTCTTCGCAGTAGCGGCATAGCATCTGTTGGGCTGAATGCGGTGGCGTTTGTCGCGGATACGTATAGGTAGTCAATAAAAGTTGGAATCCAATGGTGATCTGGCTGATTATGTAGGTTATCCTGGGGGAACAAAAAGTCACGGTCGGTGCGCTTTGCGAGCTTTCTCTGTCCTGGACCTCCACCATCAATTTCCCAATACACAAAAGCAAAAACAACAATATTAGTTAAATATATGTTTATCGCGGTCAGAATTAAATCGTGACCATTGTAGACACCGCCTTTAAGTAACAAGTCTAAAACTCTGAGCAAGGAGTATATATTAGTAAGACCGACGCTCGCGGTTAAAACTAGTACATTGATTCGTCGCCAAAACGATTCAAAAACATCTTGGTGTGGCGTAGTTAAGGATAGGCTAATAAGGGCAAAAAGTGACACGATAGCAAGTGTGTGCCTAGAGCTTGCTAAGAATGTGTCGGGTAATATGAACTGCAGAACGATGGCGACTAATACGGTTAGCTGCACGTGCCATACGGGATCTATGCCGTGCTTCACAGACGTTATCCGAAGTAACTTCACTGTTCTTTCGCTTTCAATTTTTGTTGTCGCTTAAGAGCAGTGTCACGCTCATCTTCAATCTCTTGTCCAATAATTTCTTCCACAACGTCCTCGATGGTAACTACCCCAACGAATTTGCCTCCATGGCTCACCGGCATCATATGTGTTCGTGCAGTAATAAAACGTCGGAAAATTGTATCAAGTGCCGTCATTTGACCAATAGTTTGCGTTTGGTGGAGTGGAAGCTGATGTATTGTTTGCGGCGTTTCATCAAAGTCTATGTCGACCAGACTTTTAAGTAACAATAATCCGTAGCACTCGGTTAGTTGTGTATTAAAAATCGGAACGCGGCTGAAGTTTTTTTCCTTTAGCTCGTCGATCTTAATACCATCTATAGTCGTCTGAGAAGTTAGCCAGTAAACTTCGTTGATTGGAGTCATGATGTCGCGAACATGTTTCTCGCTTAATGCGAGTGCGCCACGAATAATCTCGACTTCACTCTCGTCGAGCTCGCTTTTTTTATCATCGGCATGCTCAGCAATAATTAAGCCCAGCTCGTGTCGACTATGCAGCTTTGTTGGTTGGTTCTTGAATATGGCATCAAGAAGTAGCTGTAAGGGTTTTGAGAAAGGGTATGTTGCGATGACCATAAGTTTAATCATTGGTGCTAAGCGAGCAACAAAATACATTGACCTTCTCACAAATACAACCTGAGGCAATATTTCAGCAAACACTACAATTAAGACTGTACTGATCAAACCAGCTACGAGACCGTTTAAGCGTCCTTCTAAAAAAATTGAAATAGCAGCGTTTGCCGCCACATTGGTCACGAGAATACTGACTAAACTCAAGTGACCATTTTCACGTAACGGAAGTACTTTTTTGGCGCTTTTGTTACCAAGCTGAACTTTCCTTCTTAGCGTTGCAACATCGAGCGACATCAATGCTAGCGCAACACCAGAACAAATTGCGGAGGTTCCTATCAAAAGCACTGAAGTAATTACCAAACTTACCACACTCATCTTCACCAGACAGTATATCAGACAGCAAGAAACACGCTTTAGTATGTTCCTCTACGCATCGTTGTCTCTGTGACACGAGATGCCTGACGGCTGCATAATAAAAGTGCCGGCCAGGATATTTGGTGTTCTTGCATTATTTCGCGCATACGTTTCGTAGGGCGTAACCCGGATTCTCGCACTGCTTGCTCGAAGCCCGGCGGATAACTAAGTAGACCATGCATGCGAAGCTGCGTAGCAAGATTTTCTTGCCCTAATCTTACGCCACGTTCTTCCTGGTGCGAAATTCTGCGAACATCAACCAAAATTGTTTGGAGCCAGTTGCGGAAAGCCCCTACTGCTTCAGTATCGATTGGTTTTTTATCTTCTTCTTTTCTCCTCGCTTGGTGCTCGTCGGCAGTTTCTTTCATGGGTCGTCTGTGAGTGGTTGTTTTTGAGACGGCAGACGTTCTTGCGGGAGCTGGTGCGCGTCGTGCGGGTGCGACTCGTTTCGTATGCCAGCCAATATTGGTTTTCGGGTTTAGTATTGCAGTAACTTCATCTCGGTCATATGCTCTTGTGGCCCGACCTTTTTCATCTAATTTATGGACTTGTTCACAGTCTTCGGCTGCAAGTACGCGTCGAATAACTGAAGCGCTACGACCTTTGCTAAGCTCGGGATCGCTTATAATCTGTCCCATTGTTATATCACTGGCAAGCAGCGGTTCAAAACCAAGCATCTCAGCAAGCAGCGCCTCGCTTCGAGGAGGATACAACACAAATTGCTTTTCTCCATCTTGCTGTGTTTTGCTGCCAACTTTTGCCTTACTGAGGCGCCTAATAACTTCTGATTCGGGGATGCCAAGTACGTAACCCAAGTAGCCAGCATTCACCCAGTTAGAGGGCACAGATTGTTGCCCGTTAGTAATACGTATCTCATCGATTGGTAGTTGATCAAGCTTGTTCATCGCCGCGCGAAGTTCAGGATCAAGCGTTCCTTTCATAGCTCGTGATTTTGGTGCTATTGAGTCGGTGGAAGCAAAACGATGTCCTTGGACGACAATCGTTTCGTTTAACACGTCGATAGCAGTAACTTGGGGCCTTTCCCTGGTCTGATCTGGTGTCGCGATATCATACACCAAATCGAAGTACTCAGCGACCTTTCCCTGCCTCCATCTCATAACACGCCCTAAGCCTTGTTCGGCAAGTACGACCGACATGACAGGACGTGTGTTAATACCATATTCTACGTCGCCATCCCAACCGACATTAACAAGGTCTACGTTTGTAATCCCATCAATTTCGTGCGCTTCAAGTTTCTTAAAAATAGTGTCAAGCTCTTTGGCGGTCATATCGCCATCCACGTGCGAGACTCGCAGCTTTCGCCGACCAGTTGGTGTATCTATAATTTGATTCGACAATCTCCTTGCAAGTTCCCTTGATATAAGACGATCGTGCCCTGGTGGGCAGTGGATAATTCCAACACGATTTCGTTGAGCCTGGTTTGTGACTATGGCACGAATTAAGTTAAAGTCTGGAATTTCTCTGAGTGCCCGAAATACGTCTGCTTCGTTCAATTCTCCAAGGCGCGTGCGGCCGGCGATAATTCGGGTGGAAGCCTGTATTAACCGAACCTCTAGCGGAGATATGTAGCCGTCGTTTATTCCTTCGCGAATTGTTTCGTGCATGCCCACCAGCGGAAACATATCAAATGCGGTACGAGTTTGGCTATATGAAGGGGTGGCGCTGAAGCCGACGGCTAACCGGCCAGGCAAAAGTCGTCGCAAAGTTTCAGACGCTTTTCCATTAATAACAAGGTGCATTTCGTCTGCAGTCACTACATTAGGGTTTAATCTTTTCAGTTCACCGCTTCGTTCCATCCCTGGGAATGATTGGTAGCATGCGATAGTTACATCCGCATCGGCTACTCTGCCCCGCCTCCCTGTGCCTGTAACGGTTAAATCTGGAGCAAAGCTGCGTAAACCCTGCTGTTCTTTTTCGCCGTAAGTTTGGCGTCCGATTTTAATGCGTGGAACCCCCACTAATGCGCGAAGCGCTAAATCTCCTTCTGGTGTTCTTTCGCGAAGTCCTTGATGCATCATTCTGAGAATCTCTGACTGCATTACTGTTTTACCAGAACCAGTTGGACTGACCATAGCGATACCCATTCCAGATGCATAGCTATCAATTGTTAATTCGTCCATTACTGCTTCGCGAAAACCATAGATACCAGATACTTGGTGTTTGCGGAGATGACTGGCTTGCGGGTCGCTCGGATCATATGCGCCAACAGCAAAACGCAAGGCTTCAAAGTTTTGCTCTATTTCGCTGGAGGATGGCGGCGTCACTAAACCTGTCGACATAATAATTTACTGATCCTACTGCAACAAACAACAGATTGCAAGTAGATCGCATCATCGTAACGCGTGATGCTACAATGCAATGATGAAAGTCGCGCTGGTAACGTGCTATAAGGAACCCGACTATGTCCGCGCTCGAACAATCCGCGCAGCAGTTAAGCGTTTACCGAATGTTCACCCCGTTATCGTCAAAAATAAACACCTCGGGGTGTTACGTTACACCGAGATAGCAGCCAAATTGGTAATTACCAGATTCAAATATAAGCCCGATGTGTACCTGCTTACGTTTCGAGCTTATGAAATCCTGCCACTAGCCCTACTTGTATGCATTGGTAAGCCAGTAATATATGACGAATTTATTAACCCGATAGAGTGGCTGGTATATGAACACCATAAAATTAGACGGGGCGGACTGCCCCATAGATTGTTCGCAGCTTTGTATCGCTGGCTTGTGGCGAAAACTACGTTTATTTTGGCGGATACCGCTGAGCATGCTGGATTTTCAAGCCAACTGAACCGCATTGATAAAAATAAGTATTACGCTATTCCTGTTGGTGCGGACGAAGCGTTGTTTAAGCCGGCAGATACCAAAAAAGTGACAAAAGCACCCTTCCGAGTATTTTTCTACGGGAACATGCGTCCTCTGCATGGCATTGACTACGTTCTAAAAGCAACGCAGCTTCTCGATAGTCATGAGTATGCATTTTACATTGTTGGTGGTGACAACAAGGTCGAACGTGCCGTCGCGGATGTAAGCGCTTCTACCGGTACATCTATTACGTATACACGCCGAATACCCTTCGACCAAATAGCTCGTCAAATGCATGAGACTGATATTTTCCTAGGTGGTCCGTTTGGAGGTACAACACAGGCTCGATATGTTATATCGGGAAAAACCACCCAAGCATTAGCAGCTGGTGTACCAACCATTGTCGGAAAAAACCGCGTAACAAAGCTATTTATTGATCAACAAAACTGTTTGTTGGTAGACCAAGCAAACCCAAAGTCATTAGCAAATGCAATTATTTGGGCACAAACTCACCGAAAGGAACTTTCAAAAATTGCATTGTCGGGTCGACGCTTATACGAGAAGGAATTTTCAGTAGACAAAATCAGTCGTTTACTTGCCGAGGTTTTCGAGAAAGTTGCTTGACGTGCAACTGCTGAGTAGCCTTAAAGTATAGTGCCAAAATGCCAATAATGCCCAAAAAAAGTATATAAACAGATCGATCAATAATGTTAGCCGCAATAATTGTCTGCGGGTCGATGTTATGAATTTTCTGCGAGAGTACCAAAAACGATTCGCGAAAACCTATCCCACCCGGCGTGAACGCTACGAAAAGCGTCAGGTTTGCTATACCTGTGTAGCCTAGTATTTGACGTAGGCCAATAGTTGGGTCTATGCTCCGAAGCTCAAAGTAGTACAGCAGCCAAAGTGTAACCACCTGAATAACGACGCCAATCACCATCAGACTAGCTGACTCTAAAACTGCAAACTTAATTTTTCGGCTCAGCTCATAGCGACTTGACCCTATAATAACCGCAAATAACAATAATGACATCGGGATTGCCAGCCACCACAAGGATGTTGCTAGAACAACGCAGACTGCGCTAATAACCGAGTAAAGAAAATAGTACACAAGTGTGGCATAGCTATATCGCTTTAGGCTAATTGAATGGTATTTTTTTAAGTATAGCGCCCTAAAGCCCGGACCGCTTTGGAGTGGCCCAAAAAAATTAATAAGCGAAGAGTAGACGACTAACAGTGTCTTTTGTTTCTTGCTAACCTGACCTCCTGCAATTTTTAAACTTGCTTCCAAAATAATCACAAGCGCCACGATCGTTAAACTAAACAGTGCCAGCAGAACACCCACCAATACTAGCGATGTGTGGCGAAGACTTGTCAAAACCTCGGGGTGAGTTCGTATGTAGCGGTACGTGACAAATGCACTTACTAGTAAGATAAGAACTGATAACGTTTGCTTCCACCGTTTTGTTGGTTGCACATACGTATTATACAAAAACCCGGGGTATAATGGGGTATCTATGTCTTCAAAAAGTCAGGCATTAACAAAACAATCTCTCCTAAGCAGACTAAAAGCAACTCTTAGTAGCAAATGGTTTTTTATTGTTTGTCTGGTCATTTTTGTTGCAGGTGTGCTGTGGATCATTTTCTCGTCTATTTATCCAATGGCCTATGACGAGGCGTACCATTTTGGTTTGATCAACCTGTACTCCAACTACTGGCACCCATTCTTTGCCAATCAACCACCCAATGCCGATGTGTATGGTTCGGTAGCTCGCGAACCATCATTTTTGTATCACTACTTGTTTGGACAATTATTCCGTGGAATCAGAGCTGTATGTAGCACTGAGCTAGCACAAATACTTGTACTCCGTTGTTTATCGCTCGCCATGGTTGTTCCGGCTATCCTGATTTTGCGAAGTGCGCTTGTGCGATTCACTCGATATTCGCTGGCGCAGATACACCTGGCGCTTAGTTTTTTTATGCTTGTCCCGATGGTCTCGATGTTGTCAGCACAAATAAATTACGACAACGCCATGTTTTTGCTTTCCTCTGTTGTAGTTTATCTGGCCTTGAAGACCCTGCGCTTGCTTGAGTCAAAAAAGGTTGATTCAGCAACACTCTTTTGGCTCGCAATCACCGGGCTCATTACCTGTGTTACTAAATATACGTTTTTGCCTGCTTTCTTTGGCCTAGTCATTTTTCTTGTCTGGAGCATTTGGCGAACAATGGGTATAACACCTGCCGTCAGTAGTTTTCGAAAAAGCTTCAGTAAACTCTCTACCCTGTACAAGCTAGGCGTTATTGCGCTGTTTATTATCGCCGCAGGCCTAAGCTGGCAGCGATATGGCATTAACGTCCTGCGTTACGGACGACCGGTACCCGACTGCCGTCAGGTATTGACTGAGCACCAGTGTTGGCAATACCCGCCATGGCAGCGCAACTATGTCTTTATCTATTACAAGGATGCGAATCTTAACACCAGTATTTACCCGTTTACGCGTTTTTGGTTGAGTAGATTATACCGTAGCTTATTATACGTATTGAATGGACCGGCTAGTCAATATTCGGTTGGAGCACCGTTTGCTGTGCCATTAATTGTTGCGCGACTATTCTTAATTACAGGTTTTTTTCTTGGTGTATTCCTGGCGCTATTCAAACGACAGCGGTTTAAACAAGAAGATGGTTTGTTCCTCTGCATAATTGTATGTTTCGTAGCGATTTTATTCTTGCAGAACTATACAGATTTTGTACGGGTTGGCCAAAGGATAGCCGTCCAAGGGCGCTACCTATTGCCTATTGTTCTTCCGATGATCTTATTGCTGATTAGTATTTTCAATTATGCGCTACAAGGTCTGCGTGGTCTAAAAATCGGTTTAGCAGTTTTTGCGCTATTGATAGCAACGCAAGGTCTTGGTGTAACGGCGTTTATTCTGCGCAGCGACCAAGAATGGTACCGCGAAAGTCAGCGTGTTATTGACGCCAATCATAAGGCGCGCAGCATTATTGCGCCCCTTGTAATTGAGAATTAGTTATTTACCGAAACGCTCACGTTTTTGGTGTTCAAGACTATCTTCAATTAATATTCGGTTTATTCGAATAAGGTCGGCAATGATGCCCAACGCAAATGACAAAAAGGCTCCACCGAGCAACACAGAACCCACTATGAGTGATTGCAAATGAGCACCATGCTGATCTTGCAAAACAAAGTACAGGTATCGACCAAATGGAATAAGTCCGGCGACCAGCAGGAACAGGCTCACTGAACTAAATAAAACGTACGGCTTGTACATGATGTATGCGCGAACAATTGAAACCGCAGATTTCGTGACATGCTCCCAGGTAGATGAAAACAAGCGCGACTCTCTGGTTTTTGGATTTACAGCTATTGGGACGCTAGCAATAGCAAGTTTTTTATTGCCTGCCTGGATGATTGTCTCGGTGGTATAGCTAAAGCGAGTTATGGTGTTCAGCAGCATAAGCGATTCTCGAGAATAAGCTCGAAAGCCACTGACAGCATCGGGAATCTGTGTCCCAGCTGCTTTGTTGACAATAGTCGTGCCCAGATGTTGCAGACGTTTTTTGAAAGGAGAAAAATGCTCAATGGTCTGCGTTTGACGATCTGCAATAACAATATCCGCTTTCCCTTCTAAAATTGGTGTGATCAAATCTCCAATTTTCTCTTGGGGGTATTGGTTGTCGCCGTCCGTATTCACTACTATGTCTGCGCCAAGCTCTAGTGCTCTGTTAACTCCATCGTGGAAAGAGCGAGCCAACCCACGGTTACCGATGTGATGAATGAATTGCTTTACACCCTGGTCCTTTGCGATCTGGACCGTTTTGTCGGTTGAGCCATCGTCTATTATCAAAATTTCAATTGAGTCCACACCTTTTATCGCCGCAGGAATAGACTCTAGCACAGTGGGCAATGTCTTTTCTTCGTTTAAGCACGGAATTTGTATTACTAACTTCAAGATAGTCCTTAGATTACTCAAATGATTATACCCTCTTGCCACAATCAATAAAAAGATTCTCTTACTCTTTGGTGTAAAATGAAAATATGCATACTGATACAAAGTTATTTAATAACAAGCTTGAGCCGCAAGATAAGAAGATTTGTGATCTATTGGCGAAAGAAATTGATAAAAGCTTGTCTGGGGCTGAGAATAAAATCTGGCATGGTTCCCCGGTCTGGTTTTTGGACGGTAATCCAATTGTTGGGTACGACAGGCTCAAAGATGCAGTGCGCCTACTCTTTTGGAGCGGTCAGTCATTTGATGAGCCTGGGTTAAAGGCAGAGGGTAGCTTTAAGGCCGCCGAAGCACGGTTCACCAATGTCGATCAAATTAATAGTAAAGACCTCATGCGCTGGCTGGAAAAATCAAAAGTAATACAGTGGGATTATAAGAATATAGTTAAGCGTAAAGGCGTACTGGAGAAGTTGGAGCCGTCTAGCTAAGATTTACCGTCGAGATATTTCCCTGCAACACTCAGGGCAAATGAAGATAAAATCACAAATACCGTTGCCATAAAAAGTTTTGAGATCAAAAGCTCAAGTCCGTGGCTTTTGTCATCCGGATCGGTCCCAGTTAGCACCATTATGACTCCAAGAACTCCAAATGTTACGGAGGCGTATATGAAAACGCGCGTGGCTAATTTTTGCATAGCTTCAGTATATCAAGCCGGGCAAGGTCTGAACTAGGATATACTTTTATTCATGTGGTTTTTCTATGCATTGCTTGGTGCCTTTGGTAAATCCTACTCAGGCTTTTTTCGTAAGAAGATGGCTGGAAACGTTGGTGCTGCTACCTATATTTGGGTAAGTTATTCGATTTTGCTCATCATTCTTACGCCGATATTATTGATGCGATCAAGCCAGATGATAGAACTAGTCCGCACAATTCCGATCGTAATAATTGGTGCAGCGGTAGCAAATTTGCTAGCAACACAACTCAATCTTGCTGCACTAAAGCATGAAGAGCTTTCGTATACGGCACCGCTCAATGCGTTTGTGCCGGTTTTCACGCTAATTATCGCTGGATTATTTTTACAAGAACACCCGCCTCGGTTTGGAGTGCTGGGAATACTCAGCATATTTCTTGGTGCCTATGTGATAAATATTAAACCCCAGCGCACAGCTTGGTACGATCCACTTACTCACCTTGTGACTAACAGAGGTGCACAGCTTAGTTTATGTGTTGCGCTTGGATATGCGATTAACACGACATTATTGAAGGTTATTTCTAATAACGGATACGACGCATTCACCAGTCTTTACGCAACAACCGCGCTCGGGTGGATATTTTTTGCTCACGTACCTTTCGTAAAAAGGAAGGAGCTAAAAGCGGCAGTTAAGTCCAACGGTTTTGTGCTGATTGGATCTGGAATCAGTTCATTCTTTAGCGCCTTTTTCCATATCGTCGCTGTCGGCATGACGTACACAAGCTATGCGGTTAGTGTACGGCGGCTCGAAGTGCTTATAGCAGTTTTTCTGGGTTGGCGATACCTTAAAGAAACAAATATACGCAACAAACTTATCGGCAGTCTTTTAATGCTGGTCGGCACTGTTGTCATGGCAATATCGTAGGTAAAACAGTACTATAGGTCTATGACGACGATACAAGTAAAGGATGGGTTGGCACACAATATGCCCGCAGACTTACGTAAATCCTTAGAGTCAGACAACCTAGTTGTACAAAAATGGAATAGCCTCACAGCCTTAGCGCAAAACGAATGGATTTGCTGGAACGTAACGGTTAAACAGGCTGACACACGAAAAAATCACATTCAGCGCACTGTCACCGAGCTGAAAGAAGGAAAGCGACGCCCCTGCTGCTGGATGGGCTGCGTTCATCGAGTCGATAAACCAATGAATGCCTCTCAGAAGTGGATACTCGGCAAACAAAAACAGAGCGCGTAAGCACGTGTTTTAAAACGTTACAAGTGATACTCGTGGCACACGACCTGTGTAGCAAACAGAGTGCCTCGTAGCGTGTTCTGCCCCAACTAATTTTGCTCCTCGCCACACTAAACAGTAGCCTTCTGGCGCCCCTGGTATGTTCATAAAACCTGAAGGTCTATTAATTCTTAGCCCAGGATGGGATGCACCATGCCATATTGTAAGATCGTTCATTGCGTCAATATGCCCTAGATTACCCCCTCTAGTTCTATTTGATAAATTGACTAGTGTAACGTTAGCGTTTGACCATGTTTTACTGTTGTCTATAAGCCCAAGACAGTGAGCCAGTATTTCATCGCCTACGGCATGGATTTTTTCAATTTCAGTAATCCCTATGTGACTCATAAATCCACTGGAGGTTATTTCATGAAAGCCAGGATGGTACTGTTGCATATTTGTGCCTATTGGTTCACCTCCAGACAGTTTGTATCCGTCATACGTCCAGAGCACTCCTCTGTTCCTGAGGTTTTCTCCTCGGATTTCGTCTGCACAATCAATGATCTTGCGCAGGAATGAACTTGCATCGTAGCCAGTTTCTATCAGTACCACACCTTCATGCACATCAATCAGTCTGTCTGCCAATGCTTCAGGACTAGTTAATAGTTCAGGATGAGGGAAATCAGATAATGTAATATATCAATTTTATCTTAAAAACAAATATTCAGTAACTAGAGTTACTGAATATGACTTTTTCTGTTCCAGTTTGGCTCCTGTTGGTGATGGGAGATAGAACTATGATTAAGCAAAAAGGGTTTATGCTCCTAAAAGGGTTGTTAACTTTCGCACAGTATTACAGTTCCGTATCGTTACTTTTTTATATAGTGGCGTCCCAATAATTTTTGCCAAACCACTTCGGGTTACATCCTTGCGTTCAATAGACCAAAATATAGCTCCACTAACATACTTTACACGGTCAATATCCGGCTTGATTGTCAGGCTGTCTATTACATCAAGGGAGTCTACTTCTTTCCATAAAAACAAACAGTCGCACCTCATTTCAGTATCGTTACGCCAGTTTTTAGGCAAGTCATTTGCGATACGCTGAAAGTTGGCACTGGATAAAGTTAGCACGTAAACATCGAACCCAAATGCACGTTTGATGGTTGCTTCAACCAAGTCATTCACTTCACTCGTTGATAAGCTGCTAGACAGTATGACGTTGCCAGAGTTTATGTAAGTGTAAACTTTAGTGAAACCACTTTTCTCTAGTGACAGCTTCAAGTCTTTCATACTGACTTTATTGTTGCCGCCCACGTTTATTCCACGCAATAAGACTACATATTTCACAATTATATCTTACCCCATAATAAAAAACAGAGGCACTTTACCTCTGTTATTTTTGGTTCTAACCTTGGCTCTCTTTGGTGATGGAAGTTAGAACTATTTGCTACACAACTTTTGCTAACCAATAGACCTGAAAGTTGCGTCCGGATGTTCAAAAACCCAACCGAGCAAAACGCTTGCCATTTTAGCAATATTTCCGTCGGTTGGTTCCCAGTAATTATCGTTTGGCTCTTCGGGAGTAAGTCTTGCAACAAGCTCTAAGAGTAGGGCCGCCCCTTCACTAGCCACTTTCTGGTCAAGGTCGCGCAATCCACTGCAGGTGAGTTCCGCAATTCGTTTCGTGTAATTAGTGGTTATTGTAACCCCGGCTTCCATTCTACCATCGTCTGTAATTTGGGGTGGTAACGTTGTAGTGGTGGGCTCTAGGCCTTCCTCTGCTTCCGGCATTGGCTCATATAATTCTTCATAAACTGCTTTTGCTACTGGCTCAATCGGCAGTTCAGAGCCTCCTTCAAAAGGCTCAACAACTGCTAATTCAAAGTCACCTTCTGCCAAGCTTTCTCCTACAGTGGCAGTTGAATATCCGAGTTGAATACTGTAACCCATAAAGCAAAAAATACCACAAAAGTGGTATTTAGTCAAATATGGCTCCGGGGAAAGGATAAAGCACGTCTGCACTTGTGCTCGGAGCCAGCTTCTGCGCGCAAGTTTGACGACCGAACCATCGACCTTCATTCGCTACGCGTCTGGGTCGAAGCCTCAAATTCCCTCCTAAACAGTCAAAAAGCCGCCCAAAAGGACGACTCTTTGACTGGCTCACAACTATAGAGAACGTTATAACCGTAATTAAGCAAGACCTGGCAGACTGCAGTAATTGATTGCTCTATTGATTAAGGTTATCAAGAGCAGCGTCTGAATAACTGACTGTATAGCCACCAACTTCTTTATCTAGCTGTGCTAAATCAGTATTTATCTCATTTGCTGTGGTTTGGGCACTAGTCAGAGTTTGCGTAGCTGTCTGAGGACTTGTTGTCGGGTTTGTGTTCGTCGCAACCGTATCAGAAGGCTTTTGCGAGTTGTTCGTATCTTTGTGCAAAAAGGTGAACCCAACTACAAAAATTGCTACCAACGCCACGCCCGAAAGCGTAAATGTCTTTAACCAATTGAAGTTACTTTGCTTAGCAGAGTTATTACTGATTTTTCGCATCGTTGACTTAGTAAAGTCCTTACTGGGCGCATACTGTTTTTTCGCTGACATAATTTGTTTATCCAATCTGTCCATATAGCTCCTTTCTTATTGACTCTTTTGATCGATGTAGCCAAGTTCTTACAGTATTGACTGGGCAATCTAGAATTTCTGAAATCTCCTCGTAAGATTTTCCATTCCAGTAGTACAAGTTAATTACTTCTTGATATTCAGGCTTCAGGCTTGCTATCGCCTTTTGAATTGAAGCTGTTTGTTCGACTTTTTGTAATGAATCTTGGGCTGACTCCGTAGTTGGTGTTTCGATCATATTAGTATCAAAAGCTGGAGCAAGCTTAGTGTTATTTTCTAAATACCTAAGTGCTAAGTTACGTGCTATCTTATATAACCAAGTCGAAAACGAGTAATTACTGTTGTAGGTTTCTAGCCTGTCAAATGCCCTAATGAATGCGTCTTGGGCTATGTCTTCAGCTTGCATATCATCATTAAGTAAATTTACTAAGTAAATGCACAGACCCTTATGGTAGCGCTCGACAAGCTCTCCGTAAGCATTCGTATCACCCTCTAGAACCTTTGCAATGATTTCTTTTTCGTTTTCTTTAGTCATATTGTGGGGATTATTGCTTCTTAAGTTGATCCCTTATCGCTTGTAAATCAGGCTTAACCGTAGAGGTGAAATATGCCTTTTTATTGTTTTGTAGTGTGCGAATATTTTGTAGCTGAGCCTTAGCATTTGCTAGGCCTTGCTTATACTGGTCTTTTTGGTCGGCGCACTGCAAGTTTTTGAGCGCACTTAAATCTGATATTACTCGATTACGAGCACTCTTTATTGCAGCAGTTTGACCCTCCCACGTTTGTAAGTCTGCTTCAGCTTTCGTTGTGTCAGCTCCAGCGGTCTTAGCCTTCGTAAGTAGTGCCTCAATCTTTGCATCATGCTTATCATAGATCGCTGTTTGCTTTGCAATCGCAGCATTTATTTTTGTAATATGATCGTCGATCTTTGTCGTTAAGGTCGTACACTTTGCTGTCTGTGCGGCAGCTTTAGCTTCTGTGGTTGTTCCGCTTTGCGCAAAAGCAGGTACTGCTGATCCCGAAATAGCTACTACTGCTACAACTGCACCCGTTAACATTTTCAATGATTGTTTCATTTATATCCTTTCACTATTTCTTTACATACGTTATATACAAAAATGTATAAAAAAGTTTCAGTGTTCATTTATATATTTTACGTAAGTAACTTGTATGTGGACAGTTTCAGTTCTAGTCTGGGTATACAAAAAGTCAGAACCATTTTCACAGTTCTGACTTAATCTTTTACGGCTTGGCTCCGCTCGAGAGGATGAGTTGGAAACGATTAGTTTATGAATTGTTGTCGATGAGTAGACTATATATCGATTATGATCCTAGTCTTTAAGAAAAATAACTTTTCTATCAATATCGAGACAAGTAACAAACTCTCGTATTGGTAGTAATTGACAGACAGTTACACCGCCTTTTTTGTTAAATACAAAGACAGATAACTCGTCGAACGCAAAGCCAACATCTTTTAGATGCTGTGTTATTGGTGCAAAATCCAACGTACCTTTATTCTCAAGGAATACATACATAGACCCGTTATTTTTTGCATATTGCTTGTTCTTCTCATCAATGAACTGAATGAATTTGTCGGTTAATTCTGCAGGATCCATTCTTACGCCAAATCGCTTTAGTTGGACAGGTCTATACGAAGCCATTTCGTCATCGCTACGATCCAGAACTATGACATCATATTCAGAATTCTCCTCAATATTTTTCTTAAAAAATTCAGGTACTTCGTCGCGTTTAATAGTTGTTCCAATAGCTTCTATAAGTTCTTTTTGGCGACTATCTTTAGGTATAAAGTACAGGTATACTTCTTTCCACCCCATAGTGACTGTAAATACACCTTGCACTACCATAGACATTATTAGCTCGTGATGCAGGGTATCATCTTTTATTACACCAGCATCAAGATAGTTAGCGATATCTATTGGCTTAAAACAAGTTGCAGAATTGAATTTATAGGTAGACACATAAGTAGAATACCAAAACAAAAAGACTTCTCAGTACAAGAAGTCTTTAAGCATAATCATTTTGGCTCCGGGGAAAGGATTCGAACCTTCGACCTAGTGGTTAACAGCCACCCGCTCTACCGCTGAGCTACCCCGGAATATCGCTTCGCTTTGCAGCGAAGCATTGTAATAAAAGTACTTTGCATAGTAATAAAACTAAAACGCAACCGTCGAATTATACCGAAGTAACCCCTATCAGACAAGTGGTTGCAATAAACTATGAACGAACATGAGACTTAATTGCTGCATTGGCTTCTCGTGTTTGATCGCGGCGTTTTAACGTTTCGCGCTTGTCATACTGCTTCTTCCCTTTTCCGGCTGCTATTCGTAGTTTAATATACCGACCTTTTGTGATCAGTTCTAATGGAAGAATGGTTTTGCCCTGTTGCTTTTCGGCGATTAATTTATCGATCTCTTTGCGCTTTGCCAGTAACTTACGCGAACGCGTCTGGTCTGATTCAGAAATGTCTATGCCTGGCATTGCCGATATTGTGGCGTTAATGAGCCACAATTCATTATCTTTGACCGTTACGTATGCACCACGAAGCTGACCATGATTATGGCGTAGTGCTTTTGTTTCTTGCCCTGTCAACTGAAGGCCAACCAACAGACTGTCGTCAATTGCATAGTCGTGACGCGCTCGGCGATTCTGGATGGTCTTAGGACTGGCTCGCTTCTTTTTCATACCATCCATTGTACCTTAGACTTAGTAGCACGTGGGGCACTGTATCTTGCGGAGTGAATCTCGAGCAGCATCCCACAGGCTGGAATCGTTAAACTTCACTTTGCGCCAATACCACATTTCTGCACCCCAAAGATCTACCTCTCGCATCCCGGTAGCCCGACCATATTCAAAGCGATCTCGGAGCCGCTCGGCATCAAGTGACTTGTTTTGCTCGGCAATCGATATCTCGGTAATGCCCTTATCGGGGCCCCACGGCTCGGCTTGCAGTTCGTGAATTATCAGTGGCCGTCCGGTGAAAATCTCTCCCCAGCCAGCCAATGAAGCGTAAAACCAAGCCGGGAATGGATATTCATAGTATCGTTTTGTAATAGTACGGTCCCACACGCGTTTATACACAGAAACGGCGGATTTATCTGGCCGAGGCTGACCGATAGGGATGCCCCAAGCGTTATTGCTTCGGCTGACAATTATTTCGTGTGCTGGGTCACGCAATTTAACAAAGTTAAATTCGTCAACAAGCCGGTCCCTGCTAAAGTCTGGGCACTCGCCAAAAACGCTTAAAAAGAATTCGTTCTCAAGTTGATAGCTATCGAGGCTGGGGCGGTCCTTATAGCGATCAATTACTGCACCCATAAAGGTTTTGAGTTTGGGGTACCAGATTTCTTTGGGCTGTGATTTCGCCCAATCTGGCATGTGGCACTCCGGCCAACGCGGTTGTCGCAGCCCAATAGCCAGACTCACTGTGCCGTTCACTTCTTCGATCTTGTCGAACTGCCAATCTAGTCCTGAAAAATCATATTGGCCCTGAGTTTTTTCGATATCATCCCAATAACTTACTAGCCGAAAATGCCTGAAGTTTAGGTCATGTATTAACGCGCCCAGTGTCTCTTCTGGATCGAGCTCGTAATAGCGAGCGTAACTAGGTATAAACGTTGCTCCAAACTTGAGCGGCTCGTGCGCGTGTTTAGCGATATACCATCTTGCGACTCCGTAACTTGTTGCCGTAAATCCGGTAATAAGTAGAACGAGCAGAACGATAAGCCTTTGCCACCACGACCGTTCGTGCCACCAATAACCTGGTCGAACAAAGCGTAAGTGGTGCAACAAGCGAGTTCGAAATCGTTTTTCCTTTGTCCCGTAATCTGCGTTTAACAAACGTTTCTCGGCGTTTTTCTCGGATCGGTTTAAATGTTTAAGAATATTTTTTTGTTTCATCTGCTACTATCAAAATAAGAAAAATGAAAAAAGCATTAACGCTATCGATAATTATACCAGTTTATAACGAAGAGCGTCGCCTAAAAGCTTGCTTGGATGCAATCACTACGCAAACTGTCATGGCTAACGAAGTAATTGTGGTAGATAATAACTCGACAGATAAAAGTGTGGAGATTGCAAAGTCATATCCATTTGTTCGAATTGTGAAAGAAAAAAAACAAGGCTTTACATACGCCCGTAACGCCGGTTTTGAAGCAGCGAGCTGTGATATTTTGGCGAGAATTGACGCCGACTCGGTCATGAACCCTACCTGGGTAGAATGTGTTATTCGCAATTTTTCATCGCGTGACATTGATGGGCTTACAGGTTTGGGCTACTCTGATTTCTTGCCTCGTATACATGGTCCAAAGACAGTACTACCAAGCTGGCTTTATTTCATGTGGTCTGTTGCTATTTTTCGCTTGCCGGTTTTATGGGGAGCCAACATGGCAATTCGTAAATCAGCTTGGCGACGCATTGTTGGTAAGGTGCACATGGACAATAGTCTGGTTCATGAAGACCAAGATATTGCGCTGTGCATTTTGGAAGAAGGTGGCAGGCTCCACAGAGACAATAAATTGCGGATCACCATTGGTGGCCAAACATACCATTATCTACCAAAATTGTGGTACTACACTCGGCGGATGTATACCACGAAGCAGCTACATGCAAAGCGAGCTGCATTTCATAGGATTAAGCGCCCCTATTCTCGAACGTTGGTCTTTTTCTTATGGTTAGTGCCGGCGCCAATTTTGCTATGTATTTTTTTCGGAAGCAGTCTTGTAATGTTTCCACTGGATTTTGCCGTAAAAACTTTTGGCTGGTCAGACGCCTGGCTTGATTAGATAGGTTGTGTTTGAGTTTGACCGTTCTGCTTGATTTCGATTTCACAACTTCCCCACAGCCCCGCGCTGGCAGCTTCCGCCTGTTGTTGGTACGTTTTAAATTCTTCCTTTCGGCTCAATGGGAAAAACGTATTCGCAAACGCGTAGCCTTGTTTTAAAAGTTCAATATTGACCATGCGTCCATCGGGTAAAAACACATAGCGAAGTAGCCGATCATACCGGTCGCGGTTGGTGCTGTCAGGATCAGACTCTAGCCGCACCCGACTAGTGCCAATGAATTTTTTAGTGAAGTCAGAAGCCGCTTGGCCAAAACACTGTACGCTTTTTCGTGGGTCGTGTGTTTCGGGTGTGTCAATTCCGAGCATTCGCACTGTCTCTTCCGAACCATTCATATCAACGCGAATAGTATCGCCATCAACAAACTCTGTGACAACGTAGAGCCCTGGTTGATTTTGCTGTGCTGACTGGATCAGCGGCTCAAAAGCAGAGCGTTGCTGATATGCCACCAACAGGCTGATCAGCCCAATTATGATGCTGATCAGCTTCTTTTTCGAGCGTTTTGTCATGTCTCTAAACCGAGCTTTTGAGCTATGTAGTCCTTGGTAACTTTTGTTCCGTCAACTTCTATGTATTCTTCATTGCTTCTTGGCGGCTCGAGATTATCGCTGATTCGTTCAAAATCTTCATGACTGAAGTTTCCTAACACCCGAGTTGGCCGCAGGTGCGCATTTGTAGTAGCACGCTCCTTCGCGAGGTCACGGTGTGTGGTAACCCAGATTAATACACAGCGTGCATCAAAATCATTAGCAATTTGACGCAGGTGCTCACGGTCTTTATAGAAGTTAAAGCCTGTGTCGAAAATTACATCCTGCCCTTGGTTTAGTAACTGCACAGTTTCCTCGTTTAGGATTCCATATAAATGCAAGTTTTCTGCATGTTCATAGGTTGGCTCGCCGTAGCGACGACGACGCTCTTGGTCTGCCCACAGGTGAACGGCGCCGGTAAGATCGGAAATTATTTTAGAAACAGTTGTTTTGCCTGCTCCCGGATATCCCAGCATGAGGTATAACGTCGGCTTAGCCATATTTATAGAGTACCGTGTACCTTACAAAATGTATATTCCTGAGCTTTTATTTACGGCGTTTGTGTTTCCAACCGCCCCTAAGATTTTCGTTTGAAGCCTTGTGGCTTATATCAAGTATGCCTAACACCGTTCGGCCCTCATCATCCCGGGAGAGTGTATAAAATATTCTTGTTTGTCGTGCCACATCGCCAACACTTAAATTAGTTCGCTTGTTAGTATTGAGTCGCCAGACACTTGTACGTCGGTTGTTGACCGCGGCGCTCGTGATGCTTATCTGTATGTCGGTTGTTTTTTCTGCTCCATTGCCACGAGGCTCTTCAAGCAAGGACCGAAGCATTTTTAGTAGATCGGTTTGAATATCACTGTCAGAACGTTTACTTGCTAAATAATCGGCAACTGGTCGCAGAGCGAGCAGCTGTGTGTCTAATTGCGTTTCATCAAAATCTTCGCTGGTCATATCAATACCGCTACCCAGCATATGACCTTCTGGCGTTTTTGAGAGCGTAGCTATACGCCCAACCGGTCGCGAATCGGTGTCGATTTCTGCTCCGAGCACAAAGTCCTCTGGTTTTGCCCGGCGTGCTGTAACGCGGCCTCCACGTGTTGCTCCGCCTTTTCGTCTTTTTCCTCCACTACGCTGGGTTGTCTGAGCTGGTCGACTCATTGTATCTAGATCCGTGTCGCGTATGTAAAAGTTTGAACTATCGCGAAGTGGTGTAAGCATCTCTAAATAGGCATCACGCGTTTCGGTTATTACGCGCCGATGATGTCCCAGAAATGCTTCTTGAAGGCTGGGCGGCCAGTGATCCCATGATTTGGCGCCTAACAGCGTACTTGGCGGTAGTGCGCCGTCGTCTACCTTAAGTACATCTCGCAAGAACTTGAACCACGTTTGGGCATCTTTGGGTATTGTTTCAATGGCAGTTTTCTGTAACTCTTCATCATCGGAAAAGCAGTCATCGACAAGATGTAAAAATGCATTGAGGCTATATTGCGGCTCACCTTCTAATCGCTCAAGTGAAGCTTCTAAAATACTCTTTTCAAAAGGATCAAAATGATTCTTAGCTAGGTATTGCAGAAACGGACGCAATTCATCCGGGTCGCGGCTTGGATCTTTCAGCGTAGATAGCAGATCAACAAGTACGACTACGCCGTGGGTGTTGATGAGCCCAAGTGTTTGGTCTTGTAGCTGCTTCTCTAGCTGAACTTTTCTTCGTTCAGCACTAAACATATTCAGCCAGATTTGTGATGAAGCACGTAGAAACAAGTATCGTGAGCCTGTAGTTTCTGACGAGTCGAACGTGTGTTGTGCTATCTGTGCGGCAACATACTCTTCATCGTCTGCTTTTCCGCCTATTTCTAGCAACTGTGCATCATTTTTTGCCCCCATTAGGGTGTGCGCCATGTCTTGCCGTTGACTTCGTATAAAGGCCTGATCAAACCTTCGTTCACCACGACTAGCATCAGCCATGTCTTCATAATCGGCATGCAGAAGTCCAAGTATAAAGTCATCTGAGAGTGCGCCGCGTGCAATTGAGCGAACAGTTCTGAGGGCAATTCCGTAATCTTGCACTAATGGATCTATGCTTGCCAAAAACTGTTCAGTAGGCGCAAGCGCTACTGGCTCCAATATATCAACACCACCGGGTATTTCGGCAGCCTCTCTAGGATCTGACATTCGGACATTTATACCACAAAATTCAACCTAAGTCCACAGGATTAATTGAAATTTATCTTAAAAAGTTGTATAATAACAGCATGGCCCGTAGCCCTTATGTGCAAACCGTTGACGGGGTCGAAGACCCGGTGCGTAGTTTTCTGGAACACCTTCCTGAAATGGCACACGAGACCGATCTTGCTCTTGATGATGCCTATTCGTACCGTGACTTTAATGTGTCGGGTGCTTTGTTCGCATGGGACGCTGTAAGAAAAAAGGCGGCAATCTTTGTTCGGGCAAATACAAAACGGAGACGCGCAGCTAAGGTATGTGCCGAGCACAAGGTTATGGAGCTCAACGCACAAACTGCATTCGATCAAATCATCGGTGTACTTGTTCGTGGAACGACCGATCAGGATAAAATTGAAGAGGTGAATCATATACGCGTTCCAACGCTTTGGCCATGTCCCGATGCTTGTGTGCCCGAAATTGATGGCAACAGCCGAACAACAGATGACACACTTATTGTTACGACTGGGTTTGGGCGTCGACAGGCAGACAAGATTTATCAAGCACATTTGTTTGGTGACCTGCGTAGTATGTACGTGGATGGTTCATGGCGCCAGGATGGTCAGCAAGCCCAATATGGTTTGGGCGAAGGAATCCCTGGGCGCCTGGCTCTGTTCGATGCCCTTGTTTTAGCCGAAGCAACGCGGGCAAGCGACCAACAAAGGAATCCCGCGGAGTTGGCCCGCATGGCACTTATGACATCAATGCCCCACATTGCCTAGTAGTCAATGCCGGGATTAGCTAAGAATTTGTCATCAAAATGGTGCTTGATCTTCGTCATGTCGGTGGCGATGTCGACATATTTGAGTAAGTCTTTTGGAAAATCACGACCAGTAAGGCATAGACTTGTTTTCGGATGTTTGTCCACAAGCAATTTCTTAAGGTTTGATTTCGGGATGAGCCCGTCGTGAACTGCGTTATTGATTTCGTCACAAATAACTAGGTCGTAGTTGCCACTGGTAGCGCACTTGTAGGCTTCGTTGTACGTTTCATCGGCTGCTGCTTTATGTTGCGCTTCACTAATATGTTGTTCGCTCAATTCACCGGCGTTATAAAACCCTTTACCGCCTTTGAAAAAGTGCAGTTGATCTTTATAAAGACCTTGGATGTCACGTATAAATATATGTTCGCCAACCCCCCAGTATTTAATAAATTGGATAAAGGCGACTTGCCATCTACTACCTAATGCGCGAGTCAACAAGCCCAGGCCAGCGCTGGTTTTACCCTTCCCCTCGCCGGTATAGACAATTACTACAGACTCTTTTGTCTGAAAATCCTCAAACATCGTAGCTCTATTGTAGCAAGCAACTAATCGCTAATTTAATCACGCAGTGCTAGATCAATTTTCGGTCGATCAAAGCCGACAACAACAGTGCCGTTGATATCAAGCACTGGCGTCACAACCTGCCCGACCGATTCCATAACCCATTGGGCTGCTTTTGGGTTTTCGCTCACGTCAAGCTCTTTAAACGTTACGTTCTTGTGTTTCAGGTATTCTTTCGCCATGTGACAGTAGGCACATGTTGGCGAGCTATAAATGGTTACGCTCATACTATGTAGTATACTAAGTTACAAGTAAAAGCCCAAGGCATGGGCTCTCTTTTAAGGTTTCTCGTTAAAACTATTGCAAGCCCAGGACCTCCCCTGTTATAATTAGCAAGAAATGAGCCGCTCTTCCGCCGCCAATCAATTGACGACGAATGACTCCTGTGGAGTTGTATTGGAGTGTGCATGCTAAGCAAACTGTTTGCCAGCACCGATGGTCCGCACATTGCATTAAGCCCCGAAAAAATTACCGAATTTGCTGGTTTTACTATAAGCAACTCAATTATTTATGGCGTAATTTGTGCATTTCTACTTGCAGTCATACTTTTGATTGCCCGCTTTCGTATTCATCAAAAAGCAGCACGTGGCTTTACTCAGCTCGTGGAGATTTTAGTTGAGTTTATTATTGGTCTTGTTGAAGGACCGCTTGGCAGCCGAAAAAAGGCTATTACATACGCGCCGATATTTGGTGTATTTTTCTTATTTATTATTTTCAGCAACTTAATGGGCCTGCTGCCTATTGTTGGTCCGGGAGTCTTTGCGCGAACCGCCGAAGGCAATACCCCGCTCTTTCGTCCGTTTACAGCTGACCTCAACGGCACTATTGCCATGGCGGTTATTGCCATTATTACTATTCAGTACCTCTCAATTAAGGAGTCTGGTTTCTTGGGTCATCTCAAGCACTACTTTACAGATAAGCCATTTAACCCTATAAATATGTTTATCGGCATTCTTGAGGTATTCGGTGAGTTTACTCGAATGATCAGTCTGAGTCTTCGATTGTTTCTCAATACAGCCGTGGGAGAAATCCTTATTAGTGTCTTTGCGTATATTGGCAAAGATTTTCGTTCGTTTACTATTCTGCCAGTCGCCATGTTCGAAATGTTGGTGGCCGGTATTCAGGCGTACGTCTTTACAGTCCTCTGCGCTACGTACCTTGGCTTAGCAATAAGTCATGGTCATGACGATGAACATCCAGCCCAAGAAGTTGACCCTGTGGTCGCTGCTTTGGAGGGCGATGTTAGCCATTAATCAAATATCCGTGCGCGGGCTTCGAATACTCGGGGTGCACACGGTAACAAGGTAAAAAAAGGAGTTATAAATGGCACCAGTATTAACAAAATTTGCATCAGACGCAGCAGAAGTTGCTCAGCGCGGTGGTTGGAACCCAACTGCTAGCAAAGCCTTCATGCTTGGTCTTGCTTTTGCCGCAGCCGCTATCGGTCTCGGCATGGTTGGCGCAAACTACATGAAAGCTTTGGGTCGCAACCCAGAAGCAGGTAAGGCAGCTGGTCAGATTGTGATCATCGCAGCTATGATCGAGGTTACTGCCCTCTTGGCCTTCCTCGGCGCGCTAATCGTAAAATAAGAGGACACCAACAAAGATTATGCTTGAGCTACTAACAACATTCACTACACTTGCCAACACTGCGACCGAAGAAAAAACCGGCATCGCCGTGCTTGGCATCGACGTAAAAGTAATCCTGTTACAGGCAGGGACTTTCCTGCTGCTCTTCTTGGTGATCAAGAAGTTTGCACTTGAAGGTATTGTTAGTACGCTCGAGCAGCGTCGTCAGACAATCGACAAGGGAGTTGAACTTGGCCTTGAAATGGAAAAGAAAAAAGCTGAGTTCGATGAAGAATTAAAGAAACTTCACGTTAAAGCTCGCGAGAGTGCCGATACGATCATCGCAACCGCAAACAAAGAAGCTAGCGATATTATTAAGGCTGGCGAAGCAAGTGCGACTAAGAAGGTTGATCAGATGCTCAAAGACGCTGAAGGTCGAATCGAACGCGAGATGGGCAAGGCACGAACGCAACTAAAAGATGAAATGTTGAGCCTGGTAGCGGAAGCAACCGAAGTCATTATTGACGAAAAGTTGGATAGTAAAAAAGACGCTGGCCTTATTGGTCGCGCACTCGCAAAGGTACGTTCATGAAAATTAGTAATAAAGATATCGCAAAAGCTGCATTATCCGAGATTAACGCCGGTAAGGCCTCATCAGACGTTGCAAAACGCGTTGCAGCTTATCTAGTCAATGAACGTCGCAGTAAAGATGCTGATAGCGTGGTTCGACAGATTGAGCGCTTACTAGGACAAGATGGTCAAGTAGAGCTGAATATTACCACTGCACGTGGTATAAGCGAAGAGCTGCTTACCAGTATCAAGAATGTTTTTGCGGAAGGCGCTAAAAAAGTAATAATCAATGAAAAACAAGATCCGAGTGTACTTGGCGGTGTGTTGGTTGAGTCGGGCGAACAGCGCCTCGATTTGACGGTACGCCGGCAAATACAACGGCTTAAAGGAGTAAGAGTCTAATGGCAGACATTTCGGTCAAAGAACTATCAGCAGATATTAAGAAAGCAATCGATGCACTAAAGGGTAGCGCTGACGTCGAGAACGTTGGCATTGTAACGCGCGTTGGGGACGGTGTAGCCTGGATTTACGGTCTGACGAGCGCTGGCTACAGCGAAATGCTTGAGATTGAAGGCGAAAACGGTACGGTGCCTGCGTTTGCCTTAAACCTCATGGAAGATGAAATTGGTGCAGTACTTATGGGGCAAGACGTGCAGGTTAAGGCCGGTGCCCGTGTGAAATTAACCGGAAAAGTTCTCGAAGTGCCAGTTGGCCCAGAGCTTGTTGGTCGTGTAGTTGATCCTCTTGGTCGGCCGCTGGACGATAAGGGTCCGATTAAAACAAAGCAAAACGGTTTGATCGAGCGAATTGCACCTGGTGTATTGGATCGTAAAAGTGTGAACGAACCACTTATGACTGGGCTCGTATCGATTGATGCAATGGTGCCAATTGGACGTGGTCAGCGTGAACTTATTATCGGCGACCGCCAAACCGGTAAGACTGCTATTGCTCTCGATACAATGATTAACCAGCATAAACAAAAAACAGGCGTTATTAATATTTATGTCGCAGTTGGTCAGAAGTTGAGTAAAGTTTCTCGCCTTATTGAACGACTAAAACGCGAGGGGGTAATGGATCAGACCATTGTGGTTGCCACTTCTGCTTCTGACCCTGCTTCATTGCAGTATCTCGCACCATACGCCGGGGCAGCCATGGGCGAATACTTCCGCGACAACGGAAAACACGCGCTTATTATCTACGATGACCTCACCAAGCACGCTGTTGCCTACCGACAAATGTCACTGCTACTCCGTCGTCCACCAGGGCGTGAGGCTTACCCAGGTGATGTGTTCTACTTGCATAGTCGACTCTTAGAGCGTGCCGCAAAAATGAGCGACAAAATGGGCGGCGGTAGCTTAACTGCCCTGCCGATTATCGAGACGCAGGCTGGTGATATTAGCGCCTACATTCCTACGAACGTCATTTCTATTACTGACGGACAAATCTTTATGGAAACCAACTTGTTTTATCAGGGTATTCGCCCTGCTGTATCGGTTGGTCTTTCCGTATCACGCGTGGGTGGCGCTGCTCAGACTAAAGCGGTTAAGAGTGTTGCCGGAAGTCTCCGACTTGACCTTGCGCAGTTCCGAGAACTTGCGGCCTTTGCACAGTTCAGTACTGATCTTGACGCTGATACCAAGGCCAAAATTGAACGTGGTCAGCGCTTAACAGAACTGTTGAAGCAACCGCAATACAGCCCGCTTGGCGTATGGGAGCAAACTGCTTCGCTGATGGCGGCAACCGAAGGTGCCTTTGATGCTGTTCCGGTTAATAAGATTAAGGATGCTCAGGCTTCCCTGTTACACCAGCTTCACTCCGAGTATCGTAAGGATATGGAAGAGCTGAACAAGGGCGATAAGCCTACTGACAAGACTAAAGAAGCAATTCTGAAAGTTGCTAAGGACGTTGCCAGAAGTCATCATGAGAAAGTAGGAGTCAAGGAGTAATCAGTGGCTAGTCAGCAGCAACTAAAACGAAGGATTGGCTCGGTGCGCAACACGCGCCAAATTACTAAAGCTATGGAGCTTGTCAGCGCCAGCAAGATGCGCAAAGCACAAGAGAACGCTTTAATGGGTCGCGACTACGCACGAATGTCAAAAGAGCTGCTTACCCGACTTCGCGAACTCACTGATGTGCGTAAGCATCCCTTGTTTGAACTACGTGCGCAACCAAAAGCTCGACTACACATACTGATAACCAGTGACCGTGGGCTCGCCGGTGCATATAATAGTAGTGTCCTTAAGGCTTTCGCGAGAGCGATTCAGGCAGATCGAGATAGTGGTACGGCATCGTATGCAATAACGATTGGACGACAAGGAAGTACTTTCGCCGGCAAACTTGAGCATGTTCAGATTCTTGGAGCGTATACTAACTTTCCTGAACATCCTACGGCCAATGATCTTGCACCAATTCTACGTACTGCAATCGACTGCTTTTTGAAGGACGCACAGGCAAAGTCTGTATCAGAAGAAGACGAAGAGACTACCAACGTCCAAGAGCTTGAACTGCCGGCCGTTGATTACGTTGACATAATTTACACCGACTACAAATCAAGCATTTTGCAAGAGGTCAATACAACACGTCTGCTACCTGCAGCATTTACTGATGTAGAAATTGAACCAGACCTAGAGAGAGCAGATTTTGAACCAACGCCCCAAGCGGTGCTCGATAATGTGGCCGAGCGATTGATTGAAGCAGAACTTTACCAAACCATTCTAGAAAGCCTTGCCAGCGAACAGAGTGCTCGGATGATGGCCATGAAAAACGCCAGCGACAACGCCAGTGATATTATTGAAGATCTAACCCTAGCCTTTAATACGGCTCGTCAAGCTGCGATTACACAGGAACTGGCAGAAATAACCGGTGGTGCGGAGGCGATAAAATGACCGCAGCTAACACGTTAGTAGTTGGGATGACAAACATGCAAGAGCTTGCACAAGAAACTTCTACTGCTCTCTTGGAACGTGGGCACAGTGTTCGCTCAATCCATGCAGATGAGCTTCCAATCCCGTTGTCCGGGATAGATCAGGTTGTGGTAGTTCGAGACCCAGGCACTTCGCTGACGCAGCCAGTTAGACAGCTTGTTCTAGATGCTGCAATGGGCGGTATTCAGGTGACACAAAATATTGTTGGAAAAGGAGAATAATATGGCAGTAGCAGAAAAAACTAAGACTAAAATCGGAAAGATTAGCCAGGTAGTAGGTGTTGTGGTTGATGTTGAATTCGATGGACATTTGCCGGCAATTTACAATGCGCTAGAAGTTGAACTCAACGGCGCAAAACTTGTGCTAGAAGTTGCTCAGCACCTCAGCGAAAATAGCGTTCGGGCAGTTGCACTTAGTAGTACCGATGGACTTAAGCGAGGCGCAAAAGTAACCGATCAGGGTGCTCCTATTAGTGTGCCAATTGGCAAAGAAACATTAGGACGAATGTTTAACGTTGTTGGTGACCCAATTGATGGTAAGAAAATGGATGCAAAAAAGCGTGCACCAATTCACCGTACACCTCCCGCTTTGAGCGAGCAGTCTGGTAAGACCGAAATACTCGAAACTGGCATCAAAGTCATTGACCTCATCTGTCCAATCACCAAGGGTGGTAAGGTTGGTTTGTTTGGTGGTGCTGGTGTCGGTAAGACCGTCCTTATTACAGAATTGATCAACAACATTGCCAAAGAGCATAGCGGAACTTCTGTGTTTGCGGGGGTTGGTGAGCGTACCCGTGAAGGTAACGACCTGTACTACGAAATGGAAGAATCGGGCGTGCTTGACAAGACTTCCCTAGTCTTCGGCCAAATGAACGAACCACCAGGTGCGCGTCTGCGGGTCGCACTGAGCGGTCTGACAATTGCTGAAGGCTTTCGTGACGAAGGCAAAGATGTGCTACTGTTTGTCGATAATATCTTCCGCTTTACTCAAGCAGGTGCCGAAGTGTCTGCCTTGCTTGGTCGCCTGCCTTCAGCCGTGGGTTACCAGCCAAACTTGGCAACCGAAATGGGTGCCATGCAAGAACGCATTACGTCAACCAAGACTGGGTCGGTTACATCAGTACAAGCGGTCTATGTCCCGGCAGACGACCTCACAGACCCTGCTCCTGCAACAACCTTTGCTCACCTCGACTCGACTATCGTGTTGAATCGAGCACTCACAGAGCTTGGTCTGTACCCTGCAGTTGACCCATTGGACTCAAGCTCTACGATTCTGGATCCTGAAATCGTTGGCCAGGAGCACTATGAAGTGGCTCGTGAAGTTCAACGAATTTTGCAGCGCTACAAGGACCTGCAAGACATCATTGCGATCCTGGGTATGGAAGAACTGAGCGATGAAGATAAGCAGACAGTGAACCGCGCACGACGCATTCAACGTTTTCTGACGCAGCCGTTTCATGTGGCGGAAGTGTTCTCTGGTATTCCGGGGACATATGTATCGCTTAAAGATACAATTGCAGGGTTTCGTGAAATCCTTGATGGCAAGCACGACGACAAGCCAGAGAGCGCATTCTATATGAAGGGTGCAATTAGCGAGGTTAAATAATGCCTGGGAATCAATCTGACTATAAGGGCGATAGTGGTCTTCCGGGCAATGGCTTAAATATGGGTTATGGTTCTGCTGGCAATACTCCAGCGGGAGATCTGTCGGGGGGTCACGAGCACGGACAAAACGCCGCGCCTAGATATAGTTCGCCGTGGCTTCGAGACGGTCTTAACTCAAGATTGATTGGCGGTCTTATAGCGCGGGATGATGTTGACCCAGATACGGCAGAGCGCACAGCTGATTATGAGCTGGTCGTGGGGAGTGCTGTTTTACAACAGCTAATTGACGATGCGACGGCACGACCACGAGCACCTTTAACAATTGATAGAACTTGCGAGGTTAAATGATTCACTTTGAACTAGTAACACTAAGCGGTATTAAGTTTAAAGAGGATGCTTATGAAGTAATTCTTCCGACTGCCGATGGTTACATCGCTGTATTTCCTGATCACATGCCGCTCGTTTCCTTAGCAAGTCCGGGCGTTATTACGGTACGTCGTAAAGCTGGTGACCCAGACAGCAAGCTCGAGCATTTTGCAGCAAATGGCGGTGTTATCGAAATCCGAGATAATAAAGTCAGAGTGTTGGTAGACGAGGCGGACCGCGAAGACGAAATAAATGAACAAGAAGCACAAAAAGCTTACGAAACGGCGGTTGCTATGCAGCGCTCAGCTCAAGACCGAGTTAGCCTGGAGCACGCCCAAAGTCTCGTAGACCGTCAAGCATCACGGCTTCGTGTTGCCGAACTGCGCCGTCGCCGCAAAAGCTCATACAAGTAGTTAAAGTAGTAAATACTACTGCACCCAATATTTGCTTTTTACGCTCGTTCGTATTATTGTTTTAGGCAGAAGCAATTTAAGGAGGAGTTCTATGTTTGGGAGACAAAAGATTGCCATGGTGGTGGCAGAAATTCTTGGTACCGCCACTCTGGCGGTGGCCGTCTACTCAATGGTTGCGCGCACTAGCTTTCCATTGTTTGGCGGAATAGCAGCAGGGTTGGTAGTAGGAGTCATGACGCTTGCAGTTGGCAATGCATCATCAGCTCACTTCAATCCAGCTATTACGTTTGGTCTATGGACCGCACGAAAAGTCAAAACTACTACTGCGATTGTTAATATCGCTGCACAAATGCTCGGGGGTTTGCTTGCTTGGGTACTGTTGAAGTACTTAATTGGTCGAACACTTGATTCGCTCGTGCAAGGTAAGTTTGACTGGAAGGTCTTTGTTGCCGAAGCTGTCGGCGCAATGGTCTTTACCTTTGCAGTCACGGCCGCTGTATATCAAAAATATGAAGGTGGCAAGTTGGCAGCAACTGTCGGTGGCGGTCTGCTTATTGGTATTCTCGTTGCCTCGATGGCATCGAATGGTGTTGTTAACCCGGCTGTTGCTGTGGGCATTCAGTCTTGGAGTTGGGCATATGCGACCGGTCCACTAGCTGGTGCGTTAGTAGGAGCGAACCTGTATAGCTTGCTCTTTGCAGGCGACTACCCGGTCATTCGGGTTGCGTCTTCTGCTTCAGCACGTAGTGCCAAGGCTAAGCCAGCAGCAAAAAAGAAGACAGCAAAAAAGGCGCCACGAAAGCGACGTTAGTTACGTAACGTTTTTGTGCATAACTCCCGGGACATATCCCGGGAGTTTTTATATGGCGCCGCTTAGAAGGTCTTTCTGAAATGCGGCAATGCCCGCATAGTCCGGACTATAGTTTCGTGTGTCGGGCAGATTTAGTGAAACAATTCGCTCAAACACTATGCTTATTAATTTTTCGTACTCCGTAAGTTCTTCTTGACTAGGTGTATATTCGCGTACGAGCTCTTTAGATTTCTCGGCTTCCAAATACCACATTTGACCAGCTATGTTGCTTTTTTTGAAACGAGTACTGTTCTGCACGAGTAAGCAGTAGAAAATAAGCTGAGAGCGGTGACGCCATGCTTTCACTGCTTTTGTTTTATCGCGGGTAGTAAAACTAGACAGCGGGCTGCCGGTTTTATAGTCAATAATTGTCGCAGAATTTTTATCGGTATCTATGCGGTCGATCTTGCCATTAATAGTTGCGTTGCCAATTGTAATGTCTTGGATGTTTTGTTCTGGCAAACCTCCCTTGCCGAGCCAAAACGTGTCGCTACGTAATAATTTATTGATCAATTGCGTGCCATGGGTCTTGTATCGTTCAAATTCAGACTTTGGTAATTGTTGGTTAGCTAGTGTTACTTGAAACCGGTCAACTATCTTCTGTTCTGAAAATTGATCTGTATTCACAAGGACTTGTGCTAACTCGAGCGCTTTATGAATAGCAGATCCAAACGCCATTTGCGGAGACTGTGCCTCTGGCAGTGCAAGCAAGTGTCGTTCAAAGAACAGTTGTGGTCCGCCTTGGCTAATGTCGAGAAAATCGATTAGTGCAGTAGCACTCAAACTAAATGACTCGAGCCGACCTCGCAAAATCAGTTTCTCGTCATCGATCGATAAATGTGGCCAGGTGATATGTTGTTCAAGGATATTTACATCTTTAGCTTTGGTTTTCTTTTCGTGAAAATCTAGATTGAAGCCACTCGCAACCAATGGACTCGCCATAACTTCCCTGCCGGTAATGTCTTGCTGGTAGCTCGTAACCACAACCGAATGCCTGGCTCGTGTTACGGCAACATACATAAGACGTGCGTAATCATCATTGTCATCGCCAACAGGCTGAAGCGGCAGATTTGCAGGCATTTTTCTGCCACCGCTACTCGGACGCCAACTTGTATCGATCGCATTAATCACATACACACTATCAAACTCCAGACCCTTAGCTTTATGCACAGTTAGCAACTCGACTGCATGGTCTCCGCTGACAAAAACCGACTCGTCGGCAACGATTTCGTTCGTATCGATCGCAAGTTGAATAAAGTTAACAAAATCTTCCAAGCTTGGACTGCCGGTGCGAACGAAGTCGCGAGCAGTAGCAAGTAGCAAACGTATCGCAGATAGTGTCTGGGTATAGTCGGTGTCAATTGATGAAGCCCCTAGGTAGTACGCGCGCAAAGGGCTTGTCATATGTTTGCCGCTTCTTAACCCAATGATGTGCTCTAACATAACTTGCACTGGCTGATGTGTTGCTTGCTGGGAAAGCCATAAAAGCCATTCACCGATGGCTTTTAAGTGTCTGTCTTCGCTTTTGTCTAGATAATCCAGCCAGCTTTTGTTGCGCGCGTGAACCGCAAGTTTCCACAGCGTGCTTGGGGTAAGCCCCCAGGCAGGACCGCGTACCAGCCTAGACAAGAGATTGTTAACAACTAGTTCGTCGCCATTTTGAATGGCAATCACCAATGCAGCCAGGGTATAAATTTCCAAAACTGCCGGTTGATTAAGAATGTTATTTTGTTGTTCGTAACGAACAGGCACTCCCGCGCGTAGTAGTAGTGACGCAATATTCCTAAGGCTTCCATGGTCGCGGGCCAGGACTGCTTGTGAATGATCGCCTTTTTCATACTCTTCTTTTATCTTATTTACAATCGCACTTAATTGATGTTCTTCTGTTGGAAATCTCAAGTGAGACAGTTCACCCTTATGCGTTATCGTTGTCCGAGCTCGAAGTTTCTTAGTGAGATCTGGTCTGCGGTTTACCAGACGGTCGGTGGCATTTTTTATGACTAGCTCTGCCGTATCAAGAACCGCTTGGGTCGAGCGGTAGTTATCGGTCAGTACAATTGTTTTTAGAGTTGGGTAGCTTTTTGCAAATGAAAGCATGTTGTTAAGTTCAGCACCATTAAACTTATATATTGACTGATCGTCATCCCCTACAACCATAATATTGGGCTTACCATTCGACTCGGGGTGATCGGCAATTAGGTGAGCCAGTTGTAGCTGAGCAGCGTTTGTATCTTGGAACTCATCGATTAGTACGTATAAAAATCGTTCCTGCACATCAGCTCTCAGCGAAGGGTGCGTTTGCAATTGAGAAATGACTTCAACCAACATGTCGCTGTAATCGTAGTATCCGCGCGAGTGTAGTTCCTGACGGTATTTTTCATAAACCATAGATACATGGAGCCACCACTGGTTACGCTCACGCTCCCTAAACATCCCCTTTTTTTGTTCTATGGTTTGGACCCAGCGCTGTTTCCATTTTCCGATGTGGGTAGTTTTGCTGGTATCTTGATCTTGGGCAATCGCAAAGTCTAAACTTTCCTTGATGACTTTCCCAAGGTCTTGGAGTGGCTGCAAGGATGCTGCAATGCCTTGGTCAGGTAGTTGCTGAATACGAGTCTGGAGGTGGTCAATTTTTTTTACGCTTAAAGGCGCCCGCACAGCATCAACGAGCTGAGGTTCGATAGTATCGATATACGCAATATTAGCCTCAACTAGCGCACGAAGTTTGTCGGGCGTTAAACCAGCTTCTTTGGCGTATCTTAGAGCACGAAGCACATCGCGTCCCGCCGTGAATGTCCCGGCAAATTTTAGCGCCAAAGGGTTGTCGAGCGGCAACTTGCCGAGGATTCCTTGGATAATATCAAGCTGTACTGCATCCGGTGCGGTAGTTAGTCGTGCTCCATTCCAAAAGTGATCCGGATACATATTCATAAGTTCAGCAGCAAAGCTGTGGAATGTTTTGACAACGACATCCCGTGTGCCTTCAGTAAGTTGCAGAATGCGCTCACGCATATTGATAGCGGCTTTATTAGTGAATGTCAGGCACAGTATGCTGCCAGGGTCAGCGTCACTCTTGCGCAAAATGTTTGCAACACGTACGCTCAACAGTTGCGTCTTGCCAGTGCCCGGCCCGGCAATGACCAGCACTGGTCCGTCAATAGTGTCTACTGCCTCTCGCTGTGCGGCATTAAGCTGTGCATAGGCTTCCTCAAACTTCCCCATATAGTTTATTGTACGCGAAGGTAGTTTATCTTGTCCTGTTAAAAAAGCTTGATTCAGAGTGAAGACAGGATTATGCTTGAGGTAGAAATAAGGAGGTAGTGATGAGTGAGCAGCTCAGTGGGTTAGAAAATAAGATTGATAATGTGGTAAAGGATGCGCCGTTTCAGCTTCCTGAGAAGTCACGAAAAAGCATTGTGAAATACATGCCAGTAATTTCTCTCGTAGTTGGTGTGTTGTCGTTGTGGGCGGCATATGCATTGTGGAATGCTGCACGCGTTGTTGACCGGTTAGTAGACTTCAGTAACTCGCTAAGCCGTGCGTACGGTCTATCCGAACCCGCAGCAAGTCGTCTGAGTCTTATCGTTTGGGTTGGTATTGCCTTTCTCGCCGTTGAAGGAGTTCTGTATTTATTGGCATATCCAAAGCTTAAATCAGAAAGCAAGGCTGGCTGGAATCTATTGTTTTATGGTGCGCTACTAAATCTCGTTCACGGCGTGGTGTTGTTATTTGATGGATACTATGGCGGCTTCGGGCGATTGTTTGGGACGCTGGTATCTAGTGCAATTGGCCTTTACTTTTTGTTCCAGATTCGTGCGTACTACAAAAACTAGTATTCGCTGTGAGAACTCACACCGGATGTGCTGCCTCTGTTATACTTATGCTTGAGGTACATAACAATTGATTTTAAAATGAAATCAATAGCGCAAAAGTAATATATGAAGAGGCATTCCTCTCACAAAATAAAAAAGCTCGTACACACACGGGTTACTAGGACCAAAACCAAGATATTTTCGCTTGGTTTTGACGACTGGTTTGGTTTTGCGTCCTTGTCATGGTTAGTGCTGAGTGTGGTTTACTGGGCTTATCTATCCGCAAGCCTGCACCAAAATAATGCAGACCAACTTGTAAACCCGTATTTGTTTGAGTCGTTCGACACATTTCGCTCGGCCTCATTGCCTGCAGCCCATACTTTTTTGCTCAAATGGCCACTGTTTTTGATTATAAAATTCTTCAACTTTAGTGATGGGGCGTTTGTCGCAGTCACGGTTGGAACTGTTTTGGCTACTATCCTTGGGTTTGTCTATTTACTCTATCGAATTGATCGACGTCCGTTTGTGTGGGGATCTATATGTTTGACGCTTGCTTCAATGCTACTATTCGTTCCAATCGAGCCGTATCCTGGCGCTGTGTTACCAGCAAATCTTGGCATGCTAACGACGCGGAATATTGAATATCTTATCTTTATTATTGCTGCGCTCGCGCTCATTACAGCGCGATCAGTGCGAACAAAGTACTACTGGATTGGTACTTTGGGGCTGGCTTTGTTGATTGCAAGCGACAAGTTATTTTTCGCACTCAGTATTGGTGCGGGGATGATGCTTCTGGTAGGCTCATTGTTGTCGCGCAATAAGACAAGGGTTCGCGATGCCGGCCGTTCAGCACTGGCTGCAGTCATCGGCTATGTAGTATCGACCGGCATACTTGTACTGGCTGCTGGGATCGGACTTACGCAGATTTCTTCGCCGGGCAGCAGTAACCCGTACGGTTTCGTTACGAGCATACACGAGTTACTAACAGGATTATTCTTTGCAGTTTTCGGCGCCCTAACCAACGTAGGTGCAAATCCGCTTTTTGATATTGCCACACGCGAAACGGCACAAGCGGTTTTTTGGCAGCGGATCACCAACCCTAGTATTGGTGGATTTGTAATTAACCTTGTGTTGACATTACTCGGTGTCCTTTTGTCTGTGCGACTTATTATTGAGTGGCTACTGAGTCGAAAAACGCGCCCGAGCACAACCGGCTCCCTTGCCGTCTACCTGCTTGCGGCTTGTATAGTATCATTTATTATTTTTTCAGGAACCAAGCATTACTTCCCGGTTGATGCACGATATCTGGCATTATTGCCATTTACGATCATTCTTGTGTTTGTAACCTATGTTCGCAAAGTTATGCTTCATCGATCCTCGGTAGTATTATTTGCGGGCATAATGTTTATGTGTTCGATACTTGGAGGTTTGGCATTTAAAACGAACTATCGGCAGAGTTTAGCGGCTCATGAACCGACAAATAAGCGTAATCGACTTGTCAGCCAGGTCGTGAAAAGCCATAAAGTCGATACCCTGCTCGGTGATTACTGGCGTGTGTTGCCGATTAAACACCTGTCAGAGAAAAGTGCACGCGTAACTCCTTTGGCAAACTGTACCGAACCACGACAAGCATTATCAAGCAAGGAATGGCAGCCAGATCTCAACAATAGTAGCTTTGCGTATTTGCTCTCATTTGACAAGAGCCTCACAGATTTTCCGAGCTGCAATCTTGAGCAAGTTACCAAAAGCTATGGTCGACCAAACGCCAGTGTTCTGGTTGCGGGCGAGCCTGAGAAGCCAAAGGAAATGGTCCTGTTCTATGACAAAGGCGCCAACAAAAGTGCGCCCGTATCCCTTGGGAATGTCGACGAATCCAGTCTTAGTACGATAATCCCTACTCTAGCCCGTGATTTACGAAGGACGACGTGTAGCGCAAATCGTAAAACTATAATGAATGTTGTAGCCCACCAAGACGATGACATCCTGTTTCAAAACCCAGATCTTCAGCACGATATTAACGATTTGAATTGTATTCGAACTGTGTATGTAACGGCAGGTGATGCTGGTGGTGATCCGCAGTATTGGTTATCACGAGAAAAAGGCGCACAAGCTGCCTATAACCACATGCTTAAGCAGAATGCAATATGGGAAGAGCGCTCTATTAAACTTGAGACCGGGCAGTACATTACCGTTACTAATCCGCAGGGCAACCGATCGATATCGCTAATATTTTTACGATTACCAGATGGAAATATTCATGGAACAGGTTTTGCTGCAAGAAATTACGAAAGTCTAGAGCGGTTGGTCGGGGGTTATACTACCGAGATCCACTCAGTCGATGGGCAGTCTACGTATGATAAATCATCATTAGCAAAAACGATTACTGCAGTCATGGAAATATACCTGCCCGACGAGGTGCGTACCCAGGCGCAGCACTATTCAGGAGCAAGCTTTCCCGACCATAGCGACCACTCGATCGTTGGAGAGCTCACTAGCGAAGCCCACAGAGAGTTAAAAAATGCGAGTCAAGTTCCTCTAAAGTATTACGATGGCTATCCTGGTAGAGAACAGCCAGAAAACGTTTTTAACCAAGATCAGACAGAAAAATTCATGACATTTTTGGAGTATGCCAAACACGATGGTGGGGTGTGTAATACTATGGATACCTGTTTGGGTTCACCCACTTATGGATCATATTTACGGCGTCAGTACCGTAGGTAGTCAAGTGCGCTTAATTCCTGCCAAGTTGTAGTTTGCCGCCGTGAGCAATCGTGTTTGCAAGTGTTCTAAGGCTGAGCAACCCGTTATCATTACCGACATAAGAAAGCTTTTTCCCATCGGAAGTACTGAGCTTTTTATACTTGTTTAAGGTGATCTTGCTGCTTGATGGGATAAGCCATGTGTGCGTGGTGGCGGTTGGTCTGTGTAAGGGACGGCGGTCCTTTTTCGCCACTACAGGCCGTTTGCCGGTTTGGAGAATAACCGGCACATCAAGTATTTGCGCTGTATCTATGACGCGCTCAAGTGTGTGTGAAACAAATTTTATTTCGGGCTTGCGGATGATTGCATTATCTATTTGTTGTTCAGAAGCGAGACGCTGCCATTCTTTTAAAAAGTAGTTTACTTCATCAATTTCTTCGTGCAAATCAACAATTCTACGCATTCTTCCCTTTTTGCAAAATTGAGCAAGTATCATATTTTGCAGTTAACTAATGTTTGTTTCGCCTCAACTAGCACAATGCTGTACTAGTCTCGTCTCAGGCAGAAAACAAGCATAACAATTATCAACATAGCTCGCTAGGTTTTATATACAACGAAATTACTAATATTTTTTGTTCCCCTAACTCATTAATAAGGGGCGTGATTTATGCTTGAGCCACATGAAAAACCCAGTCTTTCGACTGGGCCTTACACTGGCTGGGATGGAGGGATTCGAACCCCCGAATGCCAGGACCAAAACCTGGTGCCTTACCACTTGGCCACATCCCATTATGGCGCACAGAACAGATAGATTTTACCGTAAACACGGCTTTTATTCAATCTGGTTACATTAGTAGTTTATACTTATTAGCATATGCGTATTATAGAGCCGCGGCAACTGCCGCGTAAGAAGTCTCCGCAAACGCGGCAAGCATTTATGAAATGGTTTAGTATTTGCGGAACCGTGCTGATTGTATTGTACGCAGCAATGTTTGCATTTAGGTTTACCCGGCCACTTCCTCTACTTCATGCTGAGACAAAAAACATAACTGTTAAACCGAACCTACAGCCACTAACCCTGCCGATCTACGGCCAGGTGGCGGCCGGTGCGGTTGGCTATGGTCAGCTTGCTAAAGCCGGTGAAAATAAACCCCAACCAATGGCCAGTATTGCAAAGGTAGTCACAGCTTTAACGGTTCTTGATAAGAAGCCGCTTGCTAAAAATAGCCAAGGACCAACCTTGACACTTGATGCAACGGACGTAGAGCTATACAACGACTACTACTCAAATGGTGGTTCAGTAGTTAAGGTAGTTGATGGCGAACAGATAACTCAGTACCAGGCTCTGCAAGCATTGCTGCTTCCCTCCTCTAATAATATGGCTGATTCACTAGCGCGCTGGAGTTTTGGCTCGGTCGAAGAATTTATAAAAGCGGCAAATGGTTACCTTGTTGAGAATGGCTTAAAACAAACAACGATGGCAGACGCGAGTGGCTTTTCCGACGACACGGTAAGCACAGCTGAAGATCTTGTGGCACTTGGTGAACTGGCAGTTAAAAATCCAGTAGTTGCGGAGATTGCAGCGCAGTCATCTGCAGTGATACCTGTCGCTGGCGAAATAAGCAATGTTAACGTGTTGCTTGGCAGTGATGGCATTGATGGCATTAAAACTGGAAATACTGATGAAGCAGGAGGTTGTTTTTTAACAACTGTGCTACACAAAGATGCATCCGGCGCTAAAGTGCGTCTGATTGTCGCAGTTATGGGTGCGGGGACATTAGAGCAAGCTATGCAAGATGCTCGTGATGTTCTGGCAGGAGTTGTCCAAGACTTTGCGACAGTAACGCTGAAAGCGGGTACTGAAGTTGGTTACTATGACGTACCTTGGGCAGGGCGTGTCACGGCGGTTACCAAAAGCGATATTACGCTTCTGCGTTGGCGAGGAACGATTGCTCGCGCATCAATTAATCTGCAGCAAATCCCTGCAAATACTAAAGCAGGAAGCGTAGTGGGGACGGCCAGGCTAACTGCTGGGCCTAACAGTGCTCAACAACCTGTCGTTTTGAAAAATGCGGTACAATCCGCATCAAACCGTTGGCGTTTTTGGAAGTCTGTTTCATTCTAACCGCGGGCTAAAGACCAAAAAAATCTTCCATTGTAAGGTTGGTGCCATGCAGCTCATTTGCAAGCTGCTGACCAACATAACGCAAATGCCATGGTTCGTATGAGTAGCCAGTTGATGCAGTTTTACCTTCTTGATAGCGAATAATAAACCCATAAGCATGTGCATTCGCGGCAACCCATTTGCCTGCGTTGGTTGTGCCAAAGTATGATTCTAATTGACAGTTTTCCTTGTTGCACACATCGATAGCCATACCGGTTTGGTGCTCGCTTGTCCCTGGCTTGGCACTAGTGAGATCGGTTGCAGCTTGTCCATCCCTCGCAACGAAATTGTTGTAAACTTGTTTTTGATACGCTTCTGACCGAAAGCCACTTGCGAGCAGTAGGTTATGTCCGGCACCTGCAGCATCTGCGAACAACCGTTCTATATCTGACTTCAGAACGGACCTCACCATCATTTCTTCGTTTGTGCTAGTCCCGCGTAGTGCAATATTTGGTGTTACAAGGTCATCGGGCCGATACCCAGAAGGTAAAGGTCGATTTTTATTTACAATCCACCAGAGACTTCCAGGTTGGTCTGTAGAATATAATTTTTTATTAAACCCACCAGATTGTTGGGTGTTTTTTGGCTGGTTTGCTCCGCCAGATATATCACGGTCCTGGTAGCGACTTACGCGCCAGCCAATTCCTAGTATTAGACAAAGCACAACCAATGGAAGCCATCGTTTCATTTCAATATATTATACGCTACTTTTGTCAATCTTCTTACGCTTGCACGTCCCGCAAAGTTTGCCGTAGAGTATAGCAATGGCCTCGTCAAAGAATCCAGCTGATTACATAGTGCCGTTGTATATGAACGGACTGCAGGGTCGGATGCTTCGCCTACCTGCTCCGAAGAAAAAAAATCGCGAGATCTTATTTGTTTATGGACACCACGCAAGCATCGAGCGCCAGTTTGGTATAACCGAGGTGCTGAATCGCTATGGTGCTGTCACTGTCCCAGACTTACCCGGCTTTGGTGGCATGCAAAGCTACTATCGCATTGGCGAAAAACCAACAATTGATGCGTTAGCTGACTACCTAGCTTCATTTGTACAGCTAAGATACAAACGAAAACGGATTACTATTGTAGCGCTATCGCTTGGCTTTGCTATCACAACTCGAATGCTGCAAAAATATCCGGAGATTGCAAAAAAAGTTGACTTGCTTATTAGTGTCGTCGGTTTTGTTAATAATGAAGAGTTTCGATTCAAGCGACATAACTATTGGTTGATGAGATGTAGCGCAAGTTTATTCTCAAACCGTATACCTGCCTGGATCGGGCATAATTTATTTCTTCGTCCGTCGTTTATTCGTGCAGTATACAAACTTCAGGCCAAATCTAACCCAAAGCTCAAAGATGCGAACATTGAAGAACGTGATAAGCGGATTGAATTCGAAGTAAAACTCTGGCAAATTAACGAACTTCGGACCTATATGGAAACGGGTCTTTCAATGCTTAAACTCGATCTGTGCAATGCCCAGGTTGATCTACCGGTTTATCATGTTGCTGTGAGCAATGATCGTTACTTTAATAACGATATTGTCGAGCAGCATCTCAACGTGATCTACAACAAAGTTACGATTATTCCGGCACGCTTGCCTGCTCATGCCCCAACGGTTGTAGCAACTGCCAAAGAGGCTATCGGTATCATCCCTATAAAAGTTCGCAAACTTCTTGCATAGCAGATCCTGGTATACTGGTAGTCATGAGAATCGGTATAGTCTGTCCATATAACTATTTTCGGCCAGGCGGAGTCCAGACGTGTATTCGTGAGTTAAGCATTGAACTGCGTAGACGTGGACACTATGTACGTGTCATCGCACCAAAACCACGTGTCTTGCCAGATCAAATTGAAGATGGCGTTATATTGCTGGGTGGTTCAGCAGAGTTTAACACACCGTTTCATACTAAAGCTGACATAGGAATCACGCGCGACACCGAACTTATTGATAATCTGTTTGAAAAAGAACAATTCGATATTTTGCATGTACACGAACCAGGGTTGCCCTTATTCGGGGTGCAGCTGATTGCACGGTCGACCGCAAAAAATATTGGCACCATGCACGCCTCCCTGCCCGACAGCATGATCAGCAAGTCATTTGAAAAACTAATGACTCCAGTAGCGCGCTACATCATGCCGCGACTTCATGCTGCAAGTGCAGTTTCGGAAGTAGCCAAGAATATTGCCCTTGGCTACGGCCCTAAAACCGACATACAGGTGATCCCGAACGGGATTCGATTAAGCAATTACAAGCCATCAAAAAGTCCCAAACGTAAGAACTCAAAAAAAACTATTTTATATGTTGGACGTCTCGAGACCAGAAAGGGCGTCGCGCATCTAATTCGTGCTTACGCAGACCTAGCCGAACGGCAAAAGGACGTGGAGTTAGTAATTGTCGGCGATGGTCGATTACGATCTCGCTTGGAGGCACAAGTTGCCAAATATCGCGTGCCGCACGTTTCATTCTTGGGCTTTGTTTCTGAAGAACGCAAGCAAGAACTTATGCAGGCCGCAGATATTTTTTGTAGCCCCGCACTATTTGGTGAAAGTTTCGGGATTGTACTCTTAGAGGCAATGGCTTGCGGAGCTGTGGTTGTCTGCGGTAACAACCCTGGTTATCAAACCGTAATGGTTGATCGTGGACGGTTGAGTTTAGTGGACCCCGAAGCGACAGAAGAATTTAGCCAGCGCTTAGAGCTGCTTTTGTACGACGAGGAGGTAAGGAGACTGTGGCTCAGCTGGGCGGAACAGCATGTTAAACAATTCGACTACCCGTTGGTTGTTGACCAGTATGAGAATCTGTATAAACGAGTTTTAGCGTAATCCATATGAAGATTGGCTTTGTCCTCGACGATACGCTCGACGTTGCAGACGGCGTTCAGCAATATGTAAAAACACTAGGCGTTTGGCTAGAGTCCCAAGGACATACTGTTCACTACCTTGTTGCCTCATCTCGCGAAAATCCAAATGCTCGTGCGTTATCGAGAACTCTTGGTCTCAGGTTCAATAAAAATCGAGTACGCTTGCCACTACCAGTGAGTAAACGTAAGCTCAAAAAAATATTACGCGAAGAAAGCTACGATGTTTTACACGTCCAAATGCCTTATGCTCCTTGGTTTTCGGGCAACATAATTTTGGCAGCACCATCATCAACTGCAATAGTTGGCACATTTCACGTTGTCGTAGACTCAGTGGCTGTGGCTAAGATTTCCACGGCGCTTCGTGTTGTCTACAGGAAGACTCGTCGGCGCTTCAATGAGGTATGTGCTGTTTCCCCTGCTGCTCAACAGTACCTTAAGAAAAGCATTGGGCTAGAAGCACAGGTGATACCGAATGCGGTCAATCTTGCTAGATTTAGTGCTGCAAAAAAACGAACCGAGCTAGACAACAATAAAGTCACCATTCTTTTCTTGGGTCGACTGGTTGAGCGTAAAGGTGTTGAGTATTTGTTAAAAGCTTTTGCATTGCTGCAGGACGGCGCGAACTACAGGCTTGTAATTGTTGGCGACGGACCGCTACGTAAAAAACTGGAAGCGTTGGTTCGATCGCTCAACATTTCGTCGTCAGTACAGTTCGCAGGTTTTATTGATGAGGCAGACAAAGCGGGCTATCTTGCTGCGGCTGATATTGCTGTTTTTCCGGCAACGGGTGGTGAAAGTTTTGGGATCGTCCTGATAGAAGCGATGGCGGCGGGTGCAGGTGTTGTCGTTGGTGGTGACAACCCTGGCTATAACTCGGTGCTCAGATCTTTGCCGCAAACGCTTTTTGCTCCCGCAGACAGCACAGAGTTGGCTCGGTGCCTAGAGCTATTCCTAAAGGATAAAAAATTGAGCTCAACAATACATGCTGCACAGGCAAAACTTGTAAAACAGTACGATGTTGAAAATGTTGGCAAGCAGATCCTTCAGATGTACCACCAGGCTATACAGCAAATTGCAAAGGTGACATAATACGGTTATGAGTATTTTAAAACCTAAAGTAGAAATAACGATTGCCAACAGAACAATATTAAAAATTATTGCCATTATTCTTGTTGCAATGCTCGGATTGCGAGCGGTAATTGCCCTAGCCCATCCAATCACTCTTATTTTGATTGCTTTTTTCCTTGCGCTTGCCCTCAATCCGGCGGTTACTTGGGTTTCAAAACGACTAAAGCATAAAAATCGAGCGTTAGCCACGGGGATTGCATTTAGCGGCGTACTTATTACCTTGGCTACCTTCTTTTCGCTCGTCATTCCTCCACTCGTAAGTCAGGTGACCGAGTTTATTAAAGACGTGCCAGCTACGGTTGAGAACGTCAAAACACAAGATTCAGCAATTGGTAGAGCTATTCGGCGCTACGAGCTTGACAAACAAGTTGATCAATTTTCGCGTGACTTCAGTAAACGGATTGGTCCCAAGCCTGTTATTGACACTGCTAGCCGCGTAGGTGGAGTGTTTGTTTCGATTCTAGCAGTTCTTGCAATGACATTTATGATGCTGAACGAGGGACCTCGCTGGCTTGATCGATTACTTATGCTTATCCCGGCTTCTAAGCGTGAATATAAACGAAAACTTATTGGCAAAATGTATTCCATGGTTACTGGCTACGTGACAGGACAGGTGATTATGTCGGCAATTGCTGCTTCGTTCTTGTTGATTGCTCTGGTTGTGATTTCGTCGCTCATGAACGTGTCGATTAATGCTGTTGCCTTGGCAGGTATAGCTGCGTTCTTTGGACTGATTCCTATGATTGGTAATCCGATCACAGCGTTTATTGTGGTTAGCGCATGTCTGCTGACGTCACCAAACATGGCACTTGTAGTGCTAATTTACTTTATTGTTTATGGACAGTTAGAAAACATAACGTTACAACCCTACATTCAGTCGCGACAAAACGAGCTAACTCCACTCACAGTTTTTGTGGCCGCGCTACTTGGCATAAGTTACGCAGGTATAATCGGTGCTTTGTTTGCCATACCGGTTGCAGGCTGTCTTAAGATTTTGTTCGTCGATTGGGGAAGTGAACGCGGATACTTGGCTAACCAGAAATCCGAGACCAAAGAGTAATATCCCCAGCGTCTTTGAGTTCTATTCCTTGTTTCAGTAAGTCTTCACGGAGACTATCCGCAAGAGTAAAATCGTTATCACACCTAGCCTGTGAACGGCGATTAATAATTTCTCGTTGAGATTTAGTTATATCTTTTGAATCTAGTAAGCGCATTCCGAATAACCCGTCTAAGAGCTCTAGAAACTGCATAAAATCATCTATGTTCGAAATATGAATACCGCCGTGAGCGAACGTTGCGACATGGTCTATCGCTTGGCTAATTATGCTTAGTGCTTCTGGCGTGTTAAGGTCATCACGCAGTGCTTGCCTGATCTGAGTAGACAATTTTTCAAAATAATCCGTTCCTAATGAGCCAAAATCTCCCTCGCTTTGAAAACGTAAATCGGCAAATGCTTGCAGCACGATTCGTCTATTGCGTGCAGCTTCTAAGTTTTTCCAACTGAAATTACTTTCTGTTCGGTAATGACTTTGTAACATAAGCATACGGAAGTCCAAAGCCGTGAAACCCTTTTCTGCGAGATCGTCTAATGTGTAAAAATTTTTTAAACTTTTACTCATTTTGTTGCCATCTACCTTAATAAAGTTTCGATGCAACCAATAGTTTACGAAAGGTTTACCGGTTAATGCTTCTGTCTGCGCAATTTCGTTAGTGTGATGAACTGGAATGTGATCTATCCCCCCGGTGTGAATGTCGATCTGATCTCCAAGCAGTTCACGGCTCATCACAGAACACTCTAGGTGCCAACCAGGAAATCCGTTTCCCCAGGGGCTTTTCCACTCCATGTCTCGCTTTTCATTTGCATGGGTCAGTTTCCATAACGCAAAGTCTGTTGGATTTTTTTTGCCCGACTCGTCAACTCGTTTCCCTGCTTGCAGGCCTGCTATATCGAGACGCGCAAGCTTTCCGTAATCTTTTAATTTTGATGTATCAAAATAAATTCCTTCATTTTGAATAGCGTACGTAAAGCCCTTTTCTTCCAGCGTGCGCACAAAGTCTATTTGCTGAGGTATATAATCGGTCGCTCGAGGTTGATGCGTGGGTTTGATTATATTGAGGTCTTCCGTGCCAAGTTCTGCCCGTTTTATATAATGGAGTGCGATATCCCAGGCGGTTTTCCGTTGTTCTTTGGCAGCTTTCGCAAGTTTGTCTTCGCCCTCGTCTTCGTCACTTACCAAATGTCCAACATCTGTATAATTTTGCACGTGGTTGACAGTATACCCGGCATCACGCAGTACGCGCACCAAAATATCCCAAGCTATGTAGCTACTCCAGTTGCCAATGTGCGGCTCATCATATACGGTCAGACCACATGCGTAAAGCGAGACAGTCCCCGGCTTACGAGGCTTGAACTCACGCACTGATCGAGTCATTGTGTCATACAGCTTCATTGTTTTGATTCTGCTTCCAACAGCTTTGCTGCTTCTGCAATTAGTTCTTTTTGTAGCTCATCAAGCTTCCATCCGAAAACTTTGAATCCAGCCGCGCCTGGATGACCACCTCCACCAAATTTTGCGGCTAAATCACCCGCAATGGTAGAGCCAAAATTACAGCGAAGTTTGCCTGTTATCTTTCCGTCCGGATAACTTTTAATTGCAACACTAATTTTTACTCCTTCAGCAAACCGTAACTCTTCGAGCGCTAGTACGCCAGGATTATAGAGCGGACTGTAGGTTTCAATTTCTTTCCATGGGATTGAAACAATTGCTAACTGATTGTCGATAAAATACTCTATTCGCTCCAGAAGCTTTGCTTTATATGCAATAATTTCAAGCGGCTTGCTCATAGCAGCTCGACGTCGATCGTCAAGCTCTGCAAGGTTAACGCCGCTCTCAACAAGCTTGGCCAATGTAAACACACTTTTTGCTGTAACATTTTCGGTGGTTAATCCTAAAGAATCCGCCAAAATTGAGCATGCTAACAAATCGCATGCAGAGCGAGTAAGCTTCCATTTGTTTTCGGTTGCAACTTCAAAAAGTAGCTCTCCTGTTGAGACGGCGTTTTGATCTATGGCTGGCTCGTACTCAAAAGGTAAATCAACTGTGCTACTGTGGTGATCGAATACAATGCAGGGGCGTGATTTTAATGCACCTAGTTGGTTATTTTGCACTAGTTTCTCAAGAAGCGTGATGGTAGAGCAGTCTACAATAATAGACACATCGAAGTTGTTGGGTAGTTCGTTGGAAACACGATCATATCCAGGTATATAAGCGAGGTACTTTGGTATGTCGACACCGCAGTATAGGCTCGTTGTCTTTCCTAGCTCACCGAGTATTTCCTCTAGCGCCAAGGCGCTGGCCAAGCTGTCCGCATCCGGGTTATCTGCTTGGATGATCAAGACATGTTTAGCGGTGTTTAATGCCTCTGCGGCAGTTTTGGTAAGCAATGTTTTCGTCATATATTCCCTAGTATACGGGCTATGTACGCTTACGGCTAGTTGACGGCCTGTCGACCTTCTAGCGCGCGCGTCAATGTGATTTGATCTGCATACTCAAGATCAACACCTATTGGTAGTCCTTGTGCTAGTCGGGTTACCTTAATATCGTGTCCAGCAAGTTGTTGGTTAATGTAAAGTGCTGTTGACTCACCTTCAACGCTCGCGTTGGTTGCCATTATTATTTCAACGACCTTGTCGTCTTCAACCCGCTGGAGTAGTTCTTTAACATGTAGTTGGTCTGGTGTTATTCCGTCGATCGGCGAAATAAGTCCCCCCAAAACGTGGTAGGTTCCTGTATATTGACCGGTTTTTTCTAGTGCAACCACATCATAGGGTTCCGCTACAATTGCCACAATTGTTCTGTCTCGTGATGGATCGCTGTATAAATGGGATACCTTTTCGCCCTTTTGTATGAGTGCAAATGTTTTGGGACAGTAGTCTACATTTTTATGAACAGTGCTTATGGCACTCGCTAATTTTCCGGCCACAGCTGCGTCATTGCGCAGTAGATAGTATGCAAAACGCTCTGCGGTACGTGGTCCAACCCCCGGTAGCGAACCAAGCGCACTAATCAAGTCCTCAAGTGCAGCTGGCAGAATATGCATTACGTGTAGCCTATAAACCGAGATCGCCTAGTGCGCCCATCATTGGTTGCATCTTTTCAGCTGCCAACTTCTGGCTCTGCGCGATTGCGTCCTTTACGGCATCTTCAACCCATCGCTCAAGCTCCCGAATGTCATCTAGATCTACGCTTTCTGGATCAATATGAATTTTCTTAATCTTTTGTTCGCCTGTAATTTCAACGCGCACAGCACCATCACCCTGTTCTACAGTGATAACTTGTTTTTGCAGTTCTTTTTGTAACTTTTTAACTTTTAATAGCATCTTAGCCTGATCAAAACGACTCATACATCCTCCTTTGGATAGACTTAGTATAGCATTTTACAGTGGTTGGTTGTAGACACTGCGCGTAGCGGGTGTTTGAGGCCACGCTATGAAATAGTGCTGTAAATTGTACCAGCTAACGGTTATAAAGCTGACACCTAGCAGAACATATAAAAGTCCACGAGCAAACGGATTAATTGGAAACACGCTAAACCACTGGCTTAGCATAAATGCCAGACCAGAAGCGACCAGTATGTAACAAATTGGTAGCAGCACTGGCAGTAGCAATACTTTCATACCAACTAATACCCATAGCAGTAAGCCGACTGCCATCACAGATTTACTTCGATCGAGTCGCCAGTTAATCGCAAAATGGTACACACCTAAAATAGCGAAAATGCTACTGAAGAAGTCAAGCAGCGGCAATCGTCCAAGCCAAAGTGCTGGGTTAAATGGAGCCCTCCAAAAAAGGTATCCTAGACTTTGCAGCATCGTAAGTGGAGTGCGAACAATATCGCTCAACACAGACGATCTTGAGATGCCCATCCATTCAAAGAATATCGTCTGATTCTGAAAAACATTGAAGGCTAATGGTGCAATTAGCACTATGAATATCGCAAAACCTCCAAACGCAAATAAACGAGATGTTCTAAAGAATTGACCCAACGTCTTGTAGCGGAATGCTGCACTAGCTAGTATTAACCAGACAAAACCCGGAATGTATAAGAGCAAGCCAGCGGCAAGTCCACTTAACAGAGGAGCGAAACGGTTGTGAGGATGATTTTTGAGCCAAATACCGAAGGCTAAAAAGCCGACAATCGAGGTTTGTAACACAAAAGTGTCGCCGAGCCGAGCGATATGTAGCATCCAGGCTGATGATACGAACAGCCAACTCGTTATTATGGCGACTCTTTGACTAAACCAGTGTTTGATAACATAAAAAAACAGCCAGATTGCTATAAATGAACAAGCTGCGCTCGTTAACCGAGCAGCCAAAACAGGTTGCTCCACCAACTTATTTGTAGCCAGTTGAAATAATCTGTAGGGAGCAAACAGCATGTTGGTTCTAATAATTTCTAAAGAGTTCAGCCGAAATGTTGCTTCCTCGACCGAAGCGCCAGGCAGCAAGATGCGCAAACGAAACAGCAATAGCCCTGCAATAACAACGCACGCAGAAAAGTAACCCAGTAGTGGCTGCCACATATCAAACAGGCGAAGTCGAAGATCTTTGGTCCTCATAATGCTTATGGATACCAGTATATCACTGTCGCTGGTTTAGCTAAATGGGGTGCTATGCTTTGTGTCCACGCTGCGGAACCGTTGTTTCTCGCGATCAAAGTATAGCTCTACTGCACCGGTTGGTCCGTTACGGTGCTTCTTTATAAAGATATCGGTCATATTTTTTCGCTCTGACTCGGGGTTGTAGTAGTCTTCTCGGTAAATGAATGCAACAACGTCAGCATCTTGCTCGATCGAACCGGACTCTCGAAGGTCTTGCAACTGTGGAATCTGTGGACTTCGGCTTTCGACTGAGCGGCTCAACTGACTAAGTGCGATCAATGGAACATTGAGCTCACGAGCAATTCCCTTAAGCCCACGTGAAATCTCGGATATTTCTTGTACACGATTTCCGTCACCTCCAAATCGACTTCCTCCGCTCATGAGTTGCAAGTAATCAACAATAATCAGTCCGAGTGGACGAAGGTGGGCTTCGCGGCGAGCTTTGGTTCGGAGATCGCTGACAGTTATACCGGGGGTATCATCAATAAAAATAGGAGCTTCACTTAATGAGCCCATGGCTTGCCCTATTTTTTCAAAATCGGCATCGGTCAAGTTGCCTGTTCTCAGAGCCCAGGCATCGACGCCAGACTCCATTGCGAGCATGCGGTCTACCAGCTGCTCCTTGCTCATTTCCAAGCTAAATACAAGAACTGGCTCTTGGGCTTGCAAAGCAATATTATGAGCTAGATTTAGTGCCAGTGCAGTTTTACCCATCGAAGGACGAGCAGCCAGAATCACCAGGTCAGACTTTTGAAAGCCGGCCAGTATGTTGTCCAGATCTTTAAAGCCAGTTGGAACACCTCGTATTTTTCCTTTGTCTTTGTGGAGCTCATCTAGTCGATCAAAACTTTCACCTAAAATCGTTTCAAGACTGGTAATGTCTTGTTTAACGTGACGCTGGCTAACTTCAAATAATGTCGACTCCGCCTGCTCGATCAGTTCTTGCAGTGCTTTATCTTCTTTATAGCCTAGTTCTACAATTTCTTGAGACGCCTTGATGAGCCGTCTTCGTAAAGCCTTTTGGGCCACTATTTCTGCATATTGCTCCACGTGGGCTGCTGTTGGGACAAAGTTGGTTAACTGTGTCAGATATGCAGCACCTCCAATAAATTCGATAAAACCAGAGCTCTTTAGCTGATCCGATAGCGTGAGCACGTCAATTGGCTGGTGCTTCTCATACAATTGGCTGATTGCCTCGAAAATGCGAGCATGTTTTGGGTCGTAGAAATCAATCGCCGCTACAATATCGGCAACTTTAACGATTGCGTCACTGTCTATGAGCAATGAGCCCAGTAAACTGGCTTCGGCGTCTGTATTTTGTGGTGGTATAACCGCGTTTTGGTCCACTATTCCCTCTTTCTATCTCAGGATTCTAACACTTCTGCTCCACCAAAAATATTGCTTACGGTATCTAATAATTCATTCTTTGGTTTTGGCTCCTGGGGCTTTTTTTGTACAGTTTTTTTTGAAAGAGCGCAGTCCACTTCAACTGTCTCGCCAAACAGATCCTGGATTATTCCAGTAATAATTGTTCGTTTGCTGGCGTCACTGAGTTGCTTTTGGTGAAACGCAAATCTGAAGGTTAGTGTGAGGCGTGGACTTTCAAAACTTGGCTCCGCCATCCTTAGAATTCCATACAAGGTATTGTGTTTTTTCTTAATGGTGGCTAGCACGGCTGGCCAATCACTAATGTTAAAACCTTCTCCTGTTTTTGTGCTCTTTTTCTCTGCAGTTGGGTCGTTGGGTATTTTCGAAGGTTCGTTTTGCTGCTGCTTAATCGGCGGTTGCTGCACCTCTTCCGGTGTAGCGTTTGTGAGGTCTACAGATTCTTTAACTTGTGCTGTGCGCTGTTTGGGTGCTGCCGGTTGCAGGCTGGGAGTGCTTTTGCTGCTGAGCAGCTCTTCTAGCAGCACTACTTCTAGCAGTGATGCTGCATACGGAGATGCCTGGACTTCGAGCAGTTTTTTGAGGAGGTCAACATTGCTATGTGTTCCTTCAATGATCTGGTGTCGCAAACGTTGAGCAAGCTGCTCTGCAATTTGTGCTGGAGCCACACCGCTCGTGCGCAGTTCTTGTAAATGATGAATGAGCGACGCTGCTGTACCGGTGTTTATTTCTGCAAGCATTTCATCAATCTGACTTGATGGTACTAAACCGAGCACCTCACGAACTGTGTCTGCCTGAACGCTCGTGGCACTATTGCGAATCTGATCTAGCAGGCCAATGCTATCGCGAAAACTTCCTTTTCCTCGTGCTGCTAGTAGCTCAAGTGCTTCGTCATCAACATCTATGTTTTCTTTTTTGGCAATTTCGGCGAGATGGTCTTTTAAGACAGGTTCTTCAATGGGCTTAAACACAAAATGTTGCGTTCGGCTGACAATTGTCTCGGGTAGCTTATGCGCCTCGGTAGTGGCAAGCACAAAAACCACATGTGCTGGCGGTTCTTCCAAAGTTTTTAAGAGCGCATTAAATGCTTCGCGTGTTAGCATGTGCACTTCGTCGATAATGTAAACTTTGTATTTGGTTTTGGTTGGTAAAATGTTAACTTTGTCTCGTAAGTCACGTACTTCGTCTATTCGTCGGTTGCTAGCTGCGTCAATTTCGATAATATCGAGCTGGGGATCTTCACTGTAAGGAATATCGTTAATTGCAAAGGCTAAAATTCGGGCAACACTGGTTTTGCCGACCCCACGAGGCCCAGTCAGTAAGTAAGCGTGGCTGATTTTCCCCGATTTCAGGGCGTTCTTAAGCGTCTTGGTGATATGCTGTTGCCCAACAATTTCATCCAAAGACTTTGAACGATACTTTCTATATAACGCCTGCCCCATGGACTATGTATTATATGCCAAAGTTGCAAGATGCGCTGTTGTTGATTATGCAGAAGGATTACCAGTGGTTGCATGATCCCAACTGGGCCCGGCCAACTGGAAGCCTTGCTGAACATATGCAGCTGTTGCTGGCGCTTTGTAGGCAGACCCACCAATTGTTCCAAGCCAACCAATTGCTTCAAGCCGTGCACCGACTGTCTCCGGTACCCTGTCGCCAAGTGCTGATTCTAGTACGAACGCAGTAATGCCGGTCCACTGCGCAAACGTGCCCACTTTTCCTTCGCCCTCAGGGTTAATGACAACGTTATTCATCTTTCCGGATACGGCAGCTGCTGTTTCTACCATCTTTTGTCCGACCATCAACGCAGCTGTTGCGGGTGGTAGTACATCTGCTTTTGCGAGAATCAAACTGGAAAGTACAATCTGAACACCATCGAGTGTTGGATCAAGGTCTCGTCCAAACCTGCCTTTGACTTCATGTTTAGCGGCGTAATTGCCGTCGGCAAGGTCGCAAAGTCTGCCGCCAACAATTTCAAAGAAGCCCTTTAACTTGTGACCTTGCGTAACATCATGAACGCCTTTTACCACAAGATAGGTGCCGAATAAGCTGATCGCATTAGCAACGGTGGCGATACCTTTGGTTCGCTTGGCGATTCGTTGTTCCGTGCTTAAATCCTGATCAGGAACATCGTCCCAATCGTTCTTATTGTCTTGAATTCGATGGAGCTGTTCTTCGCTTCGTCTAAAGATAGGCATGAGCTCGCCGGATAGCTATAAAGCTGCTTCCAATGCTGCCCACTCTGTATTAGCGTCATCTTCTGGAATATTCACACTCACCTGGTCGCCTGGTTTTGCCTTAAAATAGGTTACGCTGGCGAGTAATACTCGGTATGATTTTGGTCCTGCAATAACAAAATAATGCCCGTCGCGTAGCTCTAGCATGCCGACAACTTGTTTGCGAGCAATTGGACCGATTTGCTTGTACATAAAGGTGCCGTCATCGGCAATCGTTAGCTTTAGGATATCGCCCTGTACGAGCTTAGATTTGCTGGCGTAGTTTGCAGGAACGGGATAGGTCTTTCCATCACTTCCAACCATGTTCTGACCATCAAAAACCCCCTCAATAACTTTACCGAGGTTTTCATCTTTATCGTGCGCAGTTACTACCGGGTCGTCGCCAACCAGGCTCATAAGCAGTTCTTTAGCTGCCGCTAAACTAGTCTCAGCTTCCTGAATTAAGCTTCGCAGTCTCTTTATTTGTTTCTCTGGTACATCCGCCATTGATCGGCTCTCCATCATCTCTCAGTGTTTGTTTAGATACACTTCAGGGTTAAACGTACCATGTTTGTTAGGTCAAGTCAAAGCGCAAATACAAAATCTGTGGATAAATGACGAGTGTGTAGTCAGAGCAAGTAAGAACTTAAGGAGAAAAAAAGGCCACATATAAAAGAGGCCCGTTAAACGAGCCCCTTGTACACTTGCAAAAAACTAGGCAAGTTCGACGGTTGCGCCAGCTTCTTCCAAAGCTTTCTTGGCGTTCTCAGCGTCTTCTTTCTTTGCTTTTTCAAGCACAGTTTTTGGAGCGCCGTCTACAACAGCTTTTGCTTCACCAAGACCAAGACCAGTGATGTCTTTTACAGCCTTGATAACTGCAACTTTTTGAGCGCCAGCGTCTTTTAGTACAACGTCGTATTCGCTCTTCTCTTCCTCGGCTGGAGCAGCATCGCCACCACCAGCAGGTCCAGCAACAGCAACTGCGGCAGCAGCTGGCTCGATGCCATACTCTTCTTTTAGGATTGTTTGTAATTCGTTAACTTCAAGAACGGTTAGTCCAACCAACTGTTCTGCAAATTTCTTTAGATCTGCCATGTAATTTCCTTTCTTAGTTTCCAGCCTTAGCCGCAACTGCGTCTAGAAGGCCATGTAGGTTGCCTGCCAATCCGCCTGTAACGCCATTAACTGGCCCTTTAAGCGTATTGATAATGCCTGCGATAAGTTGCGTCTTGCTTGGAAGTGTCGCCAAAGCTTTTACTTCATCTGCTGCCATGAATGTACCGTCTGGGCTGATAGCGCCAACGAACTGTAGGCTTGGATTAGTTTTTGCAAAATTAGCAAGCACCTTAGCAGGAGCAACTTCGTCCTCGTTGTTAAAGGCGTATAAAAGCTGTCCTTTAAGGGCGCTCGTATCAACGTCCTTCAAGGCTTCAGTGTTCTCGATAGCTTTAATAACAAGTCGGTTTTTTACAACTTTAAGCTTGGTAGAATCGTTGCGGGCATCGCGGCGCAATTGCTGCAATGACTTCACGTTTGTACCTTGGTATGCAGCTACCACCGTTAGTTTGGAGTCGCTCAAAAGAGACGAGACTTCATCAACTACTTGCTGCTTTTTTTCTTTCGTTAATGCCATAAAGTTTCCTTTTGTGATTTCGCTGCTTCGACCCAGGGGTTATTCCCTAGCAACTGTCGTTACCAACAAAAAAGTCTTTGGTTGCACCAAAGACAAAGAGTTTTACCTCGGTAGCAGATTAAGGCTTTGAATATTCAAGACCAGCTACTGTCTTTAGTAACGATATAGCAATTTTACACGGTCTCGAGTGTTCTGTCAACAGGGGCGGGACGAACACTTGAACGCAGTGCAGACCAAGCGTGAAGATCAGGATTAGGAAGGCCCCAGCGGTCGAGTTTCTCGAACGGAGTTGAGCCGTCTTTCATTAGCGCCCGATTTCGCCCAACTCGTATCATCATAGAGGCTTCAGCTCCCAGCATGTCCTCGTCGCAGTCACGGTACACAGTTTCGAATGCACGCAAGACACCTTGAGCAAGTACATCAACATCTTCGAATTCAAATGTCACTACACCTCCCCGGCGGACGGCAATATGTGAGTATAGGTTTTCAATCTTCTGGGCTGCCTCAAACAACGGAGCGCATACCGGCTCTTCGGAAGCTGCGGCGAGACCTACTAAGAAATCAGTAATCCCGTGTGCAAACTTTTGTCGTTCTTCCCCGTCCATTTTAACTACTGTACTGACAATAGCTATGTCAAACTCGTTTACGACACTATTGGGGCTCCAGACTGCTGCTCGTACTGGTTGTGAACATTCTGCCATATATCTCCTTTTACATTAAAACGACCTCTCGGCGGTGAGAGGTCGTAATTTTAAGCAAATATCGACATCAGCCGCTGGTGCGGGTGGTAATGATGTTGATACTGATGCTTTTGAACATGTTGTTTATGGTACTCTTTATTTTTCGTAAGTCAACAAGCTCCTACACACCGTTAGCAACCGGGTCAAAGGCTTGGTAGTCGACGACGGGCTTTGCCCTGTCGGCTTCGCCTTCTGTGCCAGAATAGGCAACGATTATGCTGGTCTGTATTGCCACTGCTCCGCGTTCGGCGTCACTAAATGCTCCCGTGTTGCTCATGTCTGCTGCTGTACCTACTGCAGTTTCATTTACTGGATGGCGACCCAGGGCATCGACGAACCATTCGAACTGGGGATCGCCTGGGCCTCCTTTGGGTCCATCTTCTGGACGTATTCCATATCTTTGTCCACTGCTCATTCTTCCTTTTCCCATTGTGCTATATTCCTTCCAAATTAAAAAAATCAGGCGGTGAAGCCTGATTGGTTCTGGCTGTGCGGGTGGCGCCTTTGTTGGTGAGGGGCGCTCAGGCTTCAACCAAACTGAAGCACAGCCTTTGTAGTCTGAGGCTGAGCAGGAGCTGTTGGTTGAATACAATACTCATAAAAGCTAATCGTACCACCGCAAAAAAATGTTGTAAAGATTATTTTTGCTGACTTGCTTGTTCGTCAAGTTGTGCCAGTTTGTACTGTGTGTATTTTTCGGCTGCCAAACGGGTTAGCTCTTCGTCTTCACCTTGGTTTACGAACTTCATAGCTTCCGCAGTCAACGGATGAACTTCGGCTACTTTTTCGTGCATTTGCTGAACAAGTTTTCGATAACCCGGGTGACCTTGAGGGCTGGTACGTAGCTCATGAAAGTGGAATGCTTCACGTGCATTATATGTAAGTTTCCAGCGCATCTTATGACCAAGCAGTGTAGCGTACTGCGCTTCGAGTTCGTACCCCTTACTTTGTAAGTAGCTGTACAGTTCGGCGCTAATATCAAAACATTTTTCAAATAATTCACTAAGTCCAGCTTCTTCGACCAAGGCAGGAATTTCGTATCCAAACCGTGGTGTTAGTTGTTGCCACTCTAGGTCGTCCACCATGCGGTGACGCTGTAAATCACGAAAGATGCCATAGTCGCACACTAAATCCCAACTGTAGTGAATTTTTTCCAGCGCTCTACCGGGTTTGTGACGGCGATTTAACCGTTCGCCCATATAGGCCAGGAATGCTTTTTGTTTTTGACTATATGACCAGCCACTAACTGCTGATTGCATTTCTTGTAAAGATAAATTGGAATGTTCATACAACATGTCCGGAACAATATCCAGCTCGTTACGTGGCCAGAAGCTATTGAGGCTAACGGCTTCGTGGTCGCTACTATGCACGGCAGGCAACATTTCTTTAGCAACTTCGCGAACGGCTTTTGCGGTCTGCGCCCGATACGCAATTATTGCTCCGCCCCGATCGGGTTTGTCGGCGCGTTCTAGAAACGTTGGGATAATTTTGCGCGCCTGCTCGAGGAGCTGCTGACCGATCGAACGGGCCTCGACCAGCTCGTCGCTTAATAGATGCATGATGAGGCTTTCGAGTGCCTGACCAGATGCGTAAATACCAACCGTTGCTGTGGTGGCAACTGGTAATACTGAACGAATCGCGTCGCAAGCCTGCGCGCGGGTTGCTCCCTTCCATGCGGTGTCTTGTTCTTCCTTAGGGACGGAAGAGTTGCTGCGTACGTAATCGGTCAAACGATGTACCATTTCGGAGTACAGGTCAAAAATAGTATTGAGTGCATGCTCGTAGCGTTGTGCCGTTTCGTCGTCTAGGTTTTTGGGCGTGTGGTATTTGTAGCGTCCGTCATCTTTGGTGTCGAAATAAATATAACGTGTTGACTGCTCAAGGTATGCGGCCAGTCGTCCCCACTCCAGCTTCTTGGTCATGATGTTGCTGCCCTTTTCGACAACCAGGTGCAACCCAACAAGCTGCTGTACAGAGTCGTCCCCATAGGCGGTTATCACGCGCTGCAGTAATTTCTCGTCCTTGCCTGCAGCGGCAGCAAATTCGTCCAAAATGGTTATGCGCATATCATCACCGCGTCGGCTCAGACGTGCCATGGCTGCTGCGATTGTTGTAGAACTAAGTGCGTCAGTAAATGCATAAACATTCCCCTGGCTTGTGGTTACTGATTTTGCAAGGAAGTCTTCACCAAGTGGCGTAACAACATAATTTCCGTTTTCATCTTTTGACACAAACGATTCATTCGCGGTTGGTTTGGCTATAGAACTCGCAGCTGAAGCAGGCTTCTGTACAGCAGAGGGCGCAGGCAACATTGGTTGTATGCTGGCCCACAACATATCACCTACTACTTCTTTGCTCAACAGCGCCCCGCCCCGCACGCAATCGATGCGGTGGAAGTCTTTTGGAAAGAGTGAACACAGGTCGTCGTAAACTTCGACGCTGCGGCGTAAGTGGTTTATGTCGTCTTCGTGCAGGTCCCGCTTTTTGTCTGTGTAGCTGCGCGTTTCTTTTTTATCAACCATTTGCTGGGCGATTTCTGCGGGCACTCGTAACACAAAACTTTTAGTTGGTCGTGGGATTTGAAGCATTACGAACTCAAGATTGTCTAACCAAATGAAGTACCCGCGTCGCTCCTCGGCATTTGCAAATTTTGTGCCTTGGTGAGCCATATTGCTACCAGTAAAGCGATTTGCAAGCACAATTTTGCCGTCTGCAAGTGCTTCGCGAATTTTATGAGCTGCTTGGTATCTATCGAGTGCATAAAACAACGACCCAGTGTATGGACCAACAGCTTCTGCTGACCCGTACGCACCATTTAAATATTCTTTTACAAAAAAACTAGAAGGTTCGTCGTACTGCGGAAAGTCGAAGGTTACAACATCATGCCCAGCATCCGATAAGCGCTTGCGGAGTAAGTCAAACTGTGTGCCCTTACCCGAACCGTCGGTCCCTTCAATGACTAAAAATAATCCATTGTTTTCATTGTTTAATGCCATCGAGCTTTTAAACCTTCAATCTCCACCGGTTTACGTCGTTTATCTTTATAGGCCCGCGGCAGCATTTGGTCTGGTGACCAATTTTCTATAATTGCGCGCAAGTCCTGGCTGGCGGCGGGCTGATATTTGCCGCTTAAATTGGCGTACTCTTCCTCAACCGGTCCAGTTTCATAAAACACTAATTGAGCAATGCGCTCCCCGACAGGCAACACGACACTTTCGTGTTGGTTCATGTTATAGATCTCCATGGTCCAGCGGTTGATGTATCCGGGGTCGCCCCAGCCAGCATCTAGGCAAACGGCAACACCGTTTCGACCCCAAGTACTACGGGCCTGCATGGTACTGGTACCAGGTGCCTTTATTCCTATAAATTCATGCGTGTGAGCCAGAATTCGCTCGCCGGGCCTGAGAACAATAATCGGCTGATCGGCTGGGATATTCTCGAACAGTTGCCGCCCGTGTTTGTTTGCCCAGTCTTGGTGAATCTCTGCCTTTAGGGCGCCGCTGAAATATTGGTTTACTGCAAACTCATCGAACGGGTTATAAAAGCCTCCCTCGCTTGGGCGCTCGGTGCGGTAATACCAGTTGCCTAACGTCACATCGATGCTACTGCCGGCAATATGGCGTTCGATAAATGGATGAAAAACAATATGACCTTCGTCAATCGCCTTTTTTATTTGGACGTTGCTGTATACCCCCACAAAATCTCCTCGTGGATATAGTTTACGAGATTTTTTGCCTTTCTGACAAGCTTATGCGTATATATTACAACTTAGTTTTTGCTACAGATTACAGGTGTTACGTTCTATGCTTTTGCAGCCTGGTACGCAGCTTGTAGCCGGTTGGCTACAAGGTCGGCGTGCAGTTGGACTGATATCGTCATAAGGTCTTGTAGACTTCCGTTATTGCTAATTTTTGTATCCACTGCAATACGCGTACGTTCGCGCTCAGTTGGATCGGACTTGTCCATGATCGTTGCACCGGCTCTGGTTATTTTGAGTACCCTGCCACCTGCGGCGTGCAAAATATCTCCGTCACTGGGAAAGCGCACCCCACCGATAATAAACAATTGGCATCCCTGACTTTCAGCAACACGGGCGCGGCGAATCAGCTCGTTATACCAAATACCACGATCAACATGGGTTACGCAGTAGCCGCCAATCCACTGCAACAAGCTGCGGTAGGCCGCTTTGTTCTTTGCGCCAATACGCTCTGTCAGTAATTTTGGCTCATGACGTGCAATGTATATGTACTCTAACAATTTCTCGTAATCGGTCGGCTGCAGACGCATATCGTGATCGTTCAACACGAGCTTTGCGTGGTCAATCCGGCTGTTAGTGACCGATTCTAGTATCCCCGGTAAATGACTGAGCCACCTATTAACACTTTCTAGATCAGCCTCGTTCGGGGACTCCCACAAGAAAAACTTGTTGAGTCGATCTGCCACTTCGGCAACCACTTGGCTTGTCTCGGCCTGCTGGGCAGTAGAATCTTGTTGTGCAAGATAATTGGCAAGCGTTGTTTTGCCGTGTCCAATTGGACCAGTTATCCCAACTAAAACCATGGTCTTATTATAGCTCTACCCTGCAAACCGCTCTTATAGGACTTGTTGGTCAAGTCGAATACTTGGACCCATTGTGGTTGTCAGGAACGCGGATTTTAGGTATACGCCCTTAATGCTACTTGGCTTGGCTGCTTTAATGCTGGCTAAGATTGCTTGCGCGTTTGCTAACAAGTCCTTTTGCTCGAAACTGACTTTACCAATTGCTAGGTGGATAATTCCTGTGCTATCAACACGATATTCGACGCGACCGGCCTGTGCTTCTTTAACGGCCTTTACTACATCAGGAGTGACAGTACCGCTCTTTGGGTTTGGCATCAGCCCACGCGGCCCAAGCACACGTGCATATTTACCAAGCTTCGCCATCATGGCTGGGCTCGAAATAAGCACGTCGAACTCGATGACGCCCTTGTCGAGCTGTTTGGTGATTTCGTCGGTTCCGGCAATATTTGCACCGGCCTTCTTGGCCTTGGCTGCATCATCTGCCTCTGCAAAAACAGCAATTTTAACTGTCTTTCCCGTCCCTGCCGGAAGTACCAAACTATCGCGAAGGTTTTGGTCGGCCTGACGTGGGTCAACATTTAGGCGAATGTGTAATTCGATAGCTGCATCAAACTTAGTGGTGCTTGTTTTGGCTGCAAGCTCCAAAGCCTCTTCGAGCTTGTAGGTTTTATCGGCCTCGATAAGCTTTGCGGCCTCGCGGAACTTTTTGCTCTTGCGCTCTAATCGACTGCGGGTTTTCGGTGCAGGCTTAGCGATTTTCGGCTTCTCAGCTTCCTCAGTCTTTGCTGCGGCTTTTCGTTCTTCCTTAGCCTCTTTTTCTTCAGCTTCCTTAAGCGCCTTTGCACTGTGCTTACCAGCTTTAGCAGTAACTTTCACTGTTGCTTCCTTAGCCGGAGCTTCTGCTTCAGTAGTGACCTCAACAACCGCTGTCTCTTCGACTTCTGCTGCCTTCTTTTTGGTTGATTCTTTCTTTGCCTTTTCTGCCATGATCTCTCCTTTGTGGTCCTAACGGCTCTTTAGGCCTCCCACGTTAATTATGTAATTTACAAACCTACTGTTGGTGCTGGGCTAGTCCCGGCATCAGGTATCGTTTCGACTGCTCGCTCTGTGACCCTGTCTGCCACAGTTGTGGCTGCGGCGCTTAAATTGCCTATGCTTAGCGCTAAATCTCTGCGCAGTTCATCGGCTTGCTCGTTTCCATTGTCGCCAAGCCTTTCAAGAATACCAAGCATGTCAGGGACCGGACCATTTAAAAGTGCGGCTGCTTTCTTGAAGATAGTTGTCGCATCGTCTACGTCCAAGCGTAGTCGGGTAGTGACTTCGCTCGCAGCAGCAGTAGCCGGTCCGTAATGACCCATTTGCTAGCCTTCGATCTCTACGCCCATGCTGCGCGCGGTACCAGCAACCATTTTCTTAACAGCTGGAATATCGTCAGTATTCATATCATGAGCTTTCGCTTCGGCGATTTCGGTTAATGCCTGGTCACTCAGTTTTTTTGGAATCTTTTCGCTGTTAGGCTTGCCCGAACCTTTTTTAATACCAAGTTTGGCACGGATCAAATCGTCGGTTGGTGCGCCGACTACACGGAACTCCATAGATCGGTCGTCGTAGATCACGATATGAGCTGTGACCGTTGCGCCCTGCATATCCTTAGTAGCCTCGTTAAACGGATTAATAAAGTCCATCATGTTGACTCCATACTGACCAAGTGTGCTACCAACCGGTGGTGCGGCACTCGCACGACCAGCAGGAATTTTCATCTTCAGGTTAGCTTTAACCTGTTTTTTGTCTGCCATAGCTACTGTTCTCCATTAGTTGATTAGATTGCATTTGTCGGTGAAGCATCCGACATGTGCGTAACACAACGATTATACTACAGCTTACCTCTGTTGTCCACTAGTTTCACCTTAAAAAAAGAGCACCAACATGGTGCTCTTTGAAAAAACTCAATGATTTTGTTAACCGCGGCGTCGTGCACCAAACACAATCAACGCGTCAGCTGCTAGAGTACCAGCTGCTAACGGAATTTCTGGAAGTGCTGGAGCGCTTGAAAGCTCACCTTGCTCGCCATCTGCGGTAACGACGCTAGTTGTTTCCCAAAAATAGTTGTTTACAACAGTTTCAGTGCCCCCGCCGGCTGTAGGTGTAGTGGTCACGCCATCATGCAAGCCGCGAATTCCTAATACAACGCCAGCTGTTAGCGCAAGAACACCTGCGCCTACCATTAGCCAGTTTGGTCCGTGGTTAGGGTTATGTTGTCGTGGTGCTTGGTTCGGTTGGGCTGGGCCCTGTGGGGGGAAAGGTTGTGTCATATCTTATAAACTCCTTACAAAACTTTAAGAGCTATATATTAACAAAAATAAGCATTATTGTCAATAATGTTTCTAAAGAAGTTTTTACGCTTACGCTACACTCGTTTTACTTGCAAACCATCTAGTTCTACCGGTGTTTCGCGACCAAACATGTTGACCAAGACCTTTAGCTTGCCTTTAGCTGCGTCAATCTCGTTAATAGAACCATCGAAACCTTTGAATGGTCCATCAATGATATTGACCACTTCACCTTCTTTGAAGTCGATATTGTGCTTCGGTTGGCTTAGCCCCATGCGCTTGTTGATCTTGTCCATTTCGTCCTGGCTAACGGGTGTAGGATCCGTGCCGCTACCGACAAATCCGGTTACTGATGGAGTGTTACGCACAATGTACCAGGCATCTTCGCTCAGTTTCATTTCCACCAGCACATAGCCCTGGAAGATACGCTTTTCAACGACTTTTCGTTTGCCGTTCTTGATCTCGATCATTTTTTCTTTTGGTACCAATACCTGAAAGATTTTATCTTTCATATCTAGCGAGTCAGCGCGCTGGCGAATACTCTCTGCCACTTTTTCTTCATAACCACTGTAGGTGTGGATGGCGTACCATTGTTTGCTGGTGTCATATCGTTTTGTCATTGTTACTCCTGATTGATCCTAGTTTAGTAATAGCTGTTTAAATACTTTGTCGAGTCCGTAGTCTACCACTGTAATCAGTGTGCTAAAAACTATGGCAAACACAAATACGGCTGTTGTAAGTTGGCGGGTTTCTCGACGCGTTGGCCAGGTTACCTGGCGAACCTCTCGCCAAGAGTTCCGAACGTACGAGAGTAACAAAATGCTTGCCAGAACTCGGCCAATAAAGCGAACGGGACGGGTTTTAAACGGCCAAAGCAAGAAACGCAGGGGTCGAAACAGTCTTGCGACTGCGAGTACTGCGGTTTTTGCAGGAGTTGCCGCTTTTGTTGCGGCAGCTCGTAATCGACGCGGTTTGGCAGCTTTTTTGCTGGCAGTTTGCGTTTTTGTTCGCACTGTTTCGGCTGGTTTTCGCATTCGTGGTGCTTTTGGCACAAATTGCTCCTGAAACTTACACTAAATTAAAAAACCCTAGCATGATGCTTGGGGTCAATATGTCAAGCATACTACAGCAACTACAGAGGTGTCAACGTTATGATTTGCTGGGCTTTTCTTCTGTCGTTGCATCTCCGGTCGCCTTTTTAGCTAGGTTAGGTACATAAATTCTGAATGTTGAACCCTTGTTTAGTTCACTTTCCAGATCAATTCTAGCTTTAATCAGCTTAGTCAGCTTAGCTGTTACGTACAAGCCGAGACCAGTTCCGCCGCTTTCTCGTGTTCTAAAATCTTCCGATCGAAAGAACTTATCGAACACTTTTTCTTGGTCGCCGCGGCTAATGCCAATACCTGTGTCTCGTACCTCGAACAGAACACCTTTGTCTTGGGGTTTTGCCGACAAAGTCACACTCCCTTTTTGCGTGTATTTTATTGCGTTGGTAATAAAGTTCTGTAGAATTTCATGCACGTACAGTTTGCTGCTGTAGAGCAGTTCAAGTGTTTTATCTATTTCGGTGTGCATTTGTAGCCCTTTGGTTTCGGCCTGAGTTTTATAGCCGTCGCCAAGTTCGGTGACCAGATCATGCACGTTGATATCTTCAGCCTCTATGGCCAAACTGCCTCGCTCGGCGCGCGACAACATTGAAAGATCGTTAATCATGCCAGACAAAAAGGCTACCTGATCGTATGCTTGTTTAACCGTCTGGGCTATTTCTGGAATATTTTTGTGTTTTTCGATAATGAACTTGGCGTTACTCAAGTTCCCTTCGGCAATGGCAATTGGCGTGCGTAGCTCATGGCTAACCACACTAATAAACTCATCTCGCTCTTCTTCCAAAGACTTTTCGTGCGTGATATCGCGAAGCACCACCACATAACCTTGGTCGGCATTTTTTCCATAGCCCAAATGCACCGGCGCAATGCTGATATACAGGTTAATAAGGCTGTCGTCGTCGTACTCGAGCCGATAATCGCGTGAAACAAACGATGTTTTGGTTTTTTTCAGAAGATCATGCAGGTCGACTTTCTTCTTGTTTTTATCGGTGAGCTTGAACACCTTGGCAAGATCCATACCCTGTTGCAAGGTGTTAATGTCAAGAATATTAAGGGCCGCGCCGTTGTACACGACTACCTTCAGGTCGTTATCAACCGCAATGACTCCGTCCGCCATACTGTTGATAAGGCTTGTTAGGCGTTCGCGCTCCAGGTTTGCAGCTATTGGCGCCGATGCAGGCGTCTCGGTTTTTTTGGCGGGTTTTTTCACACTTTTTGTAGGCATAACCGTATTATGCCACAAACATACTTCAAAGCCTGTTAAAAAGACGGTTTATAGGCTCGCATTTGCGTGCGTCGCTTACGCGCATCAGGCATAGCAGCCTCGAACTCTGCCCAAAAATCGGCACCGTGATGCAGATGTTTGGTGTGACACAGTTCGTGAACCAACACATAGTCAATAAGTGACCACGGCAACTGCATGAGGAAAAGATTCAGAGTAATATCTGCCTTGCTCGAGCAGCTTCCCCACCGTGCTTTGAGTTGCCGGATAGATATGGAGTTGCACTCAAAACCGTGTTCCGCGGCAAGGTCTCGAATACGAGGCGGCAACAGCTCCTCGGCCTCGGTTCTGAGCGCGCGCATGGCACCGCGCTGAGCGGTTTTTTGAGTAATTGGATCTGAATAGTCACGTTGCACAGGGTGTGTAACAGTAATTTCTTGATTGCGAATCTGAACATTTGGCGTGTCGGTACCTGGTTTAGCAACAAAGTATAGGCTGTGATTCTTGCCGATCGTTTGACCGGGTTCGAGCATTCCCGGGCTGTGACGGTGTTCATGTATCCAGTCCTTCCTAGACAGTGCGAACTGAATTGCTACCTGATAGGGCGCCCACGTTGGCAAGCTTACTCGAATTGCACCACTTGGTTGCAGGCTGATTTTAACTGAACGAGACCGGCGATTCTTGACCAGTTCAACCGGTCCAATGTCGGGCAGCTCCACCGTTTTTGTAGGCATAATAATTAGCGAATTAAAATATTGCGGCGCGAAGTGTCAACGCGACCAGCAATAGGTGTTGGCACCAAGTTTACAAGTTCGGGCTTTACAACATTGGCGGTGGTTGTGGTAGTTGTAATAACGCCCGCTTCATAAAGTTTTTTAATGATCGCGCTGCGCTGAGTGTTGAAGGTATGCTTGCCGCTGATGACAATGTGTTCTTCTTCCTTAGGGTTTTGCATACTGTTTAGCACGGCATCAAATGCTTTTCGGTCGTAGTCGCGTGCATGTTTATCGTCTTGTGTTCGGCGATCGCGCCGACCGAGTCGTGCAAAGGCACTTTCGGCATCGATTTGTAGCCAGATTAATAGCGGATGGGCCTTGGCCTTTCGTACAATATTGCGAAGCTCTCGTCGATCTGCCAGCTTATTGACATTGTTGTCAAACACTACGCTTACGCCTGCTTTCAGAAACTCCTCGGTCATGTAGAGCATAAGATGTTCTACGAGTTGGTCTTCTTCGCTATCGAACCGTGGCTGAGTAAATAGCTCGCCACGTATACGGTCTGCATGCAAGTGGGCTGCATGCAAAGTCTCGCTGAGTTGACGTGCCACATGTGTTTTACCGGCTCCTGGATACCCATAGAGCATAATAAACAAGGGTTTCAGCGTGGTCACTTTAGTCATGTAATACTATTGTATATCAGAATATACAATTTCTGAAAAGGGCTGGTCGTGACATTAACACTTTAATACATTATTATATGATCTGTTACGGTCTCGGCTAACGAAGGGGCATAGTACAACGGCTAGTATAAAGGTCTCCAAAACCTTAGATCGTGGTTCGATTCCACGTGCCCCTGCCATACAGGACAAGCGAGCATTTTAGGCTCGTTTTTGTTGTTTTTCGCCCCTGTAATTCAAATAAGATTATGCGGTTCGATTAATGCATTTATGAAAACGGCTGATTCTATCTAAAATTGAACTTATTCGTTGACCAATCGCTTTTTATTTTTGCTTTGTTTTTCTAAGAATGACTTAAGATCGCCCTCAATGAACTGGCTTGGTTTCCATCCTAGCTTTAACTTATCTAACAAGAAGGTATCACCGGCACTTAGAATTGCGGTCAGCCCGGTTGCAATACCTGGATTAGGAATAAACATATTAGAGCTAATGTCAAAACCTATTGCAAGCGCCCACCTAACTGACTTTGCAGGTAGCCTCTCAACCCATGTTTTTTCCATTGACATTCGGTAGTAATCTCTCAACAAGGTCGTATCATTTCCGTCTATTCCTTTTAAATATGACTTATATTTTCGAGACTTTACAAGCACTGGTATGAAGTCATTAAATAATCTAGGATCTTTATTTATTGCTTCCCTGATTGCATTTGCCTCTAGTAGAGTCATTTCTTGAAATAATCGTAGATCTTGTCCACTCTTTATGCTTTTCTTTAAGATGTTATTTAGTTTTAGTTGAATAATCTCTGAATCTATTATGTCAGGTGCAAGCTCACTACCTTCTACTCCGGCAATATTCAACATAGACCTGACTCGTGCAATATCGACCAAAATACCTGCTGGTGTTACTTTTACGTCATCCAATCTTTGTTTTTGGGGAAATAGCTTCGAAGCAAGCTCAAAATCAATGTTGCTTTTTACTGTATATGAATGATTGTTTCCAGGTATGCTCGTTAATGAAAATGTTATTGGTTCATTCTGTGGATAATCAGGAATGCAGTTCTTTAGATATGATCTAGCTGCAATATTTATATAAGTTTCATCATTAAAATCATCATATACCCCTGAAAGTGGTTTGACTTTCTCCCAATCGAACAGTTCAATGCTACGAATTGCTCTCTGCGCATTCCTCCTTCCCTTACCGCTCTTGCCGGTTATTTCAACAAAAGTTTTGGGAGCAATAACCTCTATGGATAAGGCGGGTGCAGTGAACTGGACGGGACTCATTACTTGCAGGCCATTTGCGTCTTCATTTGTCTTTATTGCTACTTGCCCATCTTGATACACAAGCCTTAGGAAGCCTTCTTCCATTAGTCTGATGAGAATATCAGTTCCGATCAACCTTGTAAGTTCCTTGAACGCACTAGCATCAGCTACAATCGTGACCTTTTGATAAAATATCATCGCTTCTGCAATTAGACCGAGATTGATATGTGCTTTTTGTCCAAAGCGCGTATTCGATAATATAGTTATAGATTCTAACATCTAATACATGATACTACTCCGAGTGGACAGTAAGTTATCTCAAAGTACAAAGCATCTTAGGGAAAATGCGTTCGATTCCCATGTTTCCTGCCAAAAAACTTATAGATTTTACGATAAATACTTTGCAGTAACGTGCTGCATATTTATGCCATTAGTTAGGTTGGTAAAACCAAGCTGTCTGAGCATTTGGATCGCAACGGTTGAGCGACTACCCGAAAGGCAGTACACGACTAGTTCGGTGTCTTTTGCAATGCCGTCAAGCTGGTGTGCACCATCTAAAAGCTTTGCCGGCGGAATGTTGAGTGCGCCACTTACATGTCCTGTTGCAAACTCAGAAGGTTCACGTACATCAATGAATAATTGCTTCATAAAAGTTGTTGTGCCTGCTGTGCCATTTCACTCATCTCGTCGGTACTAATAGCATACACCGAAACTGGGTTACCGCTGTGGCTTATTCGATGCATAGAGTCATACTGGACTTTTTTTGAGTTACGATCCGGGTCTAGGTCTACCCCCAGGAATGATAATTTAGTAATGATGCGCTTACGCACAATTGATGATCGTTCGCCGATTGTGCCAGTAAAGATGAGCGCGTCAACTCCACCAAGTGCAGCACTCATTTGACCGATTGCCTGCTGAACGTGATATACATACATTGCGAGCGCTAAACGCGCATTGTCGTTCCCGCTCTTTTCGTGCAGCAATAATTCGCGAATATCTGAAGATACACCGCTTATTCCTAATAATCCACTTTTGTGGTTCAGATAATCTTCTACCTTTGTTGTGGTGAGTTTGAGTCCACTCTGTAATATGTGTGCTGCCATAGGGTCGATGCTACCACTGCGAGTTGCCATGATGAGCCCTTCGAGTGGCGAAAAACCCATGGTTGTATCTATGCTTTTTCCGTGCTGCACGGCCGTAACACTGCTGCCGCTACCAAGGTGGCACACTATCGCACGTTCTGGCAGCGAATGGTAGGCTTTTAGCTTACTAATAACTGATTTTACCGATAAGCCGTGGTAACCGTACCGTTGCAGACCGAGTTTTTGCGCATCTGGCACAGGGATGCCGTAGAGGTTGGCGTGATCGGGCATAGAAACATGAAAAGCGCTGTCTGATATTCCTGCCAAACGAGTGTGTGGTATGTACTTCTCGAGTAGGTCAATTTCCTGCAGCGTTGCACTGATGTGTAGCGGCGCAATACTTTCTAGTGATCTGAGGTGTTTTAGGGCTACTGCATCAAGGACGCGGTGTTGCTGAAAATATGGCGAGGGCGCAACAATCCTTACGCAAATTCCCTGAATATCATCTACGGAAGTCAATAGCTGATTATTTAGTAAAATTTCACCAACCTTGCTCAAAGCGAATGTAACGTGACTAATACCAGCTGGTTGCGGCGGTGAACCATTAAGCCCATACACCACTTGCCCGTTTTCTACTTCGAAATGAAGATCAGCGGTTTTTTGACCATCCTTAAATAGTCCATACTTTCGGCTGGCGCTGCCTGGGTTTGCGACGAGTAGTAATGACTTGCTCATACTCGCCATGTCCAGTTACGAACTTCTGGCATATCGATACCGTGTTCGTAAATATAGTTTTTATGCTCAATCAGCTTTTCTTGCATTAGTTCTTTGAGTTTTAAGGCTTCTGGCGATGTGAGAGGCGTTCGCTCAATGACATCTATGACCAGGTTGAAGCGATCCATATTGTTCACGACTGTCATGTCAAAGGCTGTTGTTATGGTGCCCTCTTCTTTGTAGCCTCGCACATGTAAATTTCTGTTATGGCGACGATACGTGAGGCGGTGTATAAGCCATGGGTAGCCATGAAACGCAAAAATTATTTCTTTATCTTGCGTAAATAGCTCGTCATAGTCGGCATCGCTCAAGCCGTGTGGGTGTTCGCCATTCGGTTGCAAACGCATTAAGTCAACAACATTAATAACTCTAATTTTTAATGAGGGTAAATGCTCCCGGAGTATAGACACTGCTGCCATGGTTTCTAGGGTTGGGGCATCTCCGGCACAAGCCATGACCACATCGGGGTCGCCATTGTCGTTGCTTGCCCAGTCCCATATACCGATACCACGAGTGCAGTGTTCGATCGCTTGATCCATAGTAAGCCACTGCGGTGCATCGTGTTTACCGCAAATGGTTAGGTTAATGTAGTTTCTGCTGCGTAAACAATGGCTCATGACTGACAATAGGCAGTTTGCGTCGGGGGGTAAATATATGCGTGTTGTTACTGCCTTTTTGTTTACTAAATGGTCGATAAAACCCGGATCTTGATGGGTAAAACCGTTATGATCTTGTCTCCAGACATGGGACGTGAGTAAGTAGTTGAGCGAAGGTATGTCTTTGCGCCAATCTAGTTCGGATGACATCTTAATCCATTTAGCGTGTTGGCTCACCATGGAATCTACAATTCGAATGAATGCCTCGTAGCTATGAAAAATGCCATGGCGTCCTGTCAGCAGGTAGCCCTCGAGCCAGCCTTGCGCCTGGTGCTCGCTTAACATTGAGTCCAGAACTGCGCCATGCGGCGCCAGAAACTCGTCGTGTTGGCGTGTTGTGGCAACCCATTGGCGGTTTGTAGCTTCGAAAACTGATTCGAGGCGATTGGACAATGTCTCGTCTGGACTAAATAGGCGGAAGTTATGATTTGGCTCGTTCATGGTAATAACATCTCGCAGAAATGGACCAAGGGCGTGCACATTACCCACGCCACCCATACTTGGGTGCGTAACCTCAACCCCATATTTTCTAAACTCTGGAAGCTCAAGGTCAAGCATCAACTTGCCGCCGTTTGCATGAGGATTGGCCCCCATTCGTCGGTTGCCAACGGGAGCAAGCGCAGCTAGCTCGGGAATCAGCTGACCATTTTGATCAAACAACTCTTCGGGTTTGTAGCTTTTCATCCATTTTTCCAGAAGTGTCAGATGCTCGGGTTGGTCCTTGTTGATGAGTACTGGGACCTGATGTGACTTAAAATTATCTTCGACATATTGACCATCAACAACTTTTGGGCCGGTCCACCCTTTTGGAGAACGCAAAATGATCATTGGCCACAAGGGTCGATCGTGGCTTTTTTGGGTATGAGCATGGGCCTTAATTGCCTTGATTTTACGAGTCACTGTATCGAGCGTTTCGGACATGAGCCGGTGCATTTTTTTGGGATCATCGCCTTCTACAAAGTATGGATGCCAGCCATAACCTTGGAACAAACGCTCAAGTTCGCTATGACTGATACGGGCAAGTACTGTAGGATTACTTATTTTGTAGCCGTTGAGGTGTAGAATCGGCAGTACCACTCCGTCGGTTTGAGGATTCAGGAATTTGTTAGAGTGCCACGCAGTCGCTAGCGGACCTGTTTCTGCCTCGCCGTCACCGACGACGCATGCCGCAATAAGATCAGGGTTGTCGAACACTGCACCAAACGCGTGACTGAGCGAATAGCCAAGCTCTCCACCTTCGTGAATCGAGCCGGGTACTTGTGGTGATACATGGCTTGATAGTCCGCCAGGAAAGGAAAAACGGTGAAACAATTCTTTCATGCCTTTGGCATCTGGTGTCACGTCTGGGTAGTACTCACTAAATGTACCTTCTAGATAGACATTTGCTACCAGCGCTGGGCCGCCGTGTCCTGGTCCTGACAGATAGATCATGTTGAGGTCGTGCTCTTTAATAATGCGATTTAAGTGTGCATAAATAAAATTTTGCCCAGGAGTAGTTCCCCAGTGGCCAAGAAGAATATTTTTTACGTGTTTATTCTGCAAAGGTTCTCGCAGGAGTGGATTGTCGCGAAGATAGATTTGCCCGACGGATAAATAATTGGCAGCTCGCCAATATGCATCAATTTTTTCAATCTGTTTTGTGTCTAACATAGCGTCCTACTAAGTATAGTATACCGCTTACGCTCTATTTGTTATATGGGAATAGGTATTACCCAAGGCGAAAATTACGATGTATAATTGGGGTGTATGAAAAAACAATGTCAGAGCTGCGGAATGCCGCTCCAAACCAAAAAGGCTGGCGATTGTCGTGGGACCGAAAAAGACGGCAGCAAAAGCGAAAAATGGTGCAAACTATGCTATCAGGATGGCAAATTTATAGGACCCGATTGCTCTCTTGAGGATATGAGGGCTATTGTCGATAACGCGCTTAAAGAAAACGGCAGCGGACGCATGATGCGCTGGATGGCACAAAAACAGCTTCCCCGACTTGAACGCTGGCGCAAAACATAGATTGCGCCAAGCGCACCTTTATTCTGTAACTGCTGCAAGTTCAAGCAGATTGATGTTCGTTAGATCAAGACCTGCCTTTTTTACTTGGCGTCGAGCTACACGCTGTTGGTTTCGTCCGCGCCTGCGGAGCATTGGGAAGACGCCACCGTAGATAAAGCCAATAAATGTCCAGAGCCCGCCGATAACTTCGCCATTGATCATGCTGTCTGGATATTCTTCGTCTTCGTAGCGTGTCACTTCTTTTTCTACTGTTTTGGTAAGTGTTCCAGTGACTTCCATTACTGCGCCACGATTTGCGCCAATATTTTTGTCCATAAAGTCTCGTAACGGCTGCGAGAGCGGCAGCCCTCCATCGTAACGAGCTAGCGCCTGTTCAGTCGTCAGCTTCTCGTTGGTTACCAATTGAGTAAACTCGGTAAGTAATCCTGAGGCACCATCTAGGACGGTTTCCTGGCCAACCGCTTCTATTTCCGTAGGCAAGGCAATTCCTTTTTGAATTGCTTCATCGCGCAAAGCCTGGGCAGCAACAAGTGCTCGCGCATTTGCGAGCTTTAGTTGTTCTGGATTCGACTGCCCAACCTGTCCGTTAAAATCATCACTCACGGTTCCGGTCACCTTAACGTGATCCGGGGTAAATGTTCCCTCTACACCGGTAACTTGAGTTAGCAAATCACTCGCGGCTGCTCGGTCCAAAGTATATTCCGAACCGGTTAGTTCGAGATCGGGCGCTAGAGGGTTTAATGCTGTGCTGAGGTCAACTTTTTGCTCGATTGTCACTTTGGGAACGGTTTCAGTAACGGGTGTTTGGAAGACATACGTTCTTCGTTCGCGACCGTCGTCGATGTATCCAGGTATATTTCGCAAAATCGGACCGATAACTGGTATGTTGGCTCCTGTGTCGCCAGGCATAATTGATGAGTCCCAAACCGAAGTATTGCCTTCAATAACCTGGTGCTCCGCATCTTCTGGAACAAGTTGAACTCCGTCGGCGTCGCCCGGGCTCATGGCGCCAGTTGCGAGCATTATCCCGTTGCCAGCTATATAACCAGCTGCAAAGGCACTTGCAAGAGTTCTTCGACGAGCCCATTTATTAAGCTTCCATCCCATATTCTCAATAGCAACATGGTCTTTGTCGGCCTTGTTTATGGCTTCTAGTTCCTCTGGTGTGGGTACCGACGGTGCTTCGTAACCATCGTTCTCTAGTCTGTGTGGATACTGAGCATCGAGTTCTGCTAGAAATACTTGATGGCCTGCATCTAAGCGGTTGCCGAAGTCACGGCGACCAATAGTAAACACAGTTTTTGGCTTCACCGCAGCAATGACAACTACTGCTGGATCAAGATTCATTGCAGAAATTCCTTGATCTGCCATAACACCAGACGCTGCCTCTAAAAGCTGTGTTGACGTTGGCATTGTTAATAGCTCACCTGTTTTCATAACAATGTATAATACAACATTTTATGTAAAAATGCAATACTTTTTATTTGTGTAACTTGAAGAAGCTAGTAAATTAAAGATTATTCAAATAGTTTGGTGCTGCGGGTGACCAATAGCCCAGATTCATCTGGATATTCTTATTACTATCCTTATAGTTACTAACGGCGCAATTTGTTGTGGCATAACCGTTGTTCGGATCAACCGACGGTTGCAAAGAATTTGTAAACTCGCTGAAATTATTCGGCTTTACGGAACCGTCGTTAGCTGTCACATCAATTGTTGCCATGCCTGAATTTTCAAAATCAGAACATATGTATTTTATAGTACCGCTCAACGAACGCCACCAGTGTAAATCTTCGCCAAAGGCGCCTGTTCTTGGGTTGAGCTGTATTGAATTTAGTCCATTTATGGTTGTCTGAACACGCTCCTCGCCAATAAAAGTAGTGCTATTTGAGTCGAGATTGGTTACCCACAGACCCCACCATTTACCTTGTGCGTCCACTCCACTCGGTCCTTGTTTTATCTGAAATTTATAGCGTACCCCTGTTGACCAACTGTATGGGTACATTATCTGGAATCCGCCACTCTCCTGGTTGCCGCTATTCATGATGCCCGGGCTGCTTGTTTTTCCTCCGTTGCTTCTCCAGAAAGAAAAATTAACGACCTTGCGCTTCTGCTGTATGCCATTTATGTATCCGTTGGTCTGAAATCCTGCGTATCCATAACCCACCTCGTTTGTGTGATTGAGCACACCAAATGTATATGCATAATAATGCAATAATCCATCATTTGTTAGGCTAATTGCAGGGTCAGCAATTGGCACTTCTGTCCATTCAATGCTTTCAAGACCTACCCCAGGAAAATACCAGTCCGCATACGTGCCTCCAGGGCTTGCCGATCCTCGTACCTGAGCCTTCTCGAATCGTACAAATGCGTCCCCGGAAGCAGTACCTGAGGTCTCTGTTCTCACAGGACCAAGTTTGCTGGTAGCGTTCTCTGGTTCAAGCGAGATACGAGCCGTGATCGCTGCACCAAGCACAACAAGTATTACCCCAGCAGAAATGATCACAAGAATAAGTAGTCCTGTCCGAAACGTACTTAGTTTTCGAGCCATTTTTGTCTTCCTGGTCACACCAAAAAGTATACGCTGTTTACTCAAAACTTCTGAAAGACTACCATACAAGTATGAAGAAACTTATTCTGGCTTCTCAATCTCCTGCACGGGCACGTCTGTTAAAACAGATTGGTTATGAGTTTGATGTGATACCTAGCGATTATTCTGAGGATATGAAATTGGATCTGCTACCCCAGGAGCTGAGTAAGGAATTGGCTGAAGGTAAAGCCAAAGCTGTTGCTGCAAAGCTAGAAGACGGTGTTGTGGTAGCTGCTGATAGTTTTATCGTGTTTGAGGGCGAGTGCATTGGAAAACCGCACACCAAAGAAAACGCCACTAAGTTATTACAGCGTCTCAGTGGTAAAACAAATGAGGCATTAACAGGCATGTGTGTCATTGACGTACTGTCAGGAAGAAAGGTCATTATCGTTTCTTCAGCAAAAGTAAAGTTCAGACACCTCAGCGAGCAAGAAATACATGCCTATGTTGCCACGGGTGAGCCGCTAAAAAAAGGTGGTGGATATGCGGCAACAATGAAGGGTGGTGCGTTTGTAGAGCATGTCGAGGGAGATTTATACGCGATTGTCGGGTTACCGTTATCACGCCTGAGCGTAATCTTAGAAGACTTTGGTATTCCCTTGCCTTGGTAACGTATGCGACCGGCTGCATCTTGGTTTACGCTTCTGCTAAAAATTGTTTTATGATAATACTTAGTAAGCAACGCAAAGGAAAATTATGGATGAAGTTACAAAAATACTAAACGGTCATGTTGACGACACCAAAGCTACACTTAAACAGTACAGCCACGATGCCAGTATTTTTGAAGTTTCCCCGAAAGCGGTGATCTATCCAAAAAACTCCACTGATATACAGAAGCTTATTCATTATGCAACCAAAGAGCGCCAACTTGGTAATGATGTGTCGCTCACGGTGCGAAACGGTGGGACATGTATGTCCGGGGGTCCTTTGTCGGAAAATTATGTGGTAGACGTTTCACAACACCTCAATCGTGTTGGCAAGGTTGATGTTGAGGGGCGAAGCATTGTGGTCGAAGGGGGTGCGATGCATATCGATGTTGAAAAGGCTACCCACGCTAAAGGCTTACTCTTTGCCCCGTACACCTCGTCCAGAGACATTTGTGGTATAGGCGGTATGTTGGGCAATAATGCTTCGGGCGAAAAATCAGTAAAATACGGACCGGTTAGTTCCAATGTGCATACAATTAAGGTTGCGTTATCGGATGGCGGAATCTATGAGTTTGGACCTTTATCGTTGAGAGAAGTTAATGCAAAAAAACGTTTAGAAAACTTTGAGGGACATGTTTACCGGGAGATGACCAAACTGCTCGAAGAAAACGAACATCTTATAGAGCAAGCGAATCCCGGCACTGTAAAAAATGCGGCTGGGTATCCGCTATGGGAGCTTTGGGATCCACAACATTCTCGGTTGAATCTAGCACGATTATTTATTGGTGCTCAAGGCACGTTAGGTATTATTACGGAGGCTGAGTTAAAGCTAGTGCCACTTGCCAAGTATCAACGCATGATTGTTGTTCCGATAGAAAACCTATCAATGCTAGCAGAAACTGTTCAGACCGCTATGCGTCACCATCCGGTTACGTGCGAGACATTCGATCATCACACCTATGAGTTGGCAGAGCGGTACCACCCCGAGGATGCCAAGCGCGCCAATGCGGCTAAGGGTATGCACATGGTGGTGATTGTTATGTTTGAGGGAGATAATAAAGAGCATGTCGACCGCATTACAAGGGCTGCCCAAACGGACATAGAAAAACTGGGACGCACAGTTGTTTGGATTGACGAACAAGCTGTAGCCGAAAGCTTCTTGCTCATACGTCGAAAGAGCTTCCGCATGTTGCTTGAACATCCACATAAAAATATGCGAGCTATGGCGTTTCTAGAAGATACCATTGTTCCGCTTAATTTATATGGCGAATTTCTGGCGGCGTTGGAGGCTATCCTGAACCAGTACGACATGGTGTATACCTACGCAGGACACATTGGCGATGGCAGCATCCGTTTGGTGCCGCTTGTAGATATGGAAGCTCCCGGTGCTGCCGAAAAAGTTATGGAGCTCGAAACAAGGGTCAATGACCTTGTAATTGCCATGGATGGCTCCATTAGTGCCGACCACAACGATGGGATTATCCGCACACCGTACCTAGAACAGTTTTTTGGTGAAGACGTTTACACACTCTTCGCTAAGGTTAAAGAACTTTTCGACCCACTGGGTATTTTTAACCCTGGGAAGAAGGTTGGCGGCAGCATGGAATATGCTACGCAGCATATCGTTAGAAGCAATAGCTGATTACATCAAACGAGGCGTTTGTTCGTAGGATTACTTCTTGCACCCATAATAACCGCCATGTTCGCGCGTGATTGCATAGAAGCAGCCTACCCGCACCTTATCTCCATCGATACCCGTTATAGCTCCTGCCTGGGCTGTCGGATTTTTCCATAAACTGTCATTATCAACGCGTGTCCACGTAGCCCCGCCAGTGCTCGGGTTGAAATCTGTTGCGGTCCATATACCATAGACATCGTTGTAGCAGCCGCTGATATAGACTTGAGGGAATGCTCCTGCGGTTGCCGGTAGTCCAAAGCCAAAATCCAATACTTCACTAACGTTGAGGATAGGTTTAAAAGTACTGGTGCCGGGGGCGCGTACGTACGCGGCAGGTCCGCATACTGCCGAGACTCCGGATGTGTCTCCATTGGTAACGAAAATAGTTCCTGCAGCTACAGCAGAACTTCCGGGAGCGTTGACGGCTTTAATCTTTCCGCCGAATATTGCGTCGTTCATAGGGCCGGCCAAGCCAATAGTCTGCCAGCTTGTAAGATCGCTTGAACTATAGATATTAAAAGCATTCAAGTCTGCATTATACCCACTTCCAGTTCCCCAGTGTGTTGCCATGTAGAATATATTATTATCATCAACCGAAGCGAGTATCTTTGTGGCTGCGTATGAAGCAGGCACACCATCGTAGCGGTATTGTATGTTGCCTGGCAGGTTCCGTAATGTCATAACTGGTTTGTTTGCATTGCAATCAACAACACCATATTGGCCATTCAGACCTCCTGGTGCTTGGTTGTATGGAACGAAAAGCGCCAACCCACTGTTATTAATTGCCCAGGATCCAATAACTTTCCATGGCGAGTCTAGCTCATCAGATACTCGAACTGTGTCTCCTCCGTCAGAAGAACAAGTGATTCTGTCGTGTGTATAATACGAGGTTACTACGTACTTGCCATTCGGACTTGTGCCTGGTCCTTGCCCGTGGCGTAAGACACTAAAAAGATTTTGTGGGGGCGAGTATGTACGCGTTGCTGGACTGGCAACCTCACTGATATCGTTTGCCCATTTTTGAATCATGCCTCCGCGATCTTGCTCTGTCCAAATGACCCTACCCTTACCCGCTAAGTCCTTAAACGCACGAATATTTTGATTGATCATATTTTCGATGCCACGAGAGAGTCCAATCCAGTCTTTGTCTGGTGTGCCAGGATCTCTATAGTACGCTCCTATACCATCAGCCAGCCAAATTCGATCACCAACGTAAGCTATGGTGGACAAGGTGCTCGTGTCTGTTTCGTTCCCTCCCCAATCCATGACAACACGGTTCGGAGATAGCATCCAAGGCACGTCACTACTACGGATGCTCGCTCCTGACACATCACAACAGACTTTCTTAGACCAGGTAGAACCTTGATTATTGGAAATTGCATAGGTGTGCGCACTGCCTCCAGCGACCGCTATAGTCTGACCATCTTTTTTTGCTGTAATCCCTACTATCAAACGTGGTCCTTGGCTGTCGGAGCCAAAAAGACCGTCTGCTGTTGTTAGTAAAGTAATTGTTCCGCTGTTATTCATCTTGTACAGATCCCCGAGTTCATTAGTGAAGTAGATAGTGCCTACGCTGTCGTATACTACATTTGCAACACTATGCGCTATGGTTTGGCCGGTATGGTTAAGGTTGCCTCCACTCACATTCCCGCTCAACACCTTTAGACCATCGCTCATGAGCGCATAACCAGGTACGCCCTTCTTGATGAACGCATAAATTTTCCCTGTAGACTCATTGATGATTAAAGAAGCACAACCATTGTAAAGCTGCTTACAAACATTTGCATCCCAGCTGTAGACTTTTGTCCAGTTACTCCCAGCATCTCCTGTCCGCCAAATCCCATCAAATGCCGTAGCGTATATAATGTTTGGATTTGTCTTGCTAATTACCATGTATTTGCTACGGAATCGCACATTGTTTATGCCAGCTAGATCATATACGCCTGCACCTGGCGCTTCACCACTATCAACTCCAGGTTGTTCGTTCGGATCCATGTACAGGTTTGTTTCAAGGGTCGGGTTTGAGCTTGTTATTCTGCTTAACTTCCAGCTCCCTGAAGATTTATCTGCCTTCCAAATCAATCCTTCTTTTTTTTCAACACCGTTTTCGTCTTTATACACATGGTAGCTTCTATAGTAAATAAGGTTCTTATTGTATACGGCTATCTCACTAGCAGCTGATTGAGCTTGTTTTGGGGCCCAATTTGGATCACTGGTTATTGAGGATGGGAGAGAACTCTTTGTAAGTAGCGGCAACCAGATGTCTTTTCCTGCACTATCCTTCTCTAGAACGACAGGCACCGATGCATCGGTGCGCATTGCTATGGTATCGTCCACGCCAACGTCAATGCCAGACATCCAGCCTCCAGCACCAAGACCCATACGTTGTATGCAGTACTGACCGATTGGGATTATCGAACAGTCGGATTTTGGGTAGAAATCAGAGCCAACTCCACTTATGCATTGATTCTGGGCAAACCGCACAAACGATCCGCCCGATGCTTGTGCGTTCGATTGAATCATCGAGGCGCAAGCGGCAGATTCTGGCTCGAGCGAAACAGTAGATGTCGCAGCCTTGCTATAGAGAAGCGTTGCCAAACCAATACCGACAACCGCAACGAGCATTACCCCGCGTGAGTCTTTGAGCGCTTCGGCAGCGCGTTTTGCATATGCACTCAGACCCTTGTAATTACTAAAGAGGGGTCTTTTCGCAGCTAATCGTCGTTTTCTTTGTCCCACAATTATATTCAATATAGCAGTTATGTTTAACTACTGGCAAGCCGCCTACAACTGTTGAACTATTTCTTTACTTCGTTTCGACCAAGCGATTTCTTGGTTTCTGAGTACCAGACGTGTTTACGTGCAATTGGGTCGTACTTCTTCAGACGCAATTTGTCTGGAGTATTCATAGTATTTTTCTTGGTGTAATAATGTCGATGCCCTGTTTCTTCCGAAACTAGTCCAACAATCTTCCGTTTATCAGTTTTCTTAGCCATAGGGTGCTATTTTAACAGATTAAACTTGGATTGACAACACAATATCATCCTTGCGCTATTGCGCAGGATTGGTCGCAGCGTTTTTGACTTGCTGCGAAAAATCGCCTCGCAAGTCCATAATTTCGGCATGTCCCGCGATGTGGCTGCCAACTGATAATGCAAGACCAACTGCGCCAACAACTGTCGTAGGTAAATTATCAAGTATCACACCAGCGGCGCCAACTAGTAGACCTGCTGCCTCGCCTATTTTGGACCACCGTATAACACGTTCTTGTGCCGCTATTGCTAGTTGATTATGCGCGCTGGCCTCTGCAAAATTTTCTGACGTTACCATGTATCTACCTTTTTGATTAATACTACTGGAGCCATCTTCGGGATTTGAACCCGAGACCCCTTCCTTACCATGGAAGTGCTCTACCCCTGAGCTAAGATGGCGTAACAGATATAAATTCTAACAGATTGTAGCAATATTAAAAAGATCAACCCAAAGGTGCGGTCTAGGCGAGCTCGATAAGTTCTTTGGACTCAACTGAGGGTACTTCGTCTTCCAGAACAGCTGCGCTACGACTTAGACCGAGCTGTGTGATGGTTAGGATCATAGTTTGGTAGTCTATACCGGCATTGAGCACGCAGGCCTTCGGGAATGATCCGTATCCTGAGATTAGGCTTGGGATAAGATTGGCTTCTAAAAAGTGAGGCACGCCGCGTTCATCGAGACGGATATCGATGCGCCCATAATCTTGTGCTCCAAGCGCGGTAAATACATCTAGAGCTAGTTTGGCAACTTGTGCTTTAAGTATAGGATCGGCAACAGCGATGGCGGTTTCGGCATTTGCGGACTTCACCTGCTCGCTTAAGACACAGATACCTTTGCTGTCGGGTTGGGCGATAAGCTCAATAGGCATGGCGGTATAGGTGTCACTGATTTTATCTTTAAGAATCGCAACACTAAATTCTCTACCAGGTAGGTATTCTTCTATCAACGAATCCGAACCATGTTCGGCTGCAATGCTTGAGACTTTGGCCTGCATTTGTGCTACTGAATGTGCAACAGAGTTGCTATCTATGCCCAGACCTCCTCCGCGATTAGTTGGCTTGATAAATACCGGAAAGCTCAAGCTTGAACTGAACAGCTTCTGCTCTCCCTGAGCAATAACACAGAACTTTGAAGTACTAAGTCCTGCCATCTGCGCTCGTTGTTTAGCAAGGGGCTTGTTCAGCTCTAATTCGTGAGCTATCGACCCGGAGCCGGTATGGGCAATTCCGTGCAGATCAAGAAAGTCCGCAATCCATATTTTGGGTGAGCCGTGGTTTGTGCTAGGTACTCGGGTTGGAATATATTTCATTCCTAGGAAGACCAAATCGGGCTTCAAGGCTAGTAAGTCGTCAAGATCTTCGGATGTGTTAACCGTCGAAACGCCGACAGAAGCATAGTGTTGTGACAACAAGGTGACGATGGCATCGCAAGACTCGAGGCTAAGCGAGCTCAACCACACAACAGATGAGCGAACAATTTCAATATGTTTTTGAATTTTTTTCATGCAATCCAGTCCAGGATGTTCGTAAGTACGGACAGCCCCGATTACTTAATATCGCTTGCGCTAGTATCAACGGACCGGAATGATAGTTTGCCCTGTGTGAGCTACATAAGACTACGGAAAGTCAAGAGAACCACTTGCTTACGCCAAGTATACCATGGTTTATGAATTTTTGCTACCATGACCGGAATAGCAGAAAAGCCTGCTGAGGCGTGGAAAATATAAAACACCCACTATAATGGGCATTTTATTATATGGTGCAGGGGGAGGGATTCGAACCCCCGAAGGCGAATGCCAGCAGATTTACAGTCTGCCGTGTTTGACCGCTTCACTACCCCTGCGAATTACTGGAGCCACCTGTCGGATTCGAACCGACGACCCCCTGTTTACAAAACAGGTGCTCTAACCAGCTGAGCTAAGGTGGCACAAATTTAACCTGAATAGTGTACCAAAACAGGGGTTAAACTACAACCCGTCGAGGGCGAACTACTTTTTTGGGACGTCCTGCTGGTACTATGAGTTTCTTTAGGCGTTCTTCAACCTGATCCGCTTCGGCAGCCATGTCGTTCTCGGCGTAAGCTTTTTGTAGCAAGTGGTATGTTTCTTTGTTTGGTTCGAGCTCAGCCGCGCGCTCTAGTTCTTGAATGACGAGCTTGTTATTGCCGAGCTTTTCTTGAACTTTGGCGTATGCAATGTGGCGAGCAGCTAATTCGTCTTCGAGTTTGAGCGCCTGTTCAAACGCTATTGCTGCTTTTTCATAGTTTTCTGTTTCATAATAAATGAGCCCCAAGTTATGGAGACTCGAAGGTGTTGATTCGATACTGCTGGCGATCTCGAAACAATCGATCGCATCTTTGTATTCTTTTTGTTTTGCATACAATATTCCGAGACGGTTGTAGGCGGCTGCATTTTTTTGATCGATTTTGAGGATTGTCAGTAGTGCTTTTTCAGCTCGAAGGAAACGGTTTTCGCGCATGCCTTGGTGCGCTATATCCCAAAGTCGCCCTACTTTGTCGCTGATTTTACGCGGGAATTCGCCTAACTCGTCGTCGCGAATGTGGCTACCGCGAATCGCTAAAACACCGAACCCAAGAACTAAAACAAGTTCAAACATTGTTCACTAAGTATAACACGGTTGTATCTTAGATGTGCAGCGCAAGGTTGGTTACTACAAGCTTAGGTGAAGCGTTTTGGTCGATTTGTTTTTGTGCTTCGACAATGTATTTTGAAACAGAATGCCACTGTTTCACCTTTTTCGTGTCATTCATTGCTGATGGGTTATGAAGTGCTGCCTGGGCAACTTTTTGAAGCCCAGTTAGGAAAACGGTAACTGTTTCGCGTTGCTTGCCAATTACTTCAATACTGGCAAGGCGTTCGAACTTTGAGGCTGATAAAAATGACTTGGCCGTAGCTATTGCTTCAGTTAAAGGGTGAACTTCCTTGCCACCTAACAGATCTGTCATTAACCCAGGCAAGCCGTTGCTTAAAAGAAAGGCTTTTGTAATTTCAGTCTGGGAATGCCCTAACCTTGCGAAGTGACCGGCCAAAACATCTTGCTCAATCGGATGCAACACCAGTTTTCGTGTCCGAGACTGAACAGTTTGTAATAAGCCATGCTCACTCTTCGCTGTGAGTATAAAAACCGTGTCGGCGGGTGGTTCCTCTAGGGACTTCAGTAGCGCGTTTTGTGCTTCTGTTGTCATGGCGTCGGCATCAGAAATGATCACGACTCGCGTAATTGTTTTTTTTGGTGCGCTTTTTGTGGGCACCTTAAGTTGTAAGAATGTTCTAATTTCCCTAACACTGGCAACAGAAATGCTTCCTTCGGTCGGAGCAATGCTCAATATGTATGGGTGATTATGCGGGGTTAGGTCGGTTTGCAGTAACTGCGTTGCAACATACTGTGCAACAGTACGCTTCCCAGCTCCTTCTTCACCCACAATGAGCAGCGCGTGAATAGGCTGATTTAGAAATTGAGCAATTTGTTTTTCTGTTTGCGGGTTCAGTAGTGGTTTCATATCGTATGTACCATTTCGTTGAAAGATTTTGGTAGATCGCTTGTAAAAACTTTTCGTTCTTTGCTTGGTAATGTAATTTCCAGTGAACGTGCGTGTAAGTAAACGCGTTTGCCGGGTTTTGCACCGTACAAAACGTCACCAAGAATCGGATGCTTGAGATACGACATGTGGACTCTTAGTTGGTGTGTTCTGCCGGTTTTTGGCTGCAGCTCTACAAGACTATGCGTGTTGTTTGATTCTAGGATTCGGTAGGATGTTTGAGCTGGTTTTCCATTTGCCCCTACTCTGAACGTTTGGGGTTTCTTTGGGTTACGCTCAATTGGCATGTCTATTATTGCCTCAGTAGGATCGGGCCTGCCTTCAACTATCGCTAGGTAGGTTTTTGTGGTCTTTCGCTCTGAAAATTGTTTTTGCAGCCAACTCATTGCCTCAGGAGTTTTAGCACAAATCATTACGCCAGAGGTAATTCGGTCTAAACGATGAACAATGCCTCCGCGCGCGCCATCAAGATCATGTAGTTTTGAAGCGACGAATGTTGCTACGGTAGCTTCTGGGTTAAAAGCTCCTTTGCTGTGTGTCAGTAAACCGGCTGGTTTTTCGACCACAATACAGTCGGCATCTTCGTATAGTATGGGCAGGGCTATATCAGGAATTGCTGTCTGCTTTGCCAGTTCAAAATCTATAGTCACTACATCATCGGGTTTAAGTTTAGTAGATGTCTTGGTGACTACTGTATCATTGACAGAAACTTTTCCCTGCTCGACTAGCGAATTGCTAAGTGATCGACTAATACCGGCATTTTTGGCTACAAATAGATCGATTCTGGTTTCGGCTTCTGCAATAAGGTGCATCATTATTGTCTTAGGCCGACCGCTTTTTGTACCCGCAGCAATGTTTCGTTAGCCGTTTTGTTCATGGCTTCTTCTGAGCTTGTAAGTTTAGCCAGTAACGCAGATTCGTCCACACCTGCTAATTTTGCTTGAAAGTTTGTTAAAAAGGTCGAAACAGCGTCTGCAACGGCTTTTTTAAGGGGTCCGTACTGTGTTTGTCCCTTATATTCTGCGATGACCTCTTGCAGGTCGCAGTCCGTCAGGATTGCAAGTAGGTCGAGTAGATTACTAATGCCCGGTTGATTGTCGTAGTCGTATTGAATGTTTTCAAGGCTGTCTGTGGTGGCACTCATCACCTTTTTAGCGGCTACTTCTGGTGTGTCTCCTAGGAAGATAATGCCTTTGCCCGATTCGTCGCTTTTGCTCATCTTCTTTTCAGGCTTTTGCAGGTCACGAATACGGAGACGCTCGGTTTGGTTAGTAAAGGCAATCTGCTCTTTTTCGGCTTCCGGTAGTGTAAATAGGTCACCGAACTTATTGTTCATGCGAATGGCAATGTCGCGTGCAAGTTCGACGTGCTGTGTTTGGTCGGCACCAACCGGTACGTATGTAGCGTTATATAACAAAATATCCGAAGTCATAAGGACTGGATAATCGAAAAGCCCTACGCTTATTTGCCTATTTTGACTTCGAAAAATTGCTAAATTTGTTTTTGCTTTCTCAATTCTTCCAGGAGTAAAGCCATACTTCTGAGTGACTTCTTCGTCTACTGCTAGCAATTCTTCAACTGTGTCTTCAATTAGCGCCTTTTCTTTAAATTGTGTCATGCGACTCAATTCGCCCATATAGGTGAAGCAGTTAAGAATGACGGTCAGCTCGCTGTGTGCAGGCACAAAACTTTGGCGATAAATAAATGTATCTGGGTTAGCGATGTCGAGTCCGGCGGCCATAAATAGACGAATGTTATGCAGGCTCTGTTCATATAGTTTGCTGTGATCAATAGGGGTTGTAAAACTATGGAGGTCCGGTACGAATAGGTTTATTTGATACTCGCCGGCATACTTTTGCTGCATTTTGACCATAGGAAGCAAGGCCCCCAGGTAATTTCCGAGGTGCAGATCGTTGTTGGCACGAATGCCGGTCAGTATTACTTGTTTTCCCATTCTTATACTCTATTATAGCTTATTTTCTACTCATAGGGTTTATTGTGTGGGATGGTCTGGTGGTTCGTATGCTTCGCCCCTGAGTCGCGAAACAGCGACTCGATCCGGGTCTTATCCATGGCAAATGTGCTTAGTATGCGCCGATGTTCTTTGCTGGGGTTGTCGGCAAGGTAGCGGGTCGGCTATTTGCAGTACGCAGTTCGTAGAGTGCCGCCTGAGCTATTGGGTCGGACAAGTCAAGCTCGGTTGCCAGAACTGCAAGTTCAACGCAAAAGTCGACTGCCGAACGACGGTCGTCTGGACCCATTTCAATTCCGTGTGCAGCCATAAATCTCTGCGCAGTTTGTTGCTCGGTTGGGTTTGGTTGCAGCTGGTTCATGATTGCAATACCTAACGTTTGGTGAACTGGCGTTGTTTGCGTGCGCCCTTAAGACCAAATTTCTTACGCTCTTTTTCGCGTGGATCACGACCGAGCTGGTCAGCACGTTTAAGGGTGCTCTTAAGGTCTTCGTTCATGACAGTTAGGGCCTTGGCAATAGCTAGTCGAATTGCATCGGCTTGACCGGTGTGCCCGCCGCCTTGTACGACAACACTCACGTCAAACTTGTTGTTTTGCTCAACAACTGTAAACGGCTGATCCAGGACTTTAAGAATGTGTTTACTGCCCGCAAAGTATTCTTCGGCAGGTTTGTCATTAATGACAATTTTTCCGGTCCCATTAGTCAATCGAACACGGGCTGTAGAGCTTTTGCGTCGACCAAGTGCATAATTGTAGTGTTTGGTGGCCACTATTTCGTACCTTTCAGGTTTAGGGTTTCTGGTTGCTGTGCAGTGTGGTTGTGCTCACTGCTGGGGTAAATCTTTAATCGATCTAAGCGACCTGGGCGCAGTTTGTTAACTGGAAGCATGCCACGAACAGCTTGAAAAACCACATCGGTTGAATCTTTATTCATTTTTTCACTTAATGTAGCGGTTTTTAAACCACCAGGATATGGGGTGTGGTGCTGGTATAGTTTATCGGTAGTCTTTTTTCCAGTAACCTGGAGTGAATCAGAATTAATAACTACCACATAGTCGCCACCATCAACGTGTGAGGTAACGCTGGGCTTGCCCTTACCGATAAGCAGGCTTGCGATTACGGTAGCAAGGCGGCCGAGCGGAGCTTCTGAGGCGTCAATAACATACCACTTCCGGGTAACTTCGCTTGGTTTTTGACTATAGGTCTTCACTATTTTGCCTCTTTCTTAGCAACTACTTTTTTGGGAGTCGCTTTCTTAGTTGTGGATGTACTGGTTGATTTGTTGACCTTTTCGGCTTTAGTTTCTGCTTTGGCGCTCTTTGCAACTGGCGCTGCTTTAAGGTCGTCTACAAAACTTACTTGAGCGAGCTCGGCGTTATCGCCCCTGCGAACACCTTGACGTGCGATACGTACGTGACCGCTTGTGCGTCCAGATAATTTAGGTGCAATTTCATCTACTAACTTGTGCGCGTTGGCTACAGTTTGCATACCAGCAATCACTTGTCGGCGGCTATGCAAGCTACCGGCTTTAGCCTTGGTAATAAGCTTTTCAATATAGGGAACAAGCTCTTTCGCTTTTGGTAGGGTTGTGACGATTTTTTCGTCACGCACCAACGATTCAGCAAGGCTTTTCAGCAAAGCTGCCCGTTGATCTCGTTCACGGCCGAATTTGCGACCTTTATACCCGTGACGGTGCATTTACAGCTCCAACTCCGCTAACTTCTCTTTAACTTCATCAAGTGCCTTGCTTCCAAAGCCCTTCAAATCACGAAGCTCTCCATCGCTCAGGCTAAATAGATCTTTGAGCGTGTGAATTTCATTATTAATAAGCGCATTAGTAGTTCGGGCAGACAGATTCATATCTTCAATAGATGTCATGAGTTCGGTTGGCTCGTCGCCTTCGCCTGCACCCGCAGCTTCGCTGCTTGCGCTAACTGGAGCAGGAGCTTCAACGCGAGTTTGTCCAGCCAGTGCTGTGTATTGGTTCACTAGAATAGCTGCAGCCTCTTCAAACGCGTCACGAGGCGTGATTGAGCCATCGGTGTCAATGGTGATGAGCAGTTTATCAAGGTCGGTCATTTGGCCGACGCGAGTGTTCTCTACCTTGTAACGAACGCGTAATACTGGGGTGAATACTGCATCAAGGGCAATCATGTCACTATGCTTTTTCTTAGCACCTTCTTCGATGGTGTGATAGCCTCGACCAGTCTCAACTACTAAGTCAAGCACGAGCTTGCCTTTTGCATCGTCGATAGTTGCAATTACTTGTTCTGGGTTAACGACTTCAACGTTGGCATTGGTGGTAATGTCTTTTCCGGTTACAACGCCAGAACCACTCTTGGTCAGACGTAATGTTTGTGGCTCGTCGCTAAAGACACGGAAGCGAAGGCCTTTTAGGTTCAGCATGATGTCGACAACGTCTTCTTTAATACCTTTTAGCGTGGTGAATTCGTGTGTTGCACCTTCTACCTTAAACGAAGTTACGGCAGCACCAGCAATGCTGGAAAGGAGCACGCGGCGCAAGCTGTTCCCGAGTGTCATACCGTAGCCAGTGTGAAGTGGCTCAACGGTAAACGTTGCCGATTTTTTACTGTGGTCCTCGATGTTGACGAGGGCTGGTGTGTGAATATGCTTTGACATGCTTGAATCCTTCCTTAGCGTGAATAATATTCAACAATTAGTTGCTCTTTAATTTCAGGTTCAGCATCGTCACGCATTGGCGCGCCGGTTACTGATACTTCAAATTTCTTGCGATTTACCTTAAGCCAAGCAGGTATCTGGTCGTTGCCGGCTGGACTGACGTCATCGATGCGCTTGAAATACTCGTTTTTTTGGCTCGCAGGTCGGAGCTCAATCTTGTCACCGTTTGAAACGCGAATTGAAGGAATGTCAACTCGGCGTCCATTAAGTACAAAGTGTCCATGTGTTACTAATTGTCGAGCTGCTCGACGACTTACTGCAAAACCGGCACGATAGACAACATTATCAAGTCGTTGCTCGAGGAACCGTAGTAAAATCTCGCCAGATTGACCTTCTTTGCGACTTGCCTCTTTCATGAGGTTAGAAAACTGTTTTTCCAAAAGTCCATACAATCTTTTAACTTTTTGCTTTTCACGTAGTTGCAGGTTGTATTGACTTGGTTTGTTGCGCGGGTTAAAGCCTGCTGCCTTGCCAGGCATAGATGTTCGCTTCATTAATGCTTTGTGAGCTTTAGGGTGGAGAGCATAGCCGTCGCGGCGACTCATTTTTACAATCGATTGTCGATCTCTAGCCATGGTTAGATCCTCCGCGCTTTCTTAGGTCGTACGCCGCCGTGTGCCACGCCAGTGACATCACGAATGCTTTCAGCTTGCATGCCAAGTGTTGACAGTGTACGAATTGCTGCATCGCGGCCCAGGCCAATACCCTTTACAAAAACCTCAACCTTGCTTAAACCGTAATTCTGACGTGCAATCTGACCAGCTTTTTCAGCAGCGATCTGGGCTGCGTAGGCAGTCCCCTTCTTGGATCCACGAAAGCCGCACGCACCTGCGCTCGAAGCAGCCAGTGCGCCACCCTTGCTGTCAGTGAAGGTGATAATAGTATTGTTAAAACTTGCATAAATGTGAACTTGGCCAGTTGGTACGGAGCGCTTCACCTTTTTCTTTTTAGGTGCTGCTACAGCCGTTGGTTCTGTTGTTGCTGGTTTAGTTGATTCTTCTGCCATAATTAACCTCTTGTCGCAGTTTCCTACGTCTTAGCCGCTACTTTCTTAGCGGTACCGCCCACAGTTACTTTCTTGCCTCGTCGGGTTCGTGCGTTAGTTTTGGTTCGCTGTCCACGGCTCGGTAGATTGGCTTGGTGTCGTAATCCACGGTATGCTTTGATGTCTTTCAGTCGTTTAATGTTTGTGGTGACAACTCTCTGCAGTTCGCCCTCAACAACGTGTTTTTCATTGATAATATCTTGTATCCGGCTAACTTCTGCATCGGTGAGATTTTTAACTCGAACGGTCACATCAACTTTTGCAGCAGTCAAAATATCACCGCTAGTTTTTGGTCCAATGCCATAGACATACGTCAAGGCAGTCCCAATTTGTTTTTCAGAAGGAATAGTTACACCAGAAATACGTGCCATAAATTACCCTTGCCTCTGCTTATGCTTTGGTTTAAGTTTGTTAATAACATAGACGCGTCCTTTGCGGCGGACGATTTTGTCATCTGGACTGATCTTTTTGACACTTGCACGCACTTTCATGCGGATTATGTTCCTTTCTGGAATGCATAACACACTGCTTAAGGTTTATGACTTGCGATAGGTGATTCTTCCCTTAGTAAGGTCGTAAGGGGTCAACTCGACCGTAACGCTGTCGCCTGGGACGATTCGGATATAATGTTTCCGCATCTTACCGGCAACGTGAGCTATAATTTGATGACCATTCTCGAGTTCGACACGAAATTGAGTCCCCGGGAGGGTCTCAACGATTGTTCCCGTGAGTTCGATTACTTCCTTGTTTCCGGCCATAAATAATAACTAGAATAATAGTGTACCAGATATCCGTATCTGTTGTAAAGCGTTTTATTAACTTTTATTTCTTTTTTTGAGTACGCTTCAAAATATTCGGTAAAAGTCGGTGTAAATTCTTAGATCTACCCCTGTTATCAACGGTGTTTGTCGGATTTTCCTCGTCACGGAAGAAATCCGGTTGTTCGTACTGGTCATACGTCACCATGAGCGCGCGCGACTCAATTTGGCGCAGGGTCTCTAGCGCAACCGACACAAGTATCAATATACTGGTTCCACCAAGGGAAATATTTGTTTTCAGGAATGCTTGTCCAACGATTGGCAGTAACGCCAAAAAACCAAGTGCAAATGCGCCAAATAAGGTTAAGCGATTAACGACTTTAGATAAATATTGCTCTGTCTGTTTTCCGGCTCGAACATCAGCAATAAAACCGCCCTGTTTCTGTAGGTTCTCGGCAATCTCCTTGGCGTTAAAAGCAATCGAAGTATAGAAGAACGTAAACAGTACAACCAGCAGAAAATATACAACCGGATATAAATACGGCTGCCAGCCACCTTGTTGAAAAGTCTGGACGGTAGGGTTCTGGAAAAGCTGCACAAGCTTGGCGCCTATTTCCTGCATACGTTGACTCTGCATACCGGTCATGAGCTGCCCGGCAAAACTCGGAACGCTTAAGAACGCTACGGCAAAAATAATCGGTACCACACCGGCAGTAATAAGTTTAACGGGCAGAATGGTTGTGACTCCTCCATAGGCACGATTGCCCTGGACGCGTTTTGCATAGTTAACAGTTATTTTTCGTGAAGCTTCGTTGAGTTTCACTATAAGTATAGTGACCACAACAACTATAGCGGCGATAATAAGACTCCACAGGAGCGCCTTGTTATCTATTGGAAGCTCCTTACCAAACACCACCCATTTACTTTCTTTGTTGACGACATCACTTAGCACCGTTGCCAGCGTCTGCGGAAGGCTGCTGACAATGCCGACGGTAATCAACAAAGAAATACCATTACCAACATTTTGTTCGGTAATAAGTTCACCGAGCCACATAAGAATCATTGCTCCACCAGTTAGCGCTGCTACCATTAACGCCCACCTCATAGGTGTTGCATTTGCAGTAATGTCTCCCAGCCCACCAATGCTTGCAGCAGATTGCTTGACGAGATAGATAGCACCAATAGACTGAATAATAGCCAGTGGTAGGGTGAGTATACGGGTGTATTGGTTTATTTTTCTGCGTCCAAATTCACCTTCTTTATTCAGCGACTCAAGTTTTGGTATGGCACGCGTCAATAACTGCATGATAATGGATGCGTTAATGTAGGGTCCGAGACCCACGAGCATAATAGAAAAGTTGGCCAGTGCCCCGCCAGACAGTACGTTTATAAAGCTTAGCAGCTGTGGTGAGTTATTTGATGCAAAGAGGTTCTGTAGTACTTGCTGCAAGCTTTTTGGGTCGCTCAATGGAACAGGAATGTGTGCCAAAATTCGAAAAACAAGCAGCATGCCTAATACCGCCAAAATGCGATTGCGCATATCGGCAGTTTTTAGTGACTTCCAGATTGTCTTCCAGCTCATGTGCTACCTTCACCCTCGTTTCTGACTTCGGTTAGTATAGCAGTCTCACCTCTCAATGAGAATGCATTGGTGTGTTTTCTACTTCTTGTCTTTTTTGCTTACGGCAGTTTTAGGGCGCGCAACACGTTCGGTTGCTTTAAATGTGCCACCAGCTTGTTCGATAGCTTTTATCGCTGAAGCGCTGGCTGCTTGCAGTGTGACGGTGTGTTTTTTTGTCATCTCACCCTTGACTACAACTTTCACTGAAACGTAGGCACTAGACACGAGCCCAGCGTCTGCTAATTTGGCATTGTCGATTGAAGTGCCGAGCATGTCGATTTGCCCAGTGTAAACAGTTTCCGGAGCAACGCGGTGCGAACGAAATCCTCGAAGCTTTGGAAAGCGTTGTGACAAGGGATTCTGACCACCTTCAAACCCCGGCTTTCGGCTGTACCCAGCACGCGCTTTTTGACCTTTGGTGCCACGACCAGCAGTTTTACCTTGTCCAGCTGCAATACCTCGCCCGACACGCTTACGTGACTTTGGCGCCTTGGTAGTAGTAGTTAATTCGTGATATTTCATTTGGCTGCCTTTGAAACTTTCTTAACAACTTTCTCTGCCTTCTTGGCTGGAGCTTTTATGGCCTTAGCGCGGTTGGTAACCCAGTTCTTAGCTGGTTTAATTGCTTGCAATGCTGCAAGTGTTGCATAGGCTGTATTCGTTTTGTTGGTTGAGCCAAGTGACTTGCTTAGTGCGTTACTTACACCTGCTACTTCAAGAACTGTACGTACGACACCCCCAGCAATTAATCCCGTACCAGGGCTGGCTGGTTTAATCAAAATATTTGCACCACCAACTTTTCCGGTTGTTTCGTGAGGCAAAGTACCTTTGTATAAATGAACCTTTACCATGTTTTTCTTAGCAACTTCCATAGCTTTAGCTACAGCTGTAGTTACGTCAGCTCCTTTAGCAGACCCAATGCCGACCTTGCCTCTTTTATCGCCTACCACAGCGAGTGCGCGGAATCTAAATCGACGACCGCCTTTAACAACACGCGCGACGCGGTCGATATTTACAACACGTTCGTCAAACAGCTTTTCAGCTGGGTCCATGTCTCGATTTGGTCGTGTTCTACGTGGTTCCATTAAAACTCCAATCCTGCTTTTCGGGCCGCATCAGCGAGAGCTTTGACTCTTCCGTGATACAAGCGTCCGTTTCGATCAAAAACGACTTTACTAACCTTGGCTGTTTTTGCCTTCTTGGCAATTGTCTCGCCGATTGCGGCTGCGCGCTCGGTCATGTTGCCATTGTACGTACCACCGACAGTGCTGACATATACAAGTGTCTTATGCGTCTCGTCGTTGATGATCTGTGCTGAAACATGACGATTACTGACGCTCACGCTCAAACGTGGCCGCTCTGATGTGCCTATGACTTTCGCACGAACTCGCGACTTCCGTTGATTAAATTTCTGCAGTGTATGTGCTAAACGATTCATTATTTTTCCTTACCTGACTTTCCGGACTTGCGGATAATTCGTTCGCCAACATACTTGATCCCTTTGCCTTTATACGGTTCTGGCTTTTTCAGCGCCCGTATTTCTGCAGCTGCCTGACCAACTTGTTGACGATCAATACCGCTAACAGTGATTATATTTTGTTCTACGGTAGCAGTGACACCCTTAGGTACTTCATAGGTTACATCATGTGATAGTCCAATGTTGAACTTTAGGTTAGCTCCCGCGAGTGCAACCCGATAACCGACACCGTTAATTTCAAGCTTTTTGGTAAAGCCGCTGCTTACACCTGTAACCATGTTGTTCAGTAACGCTCGCATAAGACCGTGTTTTGCGCGAACCTTTGGTTCGTCGTTGGCGCGAGTTACGATGAGCTGTTCACCTTCCTGCGATACGGTAATCTCAGGCATGGTGAATTGAGTAAGTGTTCCTTTGCTGCCGGCAATACTAATGACATCGTCAGCAATAGTGACAGAAACGCCTGATGGGATTGTAATTGGTGATCTTCCTACGCGACTCATTTAATACACCTTACAGATCAACTCTCCGCCAACACCTTGGCTTTTAGCAGTTGCTCCAGTCATTAACCCCTTACTGGTTGAAACAATAACAACGCCACGACCGTTCTTAACGGTTGGAATTTCACCAGCAGAGCTGTAGTGTCGGCGTCCTGGGGTGCTAATTCGTTTAATTTCAGTAATGCGTGCATTTTGGTCTGGAGCATTGATGGTTACATGAAGGTTTTTGCCAATGCTGGCATCTGTTACCGAAACAGTGTCTAGATAGCCATTTTCCTTAAGCAGGGTTGCTACGGCTTCTTTAACCTTTGAATGCGGCATTACCACCTCGCTTTTACGAACGTTAATAGCGTTACGTATTCGGGTTAACATATCTGCAATTGGGTCTGTACTTGCGTGTGACATAAGTTCTCCTACCAGCTCGCTTTCGTTACACCAGGAATTTCTCCCTTGCTGGCGTGCTCTCTAAATGCAATACGGCTTAGTCCAAAAGTTCGCATGTAGGCGTGTGGTCGTCCAGTTTCTTGGCAACGATTTTTTAGCCTTGTTGGTGATGAGTTGCGTGGCAAGCGATGCAAGCCTTCAAAATCGCCCATAGCCTTCAGCTCGGCGCGCTTAGCGGCGAAGCGTTCGATCATTTTCTTACGCTTTAGATCGCGGGCGACGATAGATTTTTTAGCCATTACTTGGCCTCCTTATTATGACTGTCTTTTTCAAACGGCATTCCGAGCTTTGTAAGTAACGCTCGCGAGTGTTCTTTACTGAGTGCGTTCACTACAAATACTGCCTGTAAACCATGCACGGTTGTAGTTTCCTCGAATGTTAGTTCTGGGAAAACTGATTGATCTGTTAACCCAATGCTATAATTACCACTTTTGTCGAATGCACCGGCTTTTACGCCGTGAAAGTCGCGTAATCGGGGTAGTACGATGTTTATAAGGCGGTCGGCAAACTCGTACATACGATCACCACGTAAGGTCACCTTCAAACCAATCTTATTGCCTTCGCGAAGTTTGAATGAGGCGATAGATTGTTTGGCGATTGTTTCGATCGGTTGTTGTCCAGTAATCTTACGTAATGTGTTGCTGGCCACCTCAATGAGTTTCTTGTCGTCTTTAGCACGACCAAGCCCAACATTAACAACAATCTTCTCTAGGCGTGGAACCTGGTGAACGTTTTTTAAGTCTAGTTCCTTTTGTAGCTCGGCTACAAAAGTCTTAACGTAGAGATCTTTCAATCGAGCAGTGGTTGCAGTAGATTTTACAGGTGCGGTTTTAGTAGCCATTACTTGATCTCCTTTCCAGACTTTTTATAGACACGTTTCTTTGTGCCATCTTTTCCGACAACATAGCCAATTTTGCTTGCTTTTTTAGTTGCCGGGTCGACAATTCCCACCTTGCTAACAGCAATTGGTTTCGTAATTTCAATGATGCCGCCCTGAGGGTATTGTTTGTTGGGCTTCATGTGCTTTTTGACAATGTTGATTCCTTCTACTGTAACCTTATTGGTTGCAGCGTGCGTTCGGACGACTTTACCTGTCTGACCCTTGTACTTGCCAGAACGAACAATAACAGTGTCGCCTTTTTGCAATCGAATTTTGTACGTAGTGTTATCCATTATAGGACCTCCGGCGCAAGGCTAATAATCTTACTATATCCTTGTTCGCGTAGTTCCCGTGGAACCGGACCAAAAATACGGGTAGCCTTTGGTAGTTTGTCTTCGCCAATAATAACGGCTGCATTGTCGTCGAATTTAATGGTTGAACCGTCGGCACGCTTAATTGAGTCCTTAGTCCGAACAACAACAGCACGAACAACAGATTTTTTCTTGACGTTGCCTTGTGGATTTGCCTGCTTAACAGTTGCAACAATAGTGTCGCCAACTCGGGCATATCGACGACGGGTGCCACCAAGAACACGAATGCACAAGATTTCCTTGGCTCCGCTGTTGTCACAGACATTTAATCGTGATTCTTGTTGGATCATTCTTCTTCCTCTTTCGCCTTCTTTTTCTTGGTGCTTTCATCGGGGTTACCGGTGACGGCATCAACAGTTTTGTCGGCGCTGATGATTGCTTTCTCTACAATATTTACAAGTTTGTACCGCTTACGGGCACTGATTGGACGTGTTTCCGCAATGATGACTTTGTCGCCAACATTAGCCTCGTTCTTTTCGTCATGAGCCATAAACTTCTTGGTTAAGCTGTAAGCCTTCTTGTATAACGGGTGCGTTTTATGCGTGTGTACGCTTACAACTATTGTCTTATCTGTCTTATTAGAGGAGACAGTTCCTGTAATTGTTCGAGCCATTATTTTGTCTCCTTAGTTAATTGTTCGCTGAGAACAGTAAGCATTCGCGCCAAGTCTTTTCGCTTAGCCCGAATAAGTCGTACATTGGTTTGTTCCCCCATGTGAACTCGACGTCGAAGCTCTGCGATTTCGTCGCGGAGCTTAGTGCTTTCGGATGTAAGCTCTGAGGTGCTAAATTTTCGGATTTCTAGGATTTTCATAATCTACGCCTCTTCCCTCATAAGGAATTTCGTCTTAACAGGCAACTTGTGTCCGGCTAAACGCATTGCTTCACGCGCAATTTCTTCTGGTACTCCTTGCATTTCAAACAAAATTGTCCCAGGGCGAACCTTGGCTGCAAAGAATTCTGGATTACCCTTACCACTACCCATTTTTACATCTTGCGGTTTACGAGTAACTGGTGTGTGTGGGAAAATTCGAATCCAGATTTTACCACCACGCTTGATGTAGCGCGTCATCGCCTGTCGACTGGCTTCGATTTGGCGGGATGTTATGCGCTCAGATCCCTGACTCTGCAATGCAAAGTCACCGAATGCAATGTAGTTACCGCTGGTAGCTTTGCCGGTAATTCGGCCCTTTCGCACCTTGCGGTGCTTAGTTCGTTTTGGCATTAACATGTTAGGCTACCTCACCTTTATAGATCCACACCTTAACACCAATAATTCCAGCAACAGTTTTAGCATGCACCTGGCCATAATCGATATCTGCACGCAATGTATGGAGTGGAACAGAACCTTGTACTTCTTTTTCGCGTCGGCTCATTTCCGCGCCGTTAAGTCGACCAGCAACTTCAATACGAATACCTTTTGCGCCAGCACGCATTGTTGCGGCTGCTGTTGACTTGATTGCTCGGCGAAACGAGATGCGTCGCTCTAGTTGGTGGGCAATGTTCTCTGCAACCAATTTAGCTTGTAATTCACTCTTTTTAACTTCCTCGATGTTCACGCGTACTTGTGCTTTGTAGATGTTTTCAATTGCTTTTTTAAGCTCTTGCGCACCAGCACCGCCGCGACCAATGACAACACCGGCTTTGGCGGTGTAAATAGTAACCGTAACGAGGTTTGGTGATCGTTCAATGTCCACTTTGTTAATGGCGGCTCGGCTACCCAGCTTATCGCTGATCATCTTCCGTACCGCTAAGTCCTGACTCAGGTAGTTGGCATATTCTCGCTTGTTTGCGAACCACTTGCTGCGCCAGTCTTTGTTTACCTGAAGACGCATGCTAATAGGATTAACTTTTTGACCCATTACTTTGTCTCCTTTTTGCTTGATTCAGCTGTTTTCTTAGGTTTTGGTGCACGTACTTCACCGTCTACAACAACTCGAATGTGGCTGCTACGTCGTTGGAATGGTAGCGCGCGACCATGAGCAGCAGGACGAAATCGTTTAATTCGTACGCCTGGGCTGACACTAATTTCACTTATAACCAATGTTTCCGGCTTGTAGTTATGGTTTTGCTCGGCGTTTGCACGGGCACTTTCGATAACTTTCTTGACAGGTACAGCAGAGCGTCGTGGTACGTGACTAAGGATAGTCAAAGCGTCTTCAACAGATCGACCGCGTACTAAAGCAGCCACAACCCCAACTTTTCGCGGGCTCATGCTGACGCCCTTAGCGACAGCGGTGACCTTTTTTGACCCTATTGCTTGTACGCTCATAATTACCTACTTCCCGGCCTTTGCTAATTTACCGCCGTGGCTTCGGAACTTACGGGTTGGAGCAAATTCACCCAGCTTATGGCCAACCATGTTTTCGGTAACAAATACCGGAACATGTACGCGACCGTTATGGACAGCGATAGTTCGACCAACGAAATCAGGACTAATGGTAGAAGCGCGAGCCCATGTTTTAATTATGGTTCGGTCTTCAGCACCCAGTGCGCTTACTTTCTTAGCAAGCTTTGGGTCTACAAATGGTCCTTTTTTAAGACTTCTACTCATGGTTATTTCCTCTTCGCCGCATGTCGGCTCTTAACAATAAATTTAGTGGTGCTCTTGCGAGTTCTTGTCTTATAACCAAGAGTCTTTTGACCCCATGGTGTGCGTGGAGCAGCACCGTGGTTTTTACCACCACCGATACCGTGTCGTCCACCGTCACCACCACCGTGTGGGTGATCGGCTGCGTTCATAACAACACCACGGACTGAAGGACGAAAACCTTTGTGACGAGTTCGTCCAGCTTTTCCAACCTTAATATTCTGATGTTGTTCGTTGCCAACGCGACCAATTTGCGCACTACAGTCAACAAGTACCATTCGAACTTCACCACTTGGGAGACGAACCTGGGCATACGCACCTTCTTTAGCCATCAGCTGGGCGCCTGTTCCGGCACTGCGTACCATTTGGCCGCCCTTACCTGGCTGCAATTCGATTGCGTAAATAGTGCTACCAAGGGGGATATTCTTTATCGGCAAGCGATTACCAGTCTCAATTGGTGCTTCTTCGTCACTCGTTATTTTTTGGCCAACTTTCATGTCTTTGGCTGCAAGGAGGTAGTGGTATGCGCCTTTGTTGTCTTTAACGCGTGCAATACGTGCGCTACGGTTTGGGTCATACTCGATAGCCTCTATGGTTGCAGTAAGACCAGCTGCCAGTCCAAAATCAACAACACGGTAAAACTTCCGAGCGCCACCACCACGATGTCGAACTGTGATTCGGCCCTGGTTGTTACGACCATTCCCACGGTTTTTGACGGCGATCAACGACTTCAAAGGTTTCTTGTGGGTAATTTCGCTCATGTCCTGACTGGACATGCCGCGACGACCAGGAGTTGTTGGATTGTAAGCGGTAACAGCCATTACTTGGTCTCCTTGTCTTTCTTAGCTTTTTTGTCAGCTTTCGAATCGTTCTTTTGGTCTTCAGGAGTATCAAAAATTGCGATAGAATCACCTTTTTTAACTGTAACGTAGGCCTTCTTAATGTCTTTACGTGTACCAGCAACACCGCGAGTGCGCTTTCGGTAGCTGCGAACAACTTTTCCTTTGCTGACACTGATGTTCACTGCTTCTACGGTTACACCAAATTGGCTGGTAACAGCAGCAGCGATGCTTTGCTTGGTAGCGGTATTTGGAACCACAAAGGCATACACATGGTTGTTTTGGCTTAGGTCATAGGCCTTTTCGCTCAGTCGAGGTTTTAGCGTAATATTTTTCATATTACTTCTCCTCTTTCTTCGAAACTGGTTTTGCCGGTTTTTGGGTTGCACCCAACCATTCGTGGACAATTTCTAGCGCTTTTTTTGAAACAATAACTGAATCGGCGTTCACGATGTCGTATACGTTTAGATACTTTGCGTTAACAGCTTTTACAAAGCTTAAATTGCGAGTTGCGCGCTCTACCAAATCGTCTTTGTTGCTTACCACCAATAGAACATTTCGATTGGCGTCAAGTTTTTCGAGTAGCTTTTTGGTTTCCGCGGTTTTGCCGTCTTTGCATTCGAAAGTTTCAATAACTTTAACTCGGCTATCTTTAGCGGCGAGACTTAGAGCTTGGCGTAGTGCGCTTCGTTTTGCTGCGGTTGTTAGTTTGTGGCTGTAATTTTCTTCTCCTGTTGGTCCAAATGTAATACCGCCTCCGCGCCAAATCGGGTTACGAGTTGATCCAAAACGAGCACGTCCGGTACCTTTTTGCTTCCACGGCTTGCGCCCACCACCACGGACTTCGCCGCGTTTCTTGGTGACAGCAAGGTTTTTGCGACCGTTTGCCAGATACGCAACATACGCTTGTTTCAACAGTTCGTTATTAGCGACCTCAACACCAAATACGTCGTTGTTAAGCTTGGCTGCGACTGAGGCCTTGGTTCCTGTTTTGGTATAAGTAGCGACGCTCATTATTTCGCTCCTTGTATCAAGACAAGACTTTTGCGTGGGCCGGGCACCGCTCCGGTCACGCCAATTACATTGAGTTCTGTGTCTATGAGTGCGATCTTAAGCCCTTGCGTTGTAACTTGGGTGTGCCCCATCTGACCAGACATCTTTGTACCTTTAAAAATATGCTGCGGATACATTGATCCAATTGAACCGGGCTTTCGGGTATTGCCCTTACCACCATGGGTTTTGCGCTGACGGTGGAAATTATGTCGCTTGATGGTTCCTGCCCAACCCTTACCCTTGCTGGTTCCAGTAACAAACACGTTGTCTCCAACTGAAAAGACCTCGGCGGTAAGTTGGGTTCCTACGCTAAGGTCTTCTGGGAGTTCATCTGTGCGAATTTCGCGCATGTACTTGCATGCCGCTTTCGCATTCTTGAGGTGTCCCGCAATCGACTTGGAAAGCTTATTTTTTTTACCAGTTCCAATTTGAACAGCGCTATAGCCATCTTTCTCAATGGTCTTAAGCTGTGTTACGACATTTGGTTCTGCAGAAAGCAAAGTAACACCAACAACAGTACCGTCTTCAGCGATAGTACTTGCCATTCCGATTTTGTGGGTAAGTAGTGCTTTCATTGTTTGCTTCCTCTGTTACTAAACTTGGGGGTAGACATCAAAAATGCCTGGTGTGCTGGTTTTTACCTCTGTTCTTTCCCGCTATGGGTGGTAAACCTGTACACTGCCAAGTTCAGAATTTTGAGATACCATAACAGAGTATCAAATTTATGCTACATCTGTCAATATGTTGTGTATTCTACTCTAAGAACGTTTTCGATATGTTACTATGAGAGTAGTATGGCAAGTAGCGAATCAAAAGCGCCGAACAAAAAAAACAGTAATAAACATTCCAAATCTCTAAAACTAGCAGTGATCAATTTTCTTAAAGGTCATCGTATTGCTACGATATTTTTAGTCTTTGCCGTTATCGGTGGGCTGACTTTCGTGTACCGAGCATTTGCTGCAACTGACATTGTGCCTCAAACTAATCAATGGGAATATACTGCAAATAACGGTAGGCTAAAACTTGGTGCAGAAGGAATGTGTAACTTTACGACGCAATTTGTTGGGTCATCTGTGGGTAAGGTTGCAAGTGTTAAATGCGATGTTCGTGATGAAGGATTCCGTGATGTCGGGTGGGTAGATGCTACTGATGTGCAATTAGGGGCTTGGTCAGCCGGAAAACAGTACCAAGCCTGTTTTTGGGTGTCGCCCGATACACCAGTGGGTTCGTGGGCCAAAGCCCGAAAAGCAGTATCTTCATTTCGCATTGATATGCTCCAAGGGGAAGATTGGGGAGATACAAGAAGGTTTGATGTAGGCTATGACACTAGAGCAAGATACACATTCGATGAATATTGTACGTTCAAAATAACAACAAATGGAAATCCTAGAAACCTTCAAGTAAGAGTATGGTCAATCAATGACTCTTCTTTTAGAGTAAGCCGCATTGTACTAAAGGAATTTACTCCTTCGCCAGGACAGTCTGCAAGCGATAAAAACCCGCAGACTGTCGCTCCGTCGTCACCCGGCAAGTAAAATAGAGTAAAATAACGCTTGACCGTCACTAAAGAAGCTCTCGTAACGAGAGCTTCTAAACCTCTAAACGCTTGTACAGATTGATTTACATTTTGATTTCAGCGTCGCAACCGGCTGGCAGACTGATATTCATCAGGCTGTCGATTGTCTTTGGAGTCGGTTCCAGAACGTCGATAAGGCGTTTGTGAACACGCATTTCAAATTGTTCGCGTCCCTTTTTGTATACATGAGGGCTTTTAACTACTGTGTACGTAGTGCGTTTAGTTGGCAGCGGAATCGGCCCGGCAATTGTTGCACCGGTTCGCAGCGCTGTATCTACAATTTGTTTTGCGGCTTGATCAATTACTTTATGATCATATGCCTTTAAACGAATGCGAATTCGTTGTTTGCTGTCTTTTTTGGCTTCTGCCATACGGAATATCCTTTCATTCTGGTGATGTAACATCTTTGCAGATTTATAGAGAAATCGTACAACGACTTTTAGTCATCACAATTAGTTTGTAGGCGGTATTGTACCAGAAGTATCTGGTTGTGTCGAGTGTGGAAGCCCACCAAACTCGAAGCTGTCTTGGGCATAAAAGGTATCTTGGTCAACTGGTGCTTGGTCCACCTGAGCATCAATTTGATGCCATGCTGCAACATCGTCAGGGTTAGTTGGGTCAAAACCAAACATAGCCATTTCGTTTGGGTCGTATGTCTCGGGACCTGTTTCGTTCATAGTTACGTTATACACTCGTCAGTAAAATAATTAAAGCCGCAAGTGGATACTACATGATACAGTGAAGCTATGAATCTGGTTCGACCTTGTGATGTTATTATCTCTGCCTCGAATCCTGAAACGCAACTGCTCGTGGTAGAAACGAGTCCGGATCGGCTACAGGCTGGCACCATCGTACTTAGAAGTGAACTGGAGGTAGTGACCCTTCCTGGCACGTACCTACCGAAGCACCTTGGAAGTGTGTCGACGATTGAAGTGTGGGAGTACGAGCGAGCTGCCAAAGCGTTGGCACGCGCACTTTTTGACGAAGATCATGCAAGACACGCGAGCTTTGTTGTTGATTGGCAAAATAGCCTTAGAAGCGCTCGCACTCACAATCCACCATTTACGGTCAATGGTTAGGTTGGTAGTAAAGGGTTTTAGAGTAAAAAAAAGAACCCTCTCAAAGGAGGGTTCTTTAAAATCTGTATGCAGATTATTTGCTGATCTTGGTCACAACACCAGCACCAACAGTTCGTCCACCTTCGCGGATAGCGAAGTTAACACCTTGTTCCATGGCAATTGGGGCGAGCAGTTTTACCTTAAAGGTAATAGTGTCACCTGGCATAACCATTTCTTTGTCGGCCGGAAGTTCAACCTCACCAGTTACGTCCGTAGTACGGAAGTAGAACTGTGGCTTGTATCCCTTGAAGAAAGGAGTGTGTCGACCACCTTCCTCTTTGGTTAGGATATATACTTCTGCGTCAAATTCGGTGTGTGGAGTGATAGAACCTGGCTTACAAAGAACCTGGCCGCGCTCGATATCATCACGCTCGATTCCTCGAAGCAAGATACCTGCGTTATCACCAGCCTGACCTTGGTCAAGGCTTTTCTTAAACATTTCAATACCAGTAACAACTGATTTCTGAGTGTCTTTCACGCCAACGATTTCAACTTCATCGTTTACCTTAACAACACCTTGTTCGATACGACCAGTAGCAACCGTACCACGTCCCTTGATCGAGAATACGTCCTCAATCGCCATCATAAATGGCTTGTCCATGTCACGGGTTGGTTCTGGAATATAGTCGTCCATAGCCTTGACGAGCTCCATGATTGCGTCTTCGTCTTCAGCAGAACCTTCTAGTGCCTTGGTAGCAGAACCCTTGATGATAGGAGCGTCTTCGTCGAAGCCATTCTTTGCAAGAAGTTCGCGAATGTCCATTTCGACCAATTCGACCAACTCTGGGTCTGCAAGGTCCATCTTGTTCATGAAAACAAGAATCTTTGGCACACCAACCTGTTTTGCAAGTAGAACATGCTCGCGGGTTTGTGGCAATGGACCGTCGTTCGCAGCAACCACCAAGATAGCGCCATCGATCTGAGCAGCGCCGGTGATCATGTTCTTGACGTAGTCGGCGTGTCCTGGCATGTCCACGTGAGCGTAGTGACGCTTTTCGCTTTCATACTCTTGGTGGGAAGTAGCAATGGTTATACCACGTGCTTTTTCTTCTGGTGCGTTATCGATTTGGTCGTAGGCGACCGGCTTGTTAACTGCACTCGGAAGCTTCTTTGCGAGGACTGCAGTAATAGCAGCAGTCAGTGTTGTTTTACCGTGGTCAACGTGACCCATGGTACCGACGTTTACGTGCGGCTTGCTTCTGTCAAAGTTGTCTGCCATAAAGGTGACTCTCCTTGTTTTAATTTAACTTAATGTTAATCGCGGTCCATATCTTGTCTGAGCCCTAAGTGGGCATGCAGCAAAAAGCCCTCGCGCGAGTTACTCAATTAGTATAGCAAATGATCCCTGTTTGTAAAGAGTTAGCGGCCAAGATTTGGTGATTGACAAACCGTTATATTGCCTAGAACTGGCTCAGGAATTGCCAACAAGCCGTGCACGCGCGGAATACGTACGCCAACGACACGTGTCTCGCTGCAGACACCGGGACACGAGTCAGCGAGTGCAACAATATCGTCGGCTGCGTCAAACACCGCTGCGTGCGCACCGTTGTTCCAGCCTCTCTCTGCAATTTCACCTAAACCGCGAAGCTGTATTTTGTGAATTTCAGTACAATTTTCGAGGCAAGAGCGTTCTATCATGCGTTCCTACTTGGCGTTTTTGGCAATGATGGCTTCGGCGACGTTGTTCGGCACATCGGCGTAGTGGTCGAGCTCCATGCTTGAGCTAGCGCGACCTTGGGTCATGCTACGGAGGTTGGTAGTGTAGCCAAACATTTCACCAAGTGGTACGAAGGCGGTAATTTCTTTGACGCCAGAGCTGAGGTCTTCCATCGATTCGATGCGACCACGCTTGGAGTTGAGGTCGCCAATGACGTCACCCATGAACTCTTCAGGAGTTACAACAACGACCTTCATGACCGGCTCCATAAGTACAGGGCTACCCTTCTTAACACCTTCTTGGAGGCTGAGGGAACCGGCGATCTTAAAGGCCATTTCGTTAGAGTCGACATCGTGGTAGCTACCGTCATAGATTTCAGCTTTGATATCAACAACCGGATAACCGGCTAGCACACCATTGTTCATGGCTTCGATAATACCCTGCTCAACTGGCTTAATGTATTCACTT
>CAZXLT010000002.1:0-96202 GCA_964641545.1 uncultured Candidatus Saccharibacteria bacterium
CCGTGGGTTCGAATCCCACCCTCTCCGCCAAACTAACATATTTTGTGAACCTATGCCTGAGCAAATACAACTGCACGTATTTGTTTAGCACCCGCTTCTTTCAACGTTTGTGCAGCTGCTTCCAGAGTGCCGCCAGTTGTCACTACATCGTCTACTAACAATATTGTTTTCCCGCGAACGGCATTTTCTGCCCAGAATGCTTTTTTTAACTGGGCTAGACGCTCTTTTCGGCGTAAGCCCACCTGCCGTTCCTGCCCCCGTCTATGCAGCGTCGACGAGCACAGTAAACCCTGTAGTGTAACTATCTGTTTTGCAATTAGCTCTGCCTGGTCGTAGCCCCGTTGCCGCCTACGATTAGTAGCGGTAGGCACATGTATTACCATAACATCGTCTTGCTCCATCAGTGCTTCCCGTATAAACTGAGCAATCACTTCCGCAGCAGCTCTCGTTCTTTGAAACTTAAGTTTACTAACAAGCTCCTTTGCTACTCCTTTGTAATCGGCACGGACAGTTAGTGAGTACAAGCTACTAGAGGATTTGCAGGAGTTACAAGTTCTAAATTCTTTTGTGATCCGGTGACATCTGAAACAGCGAGAAGGCACCGTAGGTATTGCAGTTTCCCAGCAGCTTTCACAAACTAGCGACCCCTCGGCTCCACACAGCAGGCAATCGTGGGGTGCAATAAGCGAAATGAGAGATTCTACTAGCAGCATGTTGTATTACTTATGTTGTAAATAACCTCCGTAGCCGTTGTAGTCCCCGGGTGACCAGGGTATACTACGTGGTAACATAAACATACCACAAAAAAAGTATTTTCTAGTTGTGGAGGGTAACAAAATATGGCGCGAAGAAGTCGCGACGAAGATCTCTTGATGGAAGACGAGCTAACAGCCGCTTTCCTCGGTGATGACGAAGATATGCCAGTTGCAAAAGACGCTGGCGAAACTGAACAGCCTGCTGCCGCTGCAGCAGATGAAGAATGGGATGAAGAAGAAGCCGTTCCTGGTCAATTGGCTGTTGATGTATACGAAACAAAAGAAAAATTGGTTGTAAAAGCTCGTACTGCGGGCGTCAACAAGCAAGAACTTGACGTTAGTATTGCCGACAACACGCTAAGCATTCGTGGAACACTATCTGCAGGAAATGAAGACGACGTCGAAAACTACTTCGTGCAGGAATGTTACTGGGGTGAATTTTCGCGGAGTATCACTCTGCCAGTACCTGTAAAAGAAGAAGAAATCGAAGCCGTGCTTAAAGATGGAGTATTAACCATCAGCTTCACCAAAATGAAGCAAGATACAGTTAAGAAGATTCAGGTACAGTAGCGAAAGAGTCTTGTAGAAATAAAGAGGCTCCCGTGCAATACTTCGGGAGCCTCTTTTTTGAGTTGGTCTTTTTATATTACGCGCCAGTGAATCGACCAAGTACAAACTTGACGATTATCTGAGCTAATGCGACAACCACTAGTCCAATAACAGCGTACATAACTGTATTCTGTGCAGAAGTCACCTTGCCTGAGTCACCACCAGAAGTAATATAGCGGATACCGCCGACAATGATCATGACAACGGAGATGATACCAACAATGGCAGAGAAGAGGTTAAGACCAAGCTTTACTGCGTTGTTAACGTTATCTTTCTGTTCGGCGTTTCCTTCGCAAGCACCAGATTCGTTATCAATACTTACGTCAGTACCGGTACAGAAGCTATCTGTTAGGTTGCCTTCAGCACTAGGAACGGTTACGGTTGTCCCTGAGTCTTCCGCATACACCGTAACTGGAAGCCCTGCAGGAGCCATGAGCGCGAGCAATGCTACTAGTGTCAATAATCTTTTTTTGAGTGTTTGAATCATTTTTATACCTTTTTACTTATGTTCACTACGTGTTATAGCATAAAAGCTACTAACAGATCAAGCAAGCCGAGACAACTAAGGAGTAGTTGTGGAGGTAAATCGGCCAAGGACAAACTTGACGATGACTTGTGCAAGGGCCACAACAACAAGACCAATAACAGCGTACAGTACCGTATTCTGTGCCGAAGTCACCTTGCCTGAGTCACCACCAGAAGTAATATAGCGGATACCGCCGACAATGATCATGACAACGGAGATGATACCAACAATGGCAGAGAAGAGGTTAAGACCAAGCTTTACTGCGTTGTTAATATTTGTATCGGCATTTGTGGTGTTACAGGTGCTGCTTTCGTTCAGACTTAGGTCAACACCGCTACAGAAACTGCCTGTGAGGTTGCCAGAAGACGGAGTGACCGATGTACCTGCAGGCTCAGGCTCTCCAGCATAAACCGTAACGGGGACTGCAACCGGGGCCATAAACGACAGAACTGCAACGAGCGTTAGAAAGTGTCTTTTGATTGATTTAATCATTATATTTCCTTATTTATGTGTTACTTGGATTTAATCATAGAAGCTCAACAGAGGCAAGTAGGGTTATGCTTAGTTGGCAAATTTACCAACCACGAACTTAACCAGGACCTGTGCAAGCACAACAATCATAATGCCGACTGCAGCGTACAAAGCAGTATTTTGTGCAGAAGCTACTTTTGCCGATTCACCGCCTGAGGTTATGTACTTAAGACCGGATATCATGATCATAACTACTGCAATAATCCCGGCAACGATACTGAATATATTAAGCCCCGTCTTAACATTGTCTTCTACTGTTTTTGTAGGAGTGCCGGTTGGCGTGGCGCAGCCGCCGGTTGCGGCATCCAGTACCAGCCCAGCTCCCTGGCAAACAGCCTCTTTATTGCTTTCGGCTCGTGCCGTACCAAGATTAAAGTTAACCACCGTAAAACTTAACAAGAGCGTAAATAATACTATGCCAGAGAGTCGCTTAATCAAAATCATTGTATACGTCCTAATATAAATGCAATTATTGTTCTAGCCAAGACTATTATGGCAATCCCGACCGCTAAGAAAATTAACGACGTACGTGCTTTTTCAAATTTGGCTGCATCACCATTAGATAACATAATTTTCACCCCGTTATACATAAGCATTATTACTGCAATCACACCTGCTACGGCACTAATAATATTCGTAGCCTTCATTATAAGACTGTCCTGGCCTGACACGGGGTTTGTTGTGGATGGATTACATACGCTGGGCGTATCATCGGTTGCAGAATTTCCATCGTCATTATTTGTTTTAGCTTGTTCACACAAGCCATTGTACGGATCAAAGTCGCTGGTTGTTGCGCCGGCACCCGTTGGAGAGGGCAGATCCTCCGCAAGAACACTGGGCGAGGCAACGAAGACAGCTGCAAGAACGATAAAGATGAGTGTGTATATTTTTTTCATATTCTCTCGACTACAAATGTTACGATCGCATAAGCGCTCAGCGCAATTGCAAGGCCCACAGCAGCATAAATTATGGTATCCCTGGCCTTGGCGGTTTTATCGGGTTCGCCTTGTGATGTTATGTATTTAAAGCCAGCTAAAATAATTACCAACAGCGCAATCGAGCCCATTAAACCAAAAACAATTTGTATTGCAGTAGTGATCGGCGAAGACGAGCTAGCAGAAACCCTTGGGAGCGGGCAAGTGTCCAGCCCACCTGCTGTTGCATTGCAAGCTGCAGCAAAACGAGATATTACATTCGTAGCTATCATTTAAACTGCCCCGCAAAAAATGACACAAATGACGAAGCAAGGATAGTAATTGCTACGCCAATAAGCGCATTAATAATCGTATTTCGTGCATTTTTCAGGTTCTCGGATTCGCCTTGGCTCGTAATGTACCGGAAGCCTCCGTATATAACATATGCAACAGCGACTATCCCTGCAACTCTCAATAAAATATCGACAATACCAAAACCGACCAGCCAAAATTGTTCTGGATTATCGGTCAGATTTAAGTCAACAACACATTTTGCAGCGTCGGTACTTTTAAAAGGCAGGTATTTATACCAAGGCGGGATAATGCCAAATAAATTGTCAGCCTTGCAGTCTGATGCTGCAAAAAGTGTGAGCAACGACGAGGGTATCATAGTAAGCCTCCAGGCAGAATCCACGCTAAGATTGCATACAGGAACAAGTATGTGACAAGGGCCAGCAATGCGTTAAGTATCATTTTTCTGGCTGCCGTTGCTTTTTGTGGGTCGCCTGCAGATGCAGAATAACGTATACCGCCAAGTATTACCACTATCAAAATAACGAAACCAACACCACCCGCCAAAAACTTTATTATCGGATTAACCACACTTGTAATAAATTCACAGTTTTCTGCGTCTGGGCACGAGTCCGAAAGCCCGAAGCCAGTACAGTCTTGTCCTGCCTCACACTGTGCACCGTCAGTTTGCTCGGCAGTAGTTCTTTGGGCATCATCTTCAAAAGCATCTTTGGCTTCGCCAATTTTATCTTCGAGCTCACTACAGGTCTGTGTTGCAGAATCCAGCTTGGTTCTATCAGAAGGGTTACTAAAAACAACACACGTACCGCTGGGGATGGTTGTTTGTCCAGCGTGAACGGTCAAATACTCGTCTATGAGCTCCTGCGTACAGTCTACCTTTTTCAACGTTGCGGCGGGGTCGTATTTATTTGCATAGAAATTATCGAGCGTATCTTCACCAAACTGATAACATTGTGCGGGGATTGCCGTCCTTGCCGCAGCCCAGGTAGCAAGGTTTGCGCAGGACACATCGGTTTCTGCACCGGCCGGCTGACCAATTTGCCGCTCAATAAACGACCAGCCTTCTGAGACATAACAGTAATCATCCTTCAAGACACCCGGGGGGTTAAGCCCCGCTGTATACAAGGTAATATTCGCGTATTGTGCACAATCAATGACTGAAGCAGAGCCAGGCAAGGCAGATCCAGTCGAGGAAGCAGCGGCTGGTATGGGCCGCTTAAAATCTGGACCGTAACAAATAGCAGGTGCAGCTTGCGCTTTCTGACCACCAAAGACAACGGTAGCTATAACAAAAATTCCAGACAATACTAGCAACGAGATAGTATTTTTAATGACGGATCTCATTTACCAACCCCCGTTGCGCCCACTGCAATTACTTTTACCGCACCATTCATCCTAACCGTGGTCGCGCTTAACTTTACCTTATTTTTTGTTTTTAGAATCGGGCAGGAAGCTAAAACAATCTGCTGGGATTCTGTTTTGCCAATGCTGGACTCCTCGTATACACAATTTGAGATGTCTACATTGGCTATCGGTTTAATCATGGTCCGGTCTATGTCTTCTTCTTTTGGCTGATAGGCCGGGGCAAACGCATCGTACACCTGTCTTGTATTAGCCACCTTAGCGTCAGCAAGCAGTTGGCGAACCACTGCAACTCTATCACCTTGGTTAGAGACCAGGGGTGTTTGTTTTTTTGATGGAACAAACACCAATAAAAGCGCGATAATTACACAAAAAACCGAAAGACCCGCTAGAAGAACCAGCTTTTTGTTAGGTTTTTTTTGAACAGGTTGGGCTGGCTGCTGGTTCAAAAAACTATAGTCCGGTGCCGGATCTTTGTATTGCTCGTCCTGAGGGCTCATATGGTTATAGCTTTTCGTGTCTTTATTTACGTTCGATAACTATATAATAAAGCACTTTTATCGAACAGGGAAGGTCTACCCCATAAAGTATGTGGCGCTCCCTGTTGTTGTTTATGCTTCGGTGCTCTATACTTTTCTTGTGAACCAAAAACTGAAACGGTTGGGTCTTGTTAGTATTGTTATTGTTTTTACGCTCATACACCTTTTACTACCTGTGTTGAGCGTATCCGCAGAGACAATCACAACCCCAGACGCTACCTTTGAAAAAGAATATAAACGCTGGAAAGCCGCCCTGCTGCTCTCTAACTGTACCGACAATGACTTTGATGAAAGTGATGACGAAATCGGTTCTCTTGGCGGCAAAGACGGTTACACCTGGGGAGCTGGTGACATCGGAGCAAGCAAAGTATTCGGCAAGCTCGCTAATATTAGCCTGAGCAGTAATGAACTCGACTGTTCAAGCAGCACAGTAAAAAACGCCCTGGGTAAGGCGGCCGGGTTCGATGACATTAGAGGGATTGAAGATCTGTGGTTTCCGCCAACACATGCCGACGGGTCTTCACGCCGGGTAGATGACCACACCCCGCTTTCTGTCACGTTACATGATCTGATCGATAAGTACGGCAATGACCGTGCCGCAGTTCGCCGCGCCCTATTTGAATTCACCTTAAAAGACGACAAGAATCGTGGTCCCGATAAAAAAGTAGAGCTATCCGCAGGTGCGGTCTACTGGTACTGGAAGAACTCTGTTGCAAAAGATTGTTATGGCGGCTTCAGCGATGATTACGCCCGATTCCAGGCTGTTGACAGCACAAGCTTTCGTCAACCAAACGATGTCGCAAGCAAAGACTCCCCCGGGGGTGAATACAAGTCTGTGAATGAAAACGCTGGGAAATACACATTTAAGTACGCTGTTTTTGATGGAAATGGCATCCCCGATGATTTTGACGATACCGAAAATGTAGAAGGACTCGACAGCGATATTGTTGACGATCACTATACTGCCGGAGATACGGATGTTGCCGGCGGCGGTCAACCACCAGACTGCGTGGACATCGTTAACTTATTTAAGGGCAACCGTATGGATACTGGCATCGAGGAATACCTTCTCGAATATAAACGTCTCTTGCAGGAGTGCACCGATTCTGGCAAATCCGAAGAAGAATGTAAGACAGGACTTAAGACAAACCCGGATGTCGACACAACAGCCCCCCAAGAGAGCGAAGGCGATCAAGAGATCGAATTTCAGTGTAGCGTTTCGTTTAACCCAATTAGTTGGTTTGTGTGCCCGCTCGTGGCTGGGTTTGCTGAAGCGATCAACCAATTGGACAAGCAAATTAATGAAATGTTGCGGATCGACACCGACACATATTTTGGGGATACCGATGTGGGCAACACATTTAAGTCTGTTTGGGCAAGTGTTCGCGCTATTTCCGTCAGTCTTCTGGTAGTTATTGGGCTTATCATGGTCATAGGCACCGCTATTGGCACAGGCTTTTTCGATGCGTATACCGTCAAAAAGGTCTTCCCGCGCCTTGTCATGGCAATAGTACTAATCTCGATATCCTGGCCGCTTATCATCTTTATAATCGACGCATCCAACTTTATGGGCATCGCTGTTCGCAGCCTTATACAAGGACCCTTTGCATCTAATTTCCAGAATGCTGTGAAGTTGGATGGCGCGCAGCTTTCGCTTGGTTCGTTGGGTATCGTTGGTCTTGGTATGGCAATCGGACCAGTAGGGCTACTGACCTTTGTGGCCGGCGCTCTTATGGCAGTAGCGATCGCATTCTTAACGCTTATTCTGCGTGAAATACTGGTGATCTTGCTGGCCGTTCTGGCCCCCGCGGCGATCGCAGCATACATATTGCCTAACACTCAAAAAGCGGGCAAGCTTTGGTGGGACTTCTTCTCCAAAGCATTGCTGGCGTTCCCAATTATTTCCGGGTTTGTTGCCATCGGTCGTGTGTTTGCAATTGTCTCTCAGCAAGACGGTGGGGGGGGAACGGTTCGTGGGTTCATTGGCTTTATTGCCTATTTTGCTCCGTATTTCGTCCTACCGAAGGCATTTGCCATGGCAGGTGGGGCCCTAGGGAACTTGTCTGGCATAGTAAACGATCGCAGCAAAGGCGCGTTTGACCGACTACGCAAAGTCCGCCAGAACAAAGCCAAGGATAACTTGGAGCGCGTCAAAGCAGGTAACTACTTGCGAAGCGGCAAAGCTGATGGCACAAAATGGCAAAGACGATTCCAAAAATTTAATACCGCACTCCAAACTGGGTCGTTAATTCCAAAGGCTGGCTTTAACCCTGGAGATATCCGTGGAACACGCTGGAGAGAGAATGTAACGGGTGCACGAGCCCTTGCCAATACCGCTCATGCCCTGCATCTCTTAGAGCAAGACCAAAATATTAAGCTACTTACAGCAAACGATGATGTTATCGATGCATACGTAGCGGGCCAAGGAAACGAAAGCTCGATTCGCACAACACTGCAAGACAAGGGCTACAGTAATGAATCAATTTCAGAGATCATGGGTCAGCTCCGCGTTGCACAGAGGACGCACGGCGACCATGCATTGCAGATGATTATGCCTGTAGCCAACGCTGGAACAGGCACCGGCTATAAAGATGGTGTGTACGACATGAAGGCCGCCCTTGCCAGGGGTGCTCATGGGAGCATGACGACATATTCGGCAATGCTTGCCGCTGCAAGACAGCGTGCGATAGCTGGGCGACGAGGCGACCTGGCCCATGGTGGATTTGGCACAAACATGCGGTTTGGCGCGCGAATTGTTGAAGCCGGCGCGGCTGGACAAGAGTATATTGACATGAACGATCCGGAACTAAGCCTATCCACAGAAGAACGAGAAGCGTGGATGAATTCATTCACCGAAGAAGAGCGCACGCAAGGAATAGAGATACGCGATCCGCAAGGAGGCACCAATCCGGATGGCAGCGCCCGAACAGTACGTCTTGCACCCGGAGTTGTACCCATTAAAGAATATATTAACCGCTCAATCACCGATAACGCACTGTTCGTAAACGGTGCTGGTGCAGTTATCTCTATGCGCGGAGACTCGTTCAAAAATATGGTTCCGGCTATCAACCGTCGTATTGATAGAGCAAAAGATGCAGTGGACAAGGCTTTGGCTGCCGATGCAGCAGGGTCCACCCCAGAAACCCAGCAGGCCCGTGCTGCTGCCGAACAACGCTGGGTTCAAGTACTTGCGGAAACTAAGGCGTTTCATGATGTTGCTTCCCAGGTTGCTCCCGAAAACGCCGAATTGCTGTCTGCAGAGGTCTTGTCTCGTCCGGCCAAAGTTCCGTATACAGATGGCAGTATACGCGACGGGAAGTTAGTAGATTTGTTTGATGCCTATACAAACGACGAGGCCTGGAATCAGATGCGCATGGACTACCGTCGTAGCATACAGGGGTCGTACATGACCGCAGAGCAAGCCTCACAGCAAGCTCAATTGCTGCAAGCCCAAGGACTGACAGGAGGACTTCCCCCAGTACCCGGTGTTGGTATACCCCCTGCGGTACCTCCAGCAGGTTAAAAGGGGGTTGAGCGAAGCCATGAAGACCTCATCATCCAAGATTGACAATTTTATATTTTTGTGTTAATAATAATACTATGACCGATCCGATCCCTCCAACAGGCGGCCCAGGCCCAGAAGGAGCAGAACCTGCCCCAGGCTTTATGGATATGTCGGGATTTGCGCCTCCTGCCAGTGCCCCAGAAGAAACCCCGCCAGAACCCCAGCCTACTGCACTACGCAATGACGCTACTGGCAGAATTCTCCTAGAACCTGGTCCACTTGGCAAAGGCGATGGAATCTACCCTATTTCTGAAGCGGCATTCGTACCGATATCACCAAGCACGATTAAGCTTTCCCGTAAAATACGAGAAGAACTTACTGATTATAGGCACCAGGCAGCCGATCAATTATTCAACGAGACAAACCGCCCTGTGGATAATGTGAGGGCAGTTTTTGGCGGCGTAAGAAAAGCTATTCTGACCAGGAGATTAAGGCTGGCAGAGCGGAGAGCTGCAAGCGCAGAAGACCTTGCCGGTAGCTCTGAATACATTGGTCACGCCGTGATCCACCGTGAGCCATACCGTAGAATTTTTCGTAGCGAGGAGGAGTTTGCTGGCACTGCGAGACAGTCTACAAACCCATATTCTCATGAGCTACTCGATGGCAACCCCGCCACAATGAAACGTGTGAGACCACACACTCGCAGGCAGATACTTCTTGCTGAGAGGTTGCAGAAAATCAACAAAGAAAGAGCCCATGCAATAACCATCCCAAACTTTATGCACGGTCTAGAAGATCTAAAGGGTAATACTGTAAGCAAAGGTATTGCACGCCAGGTATCGCAGAGCAGGGTGCCGAGCGAGACAGAGTCCTTAAGCAGACGAGAGCGAAGGGATTTACGCCAAGAGCGAGAGCTGCTTCACCATGCAGAACACCACTTACATGACGCTGATGGCAAGTTTGTCAGGGCAGTTGTTCGCCCACACCGACAAGCAACAGCTCGCAGGATCGAAGCGATCCAGCTCCGGCGCAGAATAGCATCGATTGATGCCGCTCAAGATGCTCGTAGAGAGCGCAGGGAAGAACGGCGACGCCAAAGAGAAGAAGCCCGCGCCAGACGCCGGGGTAGCGACGAAGACGAAACTCTGACCCCTTAATTTACTTATGTCTTAATCGAAGTTATTATGTAGTTAATGGCTACATATAAAGTGCTCCAGGACATTGAGGCAGAGGATAAGTTTCTTGGCCCTTTGACCTTAAAACAGTGCATTCTTGCTGGGATAACAGCAATAGGTCTCTATTTGAGTGGTTTTTTTCTGTCCAGAGGCATTTGGATTATTGCAGTCGCTTTGTTCCCGTTTGAGTTGGTGCTAGGATTTTTAGCGTTTCCGTGGGGACGCGACCAACCAACCGAGATCTGGCTACTGGCGAAGCTTCGTTACTTGTTTAAGCCGCGACGACGTATCTGGGACCAATCTGGCATACAGGAACTGGTAAAAATAACCGTTCCTAAAAAAGTTGAGGAGCATTTAACCGATGGTCTAAGCAATACCGAGGTAAAAAGCCGGCTGAAAGCACTTGCCGACACCATCGATAGCCGCGGATGGGTTATTAAGAATGTCGATGTGAACATGTTCACTCAACCAGCGTACGGCGCTTTAGCTGCAGGCACCGCTTCCGATTCCGACCGATTAGTTGACTTGTCTTCGGTGTCTCACCAAGCAGCTCCTTCTGGTGTAACGGCCAACGATGACATATTCAGCAATCCTTTGTCTGCCAAGCTTGACGCTCAGATTGCGCAGTCAAAGCAGCAGCACCAAACAAAAGCTGTACACCACATGCAGCACGAAAGCAAAAAAGCTTCGCTGCCGCCTGATGAGCAGGCAAAGAAAGACCCCAGCAAGGACTTTTGGTTTATGGATCAGCCGCAATTAGCGCAGCAGGAAGGTTATACCATGTTTAAAGGCACCCAAGTTAAGCCAGGTCAAAGTACCGATCCTAATCTGCTAGGAGAGACCCGCAAAGATGACCTGCTAGATAGCGACTCAAGGGCTTTGCTTGATAAAGTCCACAGAGATAAAAGCCACAGCCATGATACATTCCGCAACCATCGACATATTGATCCATTTGACCCGTCAAAACAGGCTTCACCCACGGTGACAGCCACTCCTGCTCCTGATATACTAAATGCAGCAATCGACAATAATCGATTTGTCGACGGCTTGGCGCGAGAAGCTCGTAAAAATCACCCCGAGCAACCAGATGCGCCTGATGATGAAGTGGTTGTTTCGCTTCACTAAGCACTAACTTTGTAGGGTGGGGTAACTAAGTATCTATGGATCCAACGACAAACCAGTCTCCATACAATGTTCCTGTTGGCGCTAACCCATACGCAAATCCTGTCGCACCACAAGGCTATGCACCCCCCGGGGCACCTCCTCCAGCAACGTTCCCTGGACAACCCATACAAGAATCTCAACAAGTACCCCAAACTCAGCCTGGCGTTAAGCCAATGGCACCAAAGTCTAACCCAAATAGCACGCAGAACGCGCTGCAAATTGCGGAAATCCGCGATGGAATTGTAATCATGAATGACGGGTCATTTCGCTCTGTCATCATGCTCAAGTCTATTAACTTTGACTTAATGAGCCCCCAGGAACGTGAAGCTGTGGAGTTTAGTTACCAAGGATTTTTGAACTCTCTATATTTTCCTATACAAATCACTGTTCGATCTCAGAAAGTTGATCTTGGCCCCTACATAGAAAAGCTCGTAAAAATTCGAAGCGAACACGACAACATGTTGCTCGCCCTGCTCATGGAAGACTACATTGCATACATGGACCAGCTAAGCGGCCAAACAAACATCATGGATAAGAAGTTCTATCTTGTCATCCCGTATTTCCCGGTTGCCGATGCGCAAAAAGCGCTTCAAGAAAGTAAGAAACTATTTTCTGGTATTAGCGGAATGTTTGGCAACAAACCCCAGGAACAGGTGATCATTAACGAAGGCGACCTGATAAAGGCCAAGGACGAGCTTAGAAACATGGTACAGGCAGTGCTTGCTGGTTTAGCACAATGCCAAGTCCAAGGATTGCCCCTCGATACACAAGAGCTTATAGAGCTATACTACGATTCGTATAATCCAGACACCGCAACCAGACAGGAGTTAAAAAACTTTAACGACCTAAGTGCGCCGGTTATAACAAAAGGACAAGGACAGGCCCCTCAGCCTGGTCTAGATAGGAACTCGCAGTAATGGCATTTCGTAAGAAAAAACAAGAGCTTGACCCAGTAGCCATTGCCCAGGCTCAACGCTTGCGGGAAGAACAAGAGGTCAGTGCCGCGTTCCAGAAAGGCGTAACAGCACTGCGCGATTTTATCGCTCCAAGCTCTTTGGTGTATGAAAATGCTATGTTTCATATCGGGACGCGATTCGCACGAACGTATTACGTGTTTGGATATCCTCGACAGTTATTCACAGGTTGGCTTAGCAGCATGGTTAACCTGGACGAAGTCATGGACTTATCAATTTTTGTGTACCCAGTGGAAAGCCAAGCTGTACTTGAAAATTTACGCAAGAAGGTGACGCAGCTCGAGGCCGGCATACAAATTGATGCAGAAAAAGGACGCGTTAGAGACCCTGCGAAGCAGGCTGCTATTATGGACGCCGAGGAAATGCGCGACAAACTCCAGGTGGGTGAGGAGCGTTTTTTCCGGTTTGGCTTGTACTTTACGGTGTATGGAGACAGTAAAGACGAGCTCGAATTTGTTGCGCATAAGGTCGAGTCTATCCTTGGTCAACAGCTGGTATATTCAAAACCGGCCACATCACAACAAGAGCAAGGCTTCAACAGTACTATTCCCCAGTTTAGTGATCAGCTGCAGATTCGTCGCAACATGAATACCGGTGCTATTAGCACAACATTTCCGTTTACTTCAGCGGATCTGAGCCAGGAGAGTGGCATTTTGTACGGAATTAATATGCACAACTCTGGGCTGGTTATTTTCGACCGCTTTAGTCTGGAAAACAGTAACTCCGTTATTTTCGCCAAATCAGGTGCAGGTAAAAGCTTTACGGTCAAACTCGAAGCGCTTAGAAGCTTGATGTTTGGGACAGAGATATTTATTATCGACCCTGAGAACGAGTACCAGCGAATGTGCGAAGCAGTTGGCGGCGCCTACGTACGACTTAGCCTTAATTCTGCAACCCGGATTAACCCATTTGACCTCCCTAAAGTTACCGACGCCGAAGAAGCCGACAACGCTTTGCGCAGCAACATTATTACACTGCACGGCCTACTCCGTTTGATGATGGGTGGGGCACAGTCACAAATGGTGGCAGGTGGTGGTGTTGCGGCCGTTCCAGCTCTTACACCAGTTGAAGAGTCTGATCTCGACGCAGCACTAATCGAAACATATGCTAAGGTCGGGATTACAAACGACCCCCTTACCCACAACGCTGTACCGCCAACCATTGCAGACCTCTACGATGTGCTCTTGCATATGGGAGGAACCGGACCACAGCTCGCACAAAGGCTGCGCAAGTACACAACCGGAACGTTTGCTGGAATATTTAGCCAGCAATCGAACACTGACGTAAATAATCCTCTTGTTGTATTCAATATTCGTGACCTAGAAGACGAACTCCGCCCAGTTGCTATGTACATTGTGTTGAACTTTATCTGGAACAAGACCAAGAGTGATGTAAAAAAACGTATCCTGATTATTGATGAAGCCTGGCAATTAATGAAGTACGAAGACTCTGCAAACTTCATGTTTAGCCTTGCAAAAAGAGCCCGTAAGTATAACCTCGGTATTACTACCATTAGCCAGGATGTTGAAGACTTCATGGGCAGTCGAATGGGGAGGGCTATTGTTGCGAATGCCAGTATGCAGATTTTGCTCAAACAATCCAGTAGCGCTGTCGATGTACTGGCAGACGTGTTTAAGCTGACCAGTGAAGAAAAAAAACGTCTGAGCCAATTTCCCGTAGGGCAAGGCCTTTTCTTTGCTGGGCAAAGTCACGTGCATATTCAAATTTCCGCTAGCCCGACAGAAGCAGGACTAATAACCACAAATCCTCAACAAGTACAACAGATGCAGCAAGGTGCATTTGATCAGCCGCAAGGTACTATAGACCTTTCTAACAGGCTTACCCCGGGAGTCTAGCAAGTGGGACCATCTGGGACATTAAACCAACCAACAAGATACGACAACGATGATGACGAACAGTCAGACTCATATGTAGGAGGCACTTCAGGTGGCGATGGAGGCTTTGCGCCAAGTTCGGTTAGGCGATCCTCCAATAGACATATCAGAGCAAGGGCTCACAACCGGACGAATCAAAGAGGCCGCCTAAAAAGCAAGGCCCCGATTGAGACAACAAGCAATATTAGGGGTGATGGCTACCAGCAAGACGACACCGATGAAGGCGTAAATGGGCTTGAGGGAGGCGTAGCACAAGACTACGCCGGCAATGAGGGTGAGCAAGAGTACGATACGCAGCAAGATAATGGGAGCTTAAGTAAGCCAGAGCTAGAGGAAGCCGAGGCAGGGGCTGGGCAAGACGATTCACGGGAGTCAGAAGGGGGTGGTGAGGCTGCTTCAATTGGCAAGCTTTCAGGTAGGACAAGCGACACAGAGGACGAGATACCATATCGAGACGAAGGGGGTGGTAGGTTTTCAAAACTACGAAAGCGTCTTGGCAACGAAGGAGCTTTGGGTTTTGTAAAAAAGCACAAAACAGGTTCAAGCGCCGGAGGGGTAGTTGCTTTGTTGTTGCTGCTATTTTTTATGAACTCTCTGAGCTCATTTAAGGTCATTCATTTTGGCGAAATTTTGGCGGTAACAGGCTATTCGCGCGTTAACGGCATTTTTCAGGAACGCACAACACAAAACATTTTCGATGCCTCAATCGTGGAAGGCGAGGGTAGCGTAAACTTACGAGGCAAAACTCTTGTTGACAGGATTAAAATGCGTAACCTTGATGCACAGATCACAGAACTTGGTCGCTCTGAAGCACTTCGTTTTGAATATAACGAAGGCAAGATGGTTGGAGTACGGGTCAAAGGACAATCCGTAAGTCTCGACAGCATTACGCAAGAGCTTGGTTACGGAGAAAAGTTTACGGACGTTAGCAGCGGGTTTTCAAAACTTAGACCAAAGAATATCCGCGCGGTCATGGACGTACGAGCAGAGTTTACAAGACGAGTACAGACCACTGTTGGGGATGCTCTTGCCCTTGAGCCGCGCGCAGTTAGGGGGCGCGTTATGGCAACAATTTCAGACAACATTGGCTTTAAGTTCAGTCGTTGGCGACAAGCAGGACGTGAGTTTGCAGGCAAAACACCAAAGGAAGCGGCCATAAAAGATGCAGTGGATCAGGTCGAGAAGAATTCCAAAGTAACCGATATAGACAATGTATCGGGAGAAACAAGGGAATTGGTCAAAGAAGCGAAAGCCAAGGCACGATTTCAAAAACATCTAGAAAAAACCGGAGGAGTTTTTGATGATGTCGCTTTTTCTGAAAGTTATGCAGCAGACCTTGGGAAAGCTGCGAAGGTGCAAGAGGTTGCCACTAATGTTGGCACCTTCGTGCTGGTTGCTAGTATCGCCTGTATGGTTAACGACGCAGCTCGCAATGTTGGTGAGGTGCAAAAGAATAACGAAATCAGTGCCGAAAAAGAAGCTGCAGATGCATTGGCGGCAAAAGACCAGAATAAGGCAGGCAAAGTTCGCCAGGAAGCCCTGGCTGGGCTAGGTCGACGCTATAACGGCGCAGAAAACTCAGCATCGTACCAACGCCTTACAGGCCAACCCGTTACCGGGGAGACAGTGGTGCCCAACTTGCGCCCCAACATGAGTCCGACCTTGATTGACTTAGCGCAAACATTCACCAGTCCTTCGCGTCTTGGGCTGGGACCCCTTGGTCTGGGGCTAGATGCGATTGGCGGCGATGATGCGCTCGACAAAATAGATGCAACCTTCTGCGGAGCTTTGCTAAGCCCGACAGGTGCGGTCGTAGCCGTAACCGGAGAGGTTATTGTGCAAGCAGTCATCGGCTTCTTTACGGCTGGAGGCGGTACTTTTGCGAGCGAAGGAGCTGCAAAATTAACCGCTCAAACATTTTTGAAAGAACTTGGTAAGGCGGTTTTCAAGACGGGAGAGGGTCTAGTAAGCAAGAAGTCACTTGGAACCTTAGCTGGTCTTGGCCTTTTCTCGCTTGGCCTCAATTACGTTGTAGGCATGCTTTCAGGGACTGCATTTTCGCCAGCACAATCTGGTCCTCGCTTGTTTGAAAATCAGCAGATAGGCACCAACCTATTGCAGTCTAGGCGGGAGCGAGCACAAAATTTTGGACGACCCGTTAAAACTGCGGACGCTATTAAGGCTGATCAGCATTATAGTCAGCTTTCAACGCAATATCGTCAAAACCACAGTTTTTTTGCTCGTTACTTTTCGCCCAGTAATCCATTTTCAGTAGCTAGCCTTGCTGCAGCGCGCATACCTTCTTCGGGCGGACAAATTATAGAAGAAGCGCCCGGTAGACTGAGCAATGTGGCATCGGTATTGAACCCCTTTTCTAGCAGCTCAATAGTACGTTCACTCTTTGCGGGTTCGGGGGTTGTTTACGCGGCAGATAATGTCGATAAGTACAGCGACATTCAGCAGTGGTCATATTCGAGCGATGAACTGGAAAAAATGCGCAACGACCCTAGCTACGGGATCGTTGAAAACTCAACCTATATTACCGATGAGTTCTTAGAGCAAAAGGACAGCGAGATCGGTAAGTGCTACGACCCCGCCATAACACAAGCTGAAGCTGAAGAGTTGCCAGAATGCAGCGCTGAAAACCTTGCACAAGACGACAACTTCCGTTATCGACTATTCCACCTAGACCAGCAGACTGTTGAGGACTCAGAGCAAAGTCTTAAAGCAACAGCCGAAACAACCCCATCGGGTCCTGTCGCAGCTGCAAATAACAAGCTCTTTGTGGTTGGTGACTCGCTAACCGTTGGCATGAAGAGCTCTGGCCAGCTGAGTGAAAAACTACAGTTTATCGGCTGGTCTCCTACGAAGATCGAAGCAACTAGTGGCGATAAAGTTGAAGATGCGCTGCCAAAGCTTGATGCAGACGTAGACGCAATCAAGCAAGCAGGCACAGCAGTTGTCATGCTCGGGACCAACAATGTTGCCCCAGATTTCAAAGTAAGTGTAAAAAGCATGGTAGATAAATTACGGTCTATCAATCCATCTATAAAAATATACTGGATGAATGCGCTGACTGATAGATTCGACTACGAAATGGTTAACTCGTCAATCCAAGCACAAGCAAGCCCGCTAAATTACACTGTTATTGACTGGGCAGCAGAGTACCGCGCGAACAAAGCCAAATACCCAATGGCAGACGGAGTTCATCATACTGCAGCAGGTTACCTGGCAAAGTCAGACTTCTTACTTAGCAAGCTTGGTCCCGCACCGACCGCCGTAAACCTACCGGGCATCGATGGCCAGTCTCAGTGTGCTGCAGGCAGTGAAAGTGTTGGACAGCACCAAGCGTATTTTAACGGAACAGCGAAGCAAATAACCTTATGTGCAATAAATGACCTCCCGATTCAACAACTTGACGGAGATAGCGCAGAAAGCATCCCCGGCTCCTCCTATTATATACAGGGCGCGAACAAGCGTGCGTTGGTAAGCTCCACCATTTCAGACAAAATAGTTGCCATGGTCCAAAAGGCTAAAGCTGACGGCACACCCCTTACAGCAATAAGCAGTTTCCGAACCAACCAACACCAAACTGCAGCTTGTGGTAGGGTGTCTCAAAATAGGTGCTCAAATGGGGGCTATGCTTTACCGGGATTTTCTGCTCATCAATCTGGCGAAGCTATCGACTTTCTTGACTCTAACCGAAATAGCACAGCAAACTGCAGAAACAGTATGCAAGGATCTCGTTGTGTAGGCACAGATGCAGTATGGAAATGGCTTAATGCCAATGCAGTGAATTTTGGATTAAAGCAGCTACCGAGCGAATCTTGGCACTGGTCAACATCAGGAACATAACAATAATGAAAAAAATACTTACATTATTCAGAAACAAAAGACCGGTGCGTATTAAACGGGCACCAGACATGCTTCGCGCTGGTTTAACGCTTTTTGTGATCAGTGCTGTTTTAGTTGGCACTAATGCACCGCTTGCCTCTGCTTTTACTTCGTGCGAGATTGAGGAAATATTGAACGGGACCATTTATTATAATGGGTGCAAGGCAGACTGCCCTGAGCCTGACATAACAAGCACATCCACAAGCCCTTCTATCGGGGCAGCCGATGATTACCCGCTAAAACTCCCTGCCATTTCGGACGCAAACAAACTGGCAACAACAATAGACGAATACATACAGAAGTATAAACCCGACGCACCATTGAACGGCATGGGCAAGTACTTTGTGCAAGGCGGTATGCGCTCTGGTATAAACCCGTTGCTAGTTGTGGCACATGCGCAGGTAGAGTCGCAGTTCGGAACCGCCAGCACCAGCTTTAACGCGCAAGGAGCGCATAACGCCTTTGGTCGCACGGCAACCGATCGCCAACCAGGAGTAGAAACAAATCGCCGATGGTACAAATGGGAAAGCTGGCAAGCAAGTTTATACTCTACTGCCTTTCCGGCGAGCGGGAAAACCGATCAACCTGACGATCATTTTCAATATATTAGCCGCGTCTATGGTAACAACCTCGCTAATGGAGTTGTTAAATATTTGAGCGGAGACCAGACGAAAGGCCTCCCTGGCTACGCGCCAGAATCAGACGGTAACAACGTAACCGAGTACGCAAAAAATATTGTAAGTATTGGCACAGAAATTGCAGGAGCCTCTGGTGGGGCGATTGATCTAGGGCATTTTGGCTCCGTCTCTACGGATTCCTCTACCGCACCAGCCGACCCTAACGCTGCCGCAACTGATGCTGGCCGAACTATCGTTGCTCTCGACCCTGGACATGGATCGGTTGTAACACAATATACCGATCCTGTTACCGGACTCGGCGACCGCGAAACCGACAACAGCCCAGAGCGAGAAGACGTACAGGAGGTAGCGAATCAAGCAAAGGCGACCCTTGAACAAGCAGGCTATAAGGTTGTGATGCTTAAAACTAGCGCAACAGATGCCGTCAGCAAACGAGAGAGAGTAGACGCAGCTGTAGCAGCAAATGCAACCATAGCGGTGAGTATCCATACTGACTCCGGTTCTGGAACATTCGAGGGGTGGGCAGAAGTTTGGCCACAATTCGTCGGAGGTTTTAGGGAGGCGTCAAACGACCCTAGTAAAAAGGTTGTTTTTGACAACCAAGAAGTTGCTGATAAAAGCAATGCTTATGCTGATATTTTTGCAAAAGAGCGAGACCTAGCCGAACGCAAGGGTTCGGGTGTGACGAAAAAGGTGGTGAGCCAAGACGTGCCATTCGAGAAGCCGCGAGGCCTCCCGTCATGGGGGAATCTATCGCTTGTTCAGCTCTGGGCGGAGGATATTCCTTGGGTGTATAACGAAGTAGGAGCTCCCGCAGGAGGTCTTACGACAGACCAGAAGCATGCCTATGCACAGGGCATTGCTAATGGCGTCATGAAATCACTCCCTGCCTCTTCGACCGCCCCCTCAACAGATACAAGCGGCTGTTCTGGTGGGAGCTTGAATTATGCCCCCTTGGGCAATGGCGACGCAGCCGCATTAGCATTGTCTTATGCATGGCCAAATTATCGTGGCTCTAAAACAGCACAAGCCCGCGCCATGAAGCCCGAGTATGAAGCAGCGGTAAACCGCGCTAAGAACTCCGGCTACTACATAGGAGGCATTAGCTATCCTGGGGTTGACTGTGGTGGTTTTGTAAGCCGCGTAATGCTAGATAGTGGGTATGAACCGGGCTACAACAATACAGGCTTAGTGAAAGCTGGGGCCGGCTTTACAGGGGTACAATTAGCATGGGTACGGCAACACTGGCAAAGCATCGGCAAGAGCGTGTCTACTTCGCAGCTTCAGCCAGGCGATGTCGCTTTTAAGGTCACTTCGAGTGGGGGAAATGGTGGGCACACTTTTATGTATGTTGGGCAACAGACTGGGTTTGAATCTGTTATTGCATCTGCCTCACTTGACGGTAGGGCGCCCATGGCCGGAAAAGAGAACCCTACAGCATCAAATATAGAATGGTTTAGAAAAAAGTAGCAGTATGAGGTATCTTGATACTATGGCACCAGAAGCAAGACGTTCAATACTGGTAGTTGCAGGTTTTATTGTTGTTCTGGTGTTTTTGTTCGGCTACTCACAGTTTTTTGCAAAAAAAGGAACCCCAGTTCGCTTAGACGTTGTCCCGAGCGATGCAGTTGTCACCCTAGACGGGAAACGGCTTTCTACGGGTACTGTACGACTTTCACCCGGTGAGCATACGTTTACAGCTAAGAAGAGTGGTTTTGAAAAAGCCGAAGACAAGGTATCTATTAAAGAAGGTTCTGAAAATAAATCCGTTCAACTTCTCCTAACTCCTGTCTCTCCAAATGCGATAGCATGGGCCGAAAAAAACCAAAAACTCTATCAGAGAGCTGAACAAAAAGCCGTGGAAGATGTAGTCAAAGAAGGAGAAGAATTCCAAAAAAAATTCCCTTTGAGCAAGCTTTTACCATTTAATAATCTATTATTTAGCATCGATTACAAAACTGATGAGAGTTCAACTAAATTTACTGTTCAGATTGAGGCAAAAACACCTACCGACCGTGCTTATGCCTTGGGGCAAATTAGAAACTGGGGCTACGACCCGGCAGACTACCTTATTGAATTTGTCGACTTCGCCAACCCATTAAGGACGGGGGACTAGTGAATAGCACGCGTCGCTCTGTTATTGTCATTTTAGCTATAGCCTCAGTAGTTATATTGGGTGGTTTACTGTATTTAAATTCATTTCAAAAGCTCACAATTATATATGGCGACCAAATAAATGGGGTAAAAACAACCATTTATAGACACGAGCATGACGATGACGCACTCCCAACAGATGGAGATATCGTTAAAGAAATCGCAAATACAACAACTTTCAAGTTAAAGCGGGGGAGCTATCTAATTGTGAGCTCTAATACTGATGACTATGCTGAAAAAGACCAGGTTGTTGTGTTGAGCGATGAACCGATATCGATAGATGTTAACCCTGAGTACTCCGAAAAGAAAAAGAAGCAAGTGTTGAATGCAGAATCCAAGAGTCTGCGACAACAATTGGCTCAACAATACCCGGACACAGAACGTTTTTACACCGTCGGTAATGAAGTGTTAGTTAACAGGGGTACGTGGTACGGTGCAACCCTTTTGCCGAACAGCTTAGTCCCGGAAGAAAACAAAGATGTTCTTCGCATTGTCGCACAAAAAAAGAACAGTAAATGGGAGTATGTAATGTCTTTCCCGGAGATATTGGTTAGCAAGGCGCAGTACCCAACTATACCTGCCGGGGTTATAAAAGAAGTAAATAGATTGCCCACTAACTAGCTGATTAATTATTTCTCTGTTGGGATAATGGTGCACTCGCCTATGAAGTGGTGTACAACAACATCAGCATCAGTCGTAGTAATGAACGTTTGGTAACCTTTTAGGTGGCGAGTTAACGCTTTACGGCGAGCCCCGTCCAGCTCACTAAACACGTCATCTAACAGCAGCACTGGCTTCTTGTGGTCCCGCTCCTCAACGGCGCCAATTTCCAGCAATTTCAACACCAACAGTATCGTACGTGACTCTCCCCTCGAAGCAGTTGTTTTTGAATCGTGTGCATTGAGTAGGGCAACGAAGTCCTCTCTGTGTGGACCGTGCCCCGTGAAGCCACGCTCTATGTCTTTATATTTAGTCCTTTCGAGTACGTGTAATAATTTTGATGTGTAGTTTTCTAATGTGACGTCTGGCACATATTCTAACTGTAGGGCATTATCTGTTGACGATATCTTCTTATAAAGTTCCGGTGCCCGTTTATTAAACACACTCACTAAATCTGCGCGAGCATTTGCGATCACTCCACCCAGTTCGCTTATCCTCACATTCCACGCGAACAACTCTGCGTCAGGTGGGTTTGGTGTATTTTTAAGTAGTTTATTGCGCTGGGCTAGTGTCCGTATGTAATCACGTCTAACTTTTCCATAACCGGGTTTTATCCGCTCGAGAACATCATCCAAATATTCTCGTCTTTTGTCTGGGCCTGCCTGGAATAACTGAAGATGTTGCGGCTCAAACACAACCACCGACTTCTTTTTGGGCGGAGAAAGACGCAGGTATTTTTGTGTATTAATAACAAATTGTTTTGTTATTTTTTCTTCTGCTTCCTTTTTTACAACCACACTTCTGCGCTCGTCATCAACGAGTCCTTCGAGCCTTGCCCAATCGGCTGCGTACGTTATGAGCGCGTTGTCTTTTGCGCGAAAAGAAGAACCCGTACACAGAACCATGAGCGACTCTAGTAGGTTGGTTTTTCCGCTCGCATTTGGTCCCACAACTATTGTTACCCCTGGGGAAAACTCGAAAGATGCATCACGGTAGGTTCTAAAATTTTTAAGCCGCACACTAACTATCATGCTTAGATCCTATCATTTAGTGGCGTTATGTTCAGCTTTTAAGAGGCATTACGATGTGAATGTAGTCGGTCGACCCAACTTCACGCAAAACACATGGTTCAAGCTTGCCATTAAAACAAAGTTCAACAATATCAGCAGACATAACACTTAGTGCCTCTAGAAGATACTTTGAATTTAATGTTATGTCTCCGTCTCCTTTTATCTGAGCTTCTGCGCTGGCTGTATTCTCACCAAGTTGTGATGCGATTGCATTGATACTTACTTGTTTTCCTTTTGCGTCTAGGTGTATTGTTACACTTCCTGCACTCTCTCTCGCAAACAGACTCGAAACCTTAGTGATGTTAACGAGTTCGCTCTTTTTTAAGGTTGCTATGTTTGAAAAATTCTTAGGAATAAGTTTTTTATAGTCTGGGTAGTTTCCTTCGATAAGCCGCGCGACAAGTTCTGCATCACCAACCCTAAATAAAACCTGCTGTTCATCGCTTGTAATTTCGACGTCGCCATCTTGCTCACCGATTAAACGAAGTAGGTCTCCTAATGCATTAGCGGGGATAAGTAAACGTATTTCTTGGGTGTTTGATCCAAGTTCTTTTTCGGCTAGTCGATAGCTGTCTGTAGCAACCATGTATAGCTTTTTATCGCTCGTGTGTAAAAACACACCAGTTAGAACTGGTCGCGCTTCGTCGGTGCTTGCGGACAACAAGGTCTGTTGCAACCCTTTTCTAAAAACTTGCGCTGGTATCTTCCATGTTTCGCCATTTTCGATAGACGGCATAACAGGAAACTCGTCAGCGGAAACGCCGTTAATAACAGAGTTGTATTTGTCTGTTGTTATATGGAGCTTTTGATCATCTAGATTTAACTCGATAACACCCGACGGCAGGCTTGAGATAAAATCTTGCATCAGTCGTGCCGGAACAGTAATACTGCCTTTTGTGGATATCTTCGAGCCAATGAAGTGGGTTATTGCGATATCTAGGTTAGTAGCTGAGATCGATAGTCGATTATCAACGGTCTTGAGCATTATGTTGGCTAGAATTGGCAGGGTATTTCTTGTATTTGCAACTCGTGAAACACTGCTGACTGCTTTGTTTAAATTCTCTTGAGTTACTTGTAGTTTCATCCTAGTCCCTTTCTATTAATAATTAAATGTAGTAGTTGTAGTTATAGGCACTGTGGAAAGTGGGTAAAAACGGGATAGTAACAGATTAGATTTGTTAAACTTTGTTGAGGAAAAAAGTAGGTATAACGTGTTGGAAAACTGGGTACAAAAAATGCTCATAGTGGAAGAATACTGAGGACACGGGGAGTTCTGCGGAAAACCCACAAGTTGTCCAACTGTTACCCACAAACACCCCACAAGTTTTACACAAAAATCAGAAACAAAGCTACGCATACAAGCGCTCCTTTATCTCGGCAATTGCCGAGCGAATCTCCACATCTTGGGAAGACTCTTTCTCGATTTTTTCAACAGAGTGTATTGCAGTTGTATGATCTTTGCGACCAAGTTCACGCGCAATCTTTGGGAAGCTCAAATGCAACTCGCTTCTGAGCATATACATAGCAACTTGTCGCGGTACAACGATGTCCTTGTCGCGTTTAGGACCAAGAATATCATCCAAAGAAACCGAGAAATGCTTTGCGGTTCGTTCTATGATTTGTTTAGCGTTGACGTGTCGCGGCCGAGACTTGGCAGAACCAAGCAACGAACTGGCAAGCTGGAAGTCTGGCGACAAGCCCCGCATCTCTGAAAAGGCCAAAAGCTGATTTAATGCACCCTCGAGCTCACGTATATTTGTTTGTGCATGGTTTGCTAATAGCTCGACAACATCCTGTGTCAGCGATACACCATGTTCAGTAGCTTTGGTTTGGATTATGGCGCAACGTGTTTCAAAGTCAGGCGTTTGCATATCAATGCTCATTCCCCAAGCAAAACGACTTCGTAAGCGATCCTCCAAGGTTGGGATTTCTTTAGGCGGCTTATCACTACTGATAATGATTTGTTTGTTGGCCTGATGAAGTGCATTAAATGTGTGAAAAAATTCTTCCTGAGTTTTTTCCTTACCTGCTATAAACTGCATATCGTCAACAATCAACACATCAGCACTGCGGTAATAGCCAGCAAAATCCGTATTTTTCTTGTATCGTATTGCGTCAAGAAACTCTTGCACAAATTGCTCAGACGAGATGTAGACAACGTGCGAAGAGGGTTTTTTTGCCAGAATTGCGTTTCCCACCGCTTGTATAAGGTGGGTTTTACCAATACCAACCCCTCCATACAAAAACAAAGGATTATATTTTTTACCCGGGCGTGCAGCGATTGCCTGGCAAGCGGCATAGGCTAGTTCGTTGCCAGAGCCAACAATAAAGTTTTCGAAGGTATACCGTTCATTAAGACCTTGGCGGTAGCTGTGGCGTAACCCACTCTTAGTAGCGTTGCTGGTTGGCGAAGGTTTCTCTGTGGCGGAGGTTGGGGCGACAAGAACCGGTTCATCGGCAATTTTTTTATGAAGACCGGCGGTAAAAATCTTATATTGAATAGCCTTAGGGCGAACTCCATTTTTTTCAAGCGTATCGCTCACGAGCTTGTTGAACTTCCGTTCAAGTTGGTTTTTGATAAAGACATTAGGAACGCCCACAACCAACACACCATCTTTGTAACGGATCATTCGGGTGTTTTTGAACCATGTAATAAAGCTAGCCCTGGAAACGGAAAGCTCTATTTCTCCCAAAACTCCCTGCCACAATGCGTCGCTCACGCCCTCTCCTTACTCGTTGTATATGCAATTCTATACAAAACAATGGGACTTTTCCACAATCCAGAACGAGAAAGTCCTGTGATTCAGTAAGAAAGTCTTCAACAGATACGTATTTATACACAGCCAACAAACCCATCTGGTAATCTGTGGAAAATAGTTGGAGTATGGTGGAAAACTTGTTAAAATTCGTGGGGTAAACATTGTTAATTTGACTGTTTTGTAATAAACAACGACTATAAGGAATCAGTAATGCCAAAACGAACATACCAACCTAAGAAGCGCCAACGGTCTCGTGAGCACGGCTTTTTAAAGCGAATGGCTACAAAAGCCGGAAAGCGGGTGCTCAAAAGCCGACGCCTTAAAGGCCGTGTGCGACTTTCGCACTAAAACATAAACCCCATGCTTGGTCGGATGTACCGGTTCCATGGTCATAACGGGCTTTCTTTTGTGTATAAACGGGGGCTAACTGTCAGGGGTGACCAGTGCAGTATTCGCACCATAGAGAACTCAAAACGACCTGAGTATCGTGTCGCAGTCGTGGTCAGCAAGAAGGTTGCCAAGGCTGCAGTTACGCGAAATCGGATACGTCGCCGAATCTTTGAGTACGTCCGTAGACGATCGGACGGTATCGCAAAGCCCCTCGACATCGTTATAACTGTTTTTGCTTCCGAGATGGCCGAGATGCCTGCTGCCGAGTTAGAAAAAACAATCGAGAAATTGCTGGTCAAATCCAAAGTCATTACTAAGCCAACAACAAAGCCGCGTGCTACTATAGAACAAAAGGAGAGCTAATGTTCACGACCCTGATAGTACAACCTATCTTTAACCTACTGGTACTTATTTACGCATTAATCCCGGGGCATAATTTTGGTCTGAGTATTATTCTTTTTACAATTCTCGTTCGTGTTCTTATGTGGCCGCTGGTCAAGAAACAACTCCACCAAGCTCGTGCTATGCGAGAACTGCAACCAGAGCTCAAAAGAGTTAAAGCGGCAGCAAACGGAGATCGCACAAAAGAGTCTGCCATGATGATGGAGCTATATAAAGAACGGGGGATTAACCCGTTTGCCAGCATCGGGTCAATGATCGTACAAATACCGATTTTCCTCGGTCTCTACCAAGGTTTAAGCAAAATCGTTGCCAACCCCCAGGCCATAGTCGACTTTGCGTATTCATGGGTTGGTAGCTTAAGTTGGATAAAAACACTAGCCAGCGATATTGGCAGATTTGATAGCACGTTGTTTAACATTGTCGACCTAACAAAACCGGCAGTTGGTAAGACAGGAGGCATTTATTGGCCAGCAATGTTGATTGTCGTAGCAAGCGTGGTTATACAGTACTACCAAGCAAAGCAACTTATGCCGCAAGATAAAGAACGCAGAAGTTTGCGGAAGATCCTAAAAGAAGCAGGTGAAGGTAAGCAAGCGGATCAAGCAGAGATACAAGCCTCGATGGGTCGGTTTACGCTCTTTTTGTTGCCAGGTTTCATTTTTATTGTCACCATAAATATCGCCTCAGCGCTTTCACTCTATTGGTTAGTCAGTGGCGCTGTTGCATACATGCAACAAGCGCGAGTTCTTAGTCAAGATGCGGTCGAGCTCACGACGGCTACAAGCTCAAATAGCAACAAAACAATAACAGCCGAAGTGCTGCCACCAAAATCTAAAAAAACTACAAAAAAACAAAAAAGTAAAAAACGGAGGCGCTGATAATCAATGGAAAAATCAATAGTATACGCAAAGAAATATCTTGAGGATCTACTTTCTTTCTTTGGGCTGAATACGGAGGTATATGCGACCAATAGTGATGACGAAGTAATTGAGCTTCATGTTCCTAGCACACACTTAAACGGATTTTTGATCGGGCATAACGGCGAAACAATGCGAGCCATGCAGTACATGGTAAGCACAGCTTTAAAAAACAGTGACCACGAAATTTCTCGAGTAAACGTCGATATAGCGGATTATAAAAAGGCTCGGGCTGATCGTTTGAGCGACAAGGCAAAAGAATGGCTAGAGGAAGTAAAGAAAACCAAACAAGACAAAGCATTAGAACCGATGAATGCGGCTGATCGTCGAACTATTCACAAATTAGCAGGTGATTTTGGGCTAGAAACAGAGTCGGTTGGTGAAGGGCGTGATCGACACATTGTTGTAAAAGCAGTTACTGACTAGTTGCTAGCGTTCTCGTAAACTTCGAGTGTTTGCTTGGCCATGCGCTCCCAGGAAAAGTGTGCTACGTGTTTTTTACCTCTCTTAGAAAGTGACTTGGCTAATCCTTTGTCTGCCAGTACCCTAGATATGGTTTGTGCCATTTCAGGCACATCCAAGGGGTCGAAGTACTCCGCTGCCTCGCCGCATACTTCGGGTAGGCAGGTAGCGTTGCTAGAAACAACAGGCGCTCCATGCACCATGGCTTCAAGTGGCGGGAGGCCAAATCCTTCGCTGAGGCTAGGGAACACATATGCTGCCGTGTGTTCGTACAGCCAACGAACCTGCGCATCGGGCAAGAAACCCGTAAACATAACATCTTGGATCCCAAGCTTGGTTACGTATTTTTCGAGCAGGCGATAGTTGGCATCGGTTTTTCCAACTAATACTAGTTTTAGGTTTGGCTGTGATCTTTTTACGATCGAAAAGGCGGCGATTAAGCGATTGAGATTCTTGTGTGGGTTTGGCCGGCCGACATACATAATGAATTCGCAGTCGGTAAGTTCGGGGACCACTGCAGCCTTTTCTGCCAAAGCTTCAGCCGCCTCGTGTGTCACCGCTATCTTACGGCTGTTGATACGGGCAAATTTTGCAAGATCTTCTTTTACCCAGTTGCTTGGTGTTATCAGGGCAGCAGACTTGCGAGCAACAATTCGAATGACTATGCGATAGACGAACCTTTTAAAACGGAATAAAAACCAATTCTTCGAGGGATTATCGAAGCGTGCTGTTGTGAGATCGTGAACTGTTGTCACGGATTTGCCGCGATACAGAATTGGCTGCTGTGTAAAGCCAAAATGTACAAGATCAGGCCTTAAGTCCTTTAGTTGCTGTAAAAAGCTGGTTTGTTCTGCAAGGCTAAATTCTTTATAAGGGCAGGGCACAACTGAAAAACGTTTGTTGGTGGGCTTCCACCCATCGACGTCCTTTGGTTTTAGCAGGACCGAGTAAGTATTCTTACTGTCAACCCTTTGGAGGTAAAAAAGCAAGCGCTCGATGTATCGTCCGCTGCTCGTACGGAGCTCGCGGGCATCAATTATAATCTTCATACCTATACTTATACCATTTAACAAACAACAACCACGAGCGGTTTCAGGCGAACACAGTGGTTTGTTATAATGCTAACAGATGCAAGAAGGTGTTGGGAAATTAGTAAAAACAGTGCGAAGGCACAAAGTTGACCTTATGTTATTTGGCGGTTCTGGCCTTTTGGCGTTTTTGGCTGACTTCACTACACTACAGCTCGTCGATAAGCTAAGTCACCGGTTGCTTCTCGCTACGGCTGCAGGTATTTTTGTGGGGTTTATAGTCTCGTATAGCCTTAATCAGCTGCGTTTTTCAATCCGCCATGAAAGGGCGCGAAAGCCCGCCAATGCCTTCCCGCTATTCTTCGGATTGTTTTTGTTTAACACCGGTTTTACATTTGTTTGCTTAAACTACAACGACAATCACCAGTTTTTGCCAAGAATTATTGTTAAGATGGGAACAGTTGGATTTATAATGGTCTGGAACTATATTTTGTTCCATGCGTTTGTGTTTCGCGAGAGTAATAGTCAAAGGAAGACGGAGGAGTCAACATGAAGCGTGCGTTGATTACCGGCGTAGCCGGCCAAGACGGGGGGCATTTAGCAAAGTTACTCCACAAAAAGGGGTACGAAGTTTATGGCATCATTAGGGGTCAGCTAGAGGCAAGCCACCCGAGATATCAGGCGGTTCAAGCAGAGCTCCCGCACGTAAAGCTGATTATGGCAGATCTGCTAGATCTCGCGGCGCTTACACGGGCAATGCAAGAAATTAAGCCAAACGAGGTATACAACCTCGCCGCTATTAGCCATGTTGGCTATTCATTCCGTGACCCATTGCTTACTGTAGATGTGACAGGCAAAGGTGTGCTTAATGTCCTGGAGGCAATACGATTGGCTGGGCTGCAACAACGCACACGTTTTTATCAAGCATCGACAAGCGAAATGTTCGGCGGGCTTGACTACAACCGTCCAAAAAAAGGATACACAGAAGAGGCAACGTTTCACCCGAGGAGTCCTTACGGTGTAGCAAAACTATACGGGCACTGGATTACGCGAAACTATCGGGAGAGTTACGACATGTATGCCGTAAGTGGTATTTTATTCAATCATGAAGGCGAACGACGAGGACCTGAGTTTGTAACTCGTAAAATTAGCCAAGCTGTAGCCCGGATTAAACACGGTAAGCAAGAGCAAATTGAACTGGGTAACCTGGATGCGAAGCGAGACTGGGGGTACGCAGGTGATTATGTTGAAGGTATGTGGCGGATGCTACAGCAAGACAAGCCAGACGACTTTGTGCTTGCCACCGGTGAAGCGCATTCTATACGGGAATTTTGTGAGCACGCATTTAATGAAGTTGGGATACAGCTTGCTTGGCAAGGCAAGGGCGAAGATGAGATTGGTGTTGATCAAAACGGAGATGTTCGCGTCAGGATTAATCCAGACTACTTTCGCCCAGCAGAAGTTGATTTATTGCTTGGCGACCCATCCAAGGCTGAAAAAAAGCTGAAGTGGAAGCGAAAAGTTGGCTTCCCAGAGCTTGTAAAGAAAATGGTTGAGCACGACCTTAAACAAGAAGCCTGACTACTACAACGAGGCAAGATAGTCTTCAACAGTTTGACGAAGCGATATAGTAGGCTGCCACCCGCAGGCAACATTTAATGCGGAAAAGGACCCAAAAATTTCCTGCGGGTCATTAGGACGTAACAATTCGTTATTAATTTCAATAGGTTTCTCTTTTGTCTCCGAAACCTCAAAGATAAGATCAAGTAACTCCTGCCCGCTCACGCTTTTACCAGAGCAGACATTGAATATTTTATCGCTCAACATTTCTCGCGTGGCTAATTCTACGTAGGCGCGAACGACATCTCGGACATCAGTGTAATCTCTGCGAGTCGAAAGGTCGCCTGCCACGATACTTTTCTTATGCAATACCTGGCTCACCAGGTCTGGCAGTAAAAACCCTGCTAACTGGCCTGGTCCAATGTGGTTAAACGGCCGTGCAACAATGACGTCTAGCCCCTTGGCGCGGTAGCTCTCTAGCTCTTTCTCCATCGCAATCTTACTGAGAGCATACGGAGACCCGTTGCTTATGAGGCTGCTACTCTCCAGAAGGGGCATAGGTTGGTTTGTGGAGTAGACCGCACCGGTGCTGATTGCCACCACGCGAATCTTCCCAAGATCCTTTTTTTGTAGCTCATCCAATAAAACAGTGTGTACGGCTACATTAATATCCAAATATTTTTTGCTATCTTTGAACGAAGCACCGACTTTTGCCAGCCCTGCAAGATTAACGACTGCATCGACTTGGTGCAGAGGAATTTTTGCAACAGAGGCAGGGTCGGTAAGGTCGCAAGAGGTGTAGTTGGCGAGCAGCCCAGCAATAGCCTTGTCTGGTTCTGCCTCAATGCCACACCCAAAAACTTGGTGGTGTTGTTGATGTAAAGCTGCCACAAGATGCTTGCCGACAAAGCCGCTTACGCCAGCAACCAAAACCGTTTTCATACCATATACTATAACCTAATCGTGACGTTGTTGCGTCAAGAAAAGCACAGATAACAACGCTTTGCTGCAAGATCCTAAACACCGTATAATAGTGTGGATGTTAGATCGATTTAAAAAACGGTTTCACTACTCTGTTATTTTACTTAAACAATTGGTTAAGACTGACTTTAAGCTTCGATATCAAAATTCTGTCCTAGGTTATTTGTGGACTCTTCTGCGACCTCTTTTCCTTTTTGCGATACTGTACCTGGTTTTCGTTAAAGTGCTCAATGCAGGAGCAAATATATCGCACTTCGGCGTCTACCTGCTGCTAGGCATAGTGTTGTGGAACTATTTTGTTGAAGTTACAACTGGCAGCGTTGCTGTAATTGTGGCAAAAGGCGACCTCATGCGGAAAGTTAGTTTCCCAAGGTACGTTATTGTACTGGCTGGTTCGCTGTCTGCCCTGATCAATTTGCTGTTTAATCTTGGTGTTGTAGCTATTTTTATGATTATCGATAAAACCCAGATAAGCGCGTATGCAGTGCTGTTGCCGCTATTAATACTCGAGCTATTTATTTTTGGTCTCTCCGTGGCCTTCCTGCTTAGTGCTCTATACGTGAATTTTCGTGATATTGGGTTCGTCTGGGAAGTCATAATTCAGGGAGCGTTCTTCGCCACCCCGATAATGTACGATTTTTCATTCGTTACGTCTAAGAGTGAATTTGCTGGTAAAATCTTGGCCAGCAGCCCAATCACACAAATAATGCAGGACGCACGACACATATTAATCACGCCGGAGACCATCACTGTGGGGAATATATTCGGCGGGAAAATAGGATACTTTATACCCTTGACGTTTGTTCTTATTGTGGCTATCTCTGCAGTTTTCTATTTTAGAAAACGTTCCCCATATTTTGCGGAGGATGTATAGCTGTGAGTGAAGTAGCGCTACGCGTAAACAATGTCTCCAAGAACTTTCTGCTCCCACAGGAAAAAAACGACACGTTTAAGAACCTGTTTACAGGACTCATAAAGGGCAAAAATAGTAAGGCAAAAACAACACAACACGCACTACAAGATATCAGTTTCGAAGTTAATAAGGGTGAATTTTTTGGTATCGTTGGGCGTAACGGCAGCGGTAAAAGTACTCTGTTAAAAATATTAGCCGGTATATACCAGCCCACCAAAGGTGCAGTCGAAAAACAGGGTAGATTGGTACCGTTTATTGAGCTTGGGGTTGGCTTCAACCCAGAATTAACAGGACGAGAAAACGTCTTTCTTAATGGTGCGCTACTTGGTTTTAGTGAAAGTGAAGTCGCCGCTATGTATGACGATGTGGTAGCTTTTGCAGAGCTTGAAGAGTTCATGGATCAGAAGCTCAAGAATTACTCATCCGGCATGCAAGTTCGTTTGGCTTTCAGTATGGCAACGCGGGCCGAAGCAGACATCTTGCTGATAGACGAAGTCTTAGCGGTAGGAGACGCTGACTTTCAGCGAAAATGCTTCGACTACTTCTTGAAGCTTAAAGCTCAAAAAAAGACCGTAGTTTTTGTTAGCCACGATATGAACGCGGTGCGGCTTTATTGCGACAGGGCTATATTGATTAATGATGCTAGTTTGGTGCAATCTGGGAGTGCGCAGAAAGTCTCTGATGCATACACAAAACTTTTTGATAAACCAAACAAAGTTGGCACACAGAAGAACAAAAGAAAATACGAAAGCACTGGGCGAGATGGAAGCGTAGCAAATATTAATGCTGTGAGTATCAACAAGATGGTAACTTTCCCAAACGACGTAAGGTTTTCGATTGATATTGAAGCCAGACAAAACACGGAGGAACTGATTGTTGGATTTGCTCTTAAGAACGAAGCAAAGGAAAAGCTTGTTGGCACAAACTCAGTTATTCTACAAAAGAAAATCGAACCTCTTCTGAAAGGGCAAAAAACAACCGTCAGAATTTCTCTGCCCAATATTTTTTCGTCCGGCACGTACTATTTAGACGTTGCTTTGCAGACTAAAGCCTATAGGTTTATTGATGACTGGGAAGATGCGGCATGCTTCGAAATTGTTAACCGGTTCACGACACCGTACAAGATTAGTCCTGAGTTTGATTTAACAGAAGAACGATAGAACTAAGAACACACAGCAGTTAGTATTCTAGATATACTTTTTCCCCATGGGAACTTTGCCGCTTGTCGTATGCCCTTTTGGCGCATATTGTTACGTAATTCTTTGTTAGAAAGCTTTTCGTAGTTATCAATAATATCATGGAAATCCCGTATATAAATCGCAGCATCTTCTGCTATCTCAGCTATTGAGGAATTTTTATACGTTAATACGGGTGTTCCATATCTCATGGCTTCAAGAATGGGCAGACCAAAACCCTCATAAAGGCTTGGGTATACTAATGCATGAGCATTTTTATATAGCCACTCTCGAACATTATCTGGAGCAAACCCAAGAAAATGAATTTGATCCAAGTAAGAGTCATGAAGTAAATACTTATGAAGTCTAGGTACTGGGATTGCTTTAGGGCCTTTCATTGTGTCTCCCGCTAGCACAAGGGTAACGTCCTCGCCCCTGGCCCTGAGATTATTATATGCTGCAACAAGCTCGATGATTTCTCTTCTTGGATCTGCACCGCCGACAAATAGTAAGAATTTCTTGTCTTTTAACTCAACTGGCTTCTGTATGTATTCCCAGCTTGTTGGTTGCCACTCATAAAAATCGGGAGTTTTTTCGTTTGTTTTGGCAGGACTAGAGTCTACGCCAAGGCGACAGACCACAATTTTTGACGAAGGAACACCTACGTGTTTTATGAAATCTTCTTTTGTATGTTCTGAAATTGCCAGAAGTTTATGAAATCTTCTTGCGATCAATTTTTGTTTCCTGACGTAATATTTGCGCGCATACGCGCAGCGAAGTGCGCTAATAATCCCCCTGCCGTTTGCGCGTGCCGTACCATAGTCCCACAGGTAATCTGTTTCCAGGATGTATGGTATGAGATCATATGTTATTTGGTAGGACAACACGCCACGTGGGGCGGGGCGGTTTTGATCAAATTGGATAAATCGGTCAATGCCACTTGTGTCAAACAGTTGTTTTTCACCAAAATACAAAGACTTCTGTTCTATAAACTGATTAGCGATTGAGTTGAGCAGCTTTGCTTTACCGGGTAGTGACCATGATATCTTTTCTGCGCGTCGGAACTTACGAATTTCGTACTCTAAATCTGAAAGGTTAAGAAGCTCCAGCGGATCGTAACTATCATTTTGTTCGATATAGAAAACAAATGAATGGGCTGCTCGGTCAGCTTTAGACATGTTGTTAATGAAATGTATAGCAGTGTGCCCAATGCCTCTTTCGCGGTGTGGTGTTTGTAGGACGCTTAGATCTACACCTATTTTCATAGTGCTTCCTTTTTCAGACGCTCCCAATAGACGGCCGCACTTTTCTCCCATGAGAATAACGATGCCCGTGAAGGACCTTTGACCAGGGCTGACTGCTTTACCGATGAATATTGCTCCAGGTATTCTTCCATTTTTTTTGAGAATCCTTTTGTGTCAGTATGATCTAGCATTAGACCAGCGTCTCCTACTACTTCAGGCAACGACGAGTTATCGGCGGTTATTACTGGTACCCCACAGGCCAATGCCTCCAGGGGCGGCATGCCAAAGCCTTCATAGTGACTTGGGTACACTAGCATCTTTGCGCCAGAAATGAGTGCCGGCTTGTCTCGATCGTGGACGTATTCTGATGGACGGACTATACTGTACCCGTCTTTTACTAGGTTGATAATCTTGCCAAAAAGTTTATCCGTCTTCCATCCACTCACCCCTACCAACAAAAGAGAAATATTGTGTCGATATTTCTCTGGAAGAGCACAATATGCATCAACCAATGTTTCCAGGTTTTTTCGTGGCTCCAAATTAGACAACGCAAGAATATACTCTTTCGGTAATTCATACTTATCTTTTACCTTTTGAATTTCGCTTTCTGGACGCCTGAAAAAGAATCGCTGGTCTGCAGCAGGGGTCGCTACCAATACTTTCTCGGAAGGAAGTTTATAGAATTCGCATATTTCTTGCTTTGCACTTTGCGAAATAGTAAAAACCGTCTTTACTTGTTCGATAGAATGACGGGTTCCTTTCGATAAAAACGCAGCATTTTTATCATCTGAATACTCCTTGTGCAGCTCGAAGGATAAATCGTAGAGAATAACAGCCGATTTGCTAAAAAGTAGTGGCATAGTGACAAAACGTGTAAAAACGTAGAAGCCCGGACCACACAAAAGATCCAACGGAGGCATTTTTTGCCTGTGCCATAAAGCCGCAGCGTAACGAAACGGAATAGGAATTTTTTTTGCCCGAATGTGTTTAAAGCCAAACTTGTTAAAACGCTTTTCCTCGTCGAAGGGTATAACTACGCGTACGTCAGGAGTTGCCAAACCTGCTAACTTGTCTTTCTCTATCAGGTGGTCTAGCCCTCTGAGTATCCCTAAAATGTACTGCCCGATACCGCTGAAATGCCCGTCAACTAACCCAAGTCCTTCAATAAATATAGTTTTTGACATTTACCTACTATAATAGCAAAATCCCACTACCTATAGCTACGACTAATATTTTTTGAGTTGATCTTTAAACAAGTTAAAATAGGACAATGACTAGTAAGAAAGAAGTTGTGTGATTTTATTCGTTTATGGTACCACTGGCGAGCTCATTAAGTTGCTGCCGCTAATTAAAGAGATCGAAAAAAAAGAATACATATCGGTTTGTACGTATCAGCAACCAAGACAACTACAGCAACTTTTTAAAGCAAGTAAACTTAGTCTCCCAGAAATAGCAATTGGGCAAAAAACGACTGCGAAAGACTTGGAGAGTTTGTGGCGGGTACCCTGGTGGCTGGTGTGCGTAGGGGTCGGTTTTTTAAAAAACCGTAAAAATATCAAAAAAACCCTGAACCAATCAAAAACTAAGCCGCTGATCATTGTGCATGGAGATACAATGACAACCCTACTAGGAGCTGTAATGGGCAAAATACTGCGCGTTCATGTTGCGCACATCGAAGCTGGGCTGAGAAGCTATAATTGGCGGCATCCTTTTCCTGAAGAGATAAACAGAATAATGACATCAAAAATGGCAAGAACACACTTTGCACCCGGTAAGACTCCAATAGCAAATCTTAAAAAAGCCGGGACAAAAGGAACCATTATTAACACGACGTACAATACTGTTTTGGACAGCCTCCGACTTGCACAAAAAGCTAAGATCACTACTAAGCACCAACTGCCAAAAAAGTACTGCCTTATCTCTATCCATCGCAATGAGTTACTCGCGCAGCCAAAAGAATTAGAAAAAATTCTAAAGAAAATATCAAAATTTTCGGAAACAATGCCAGTAGTTTTTTTGGACCACCCAATTACCGAAGAGCGCATACAATCACTCAGTATCGGTGGTTTGCTAGAAAAAAAGAACATTACTAGATTGCACAAACTGGGCTATTTTGACTTTATTTCACTGCTCGCAAAAGCAGAATGTGTCATTACGGATAGTGGAGGTCTTCAGGAAGAGACGGCCTATCTGGGGATTCCTTGTCTTGTGCATAGAAAAGCAACAGAAAGACAAGAAGGTCTTGGGGAAAATGTTGTTCTCTCGTATTACAACGAGACAGCAGTTGATGACTTTATGCGTAACTTCAAAAAGTACAAACGAGCTGGAGTCGATGCATCACATAGCCCAGTAAAGGTAATAACGAAAGAGTTAAAAAAGTCTGGATTTATTAAAGATTAGGTCTGTGAATCGAGATTGCAAATTTGGGCATAACCAAGCTTTTCAGAATTGATACTGTACTGTTTTAATGGACTGTCTGTCCGAATGTTTTCAAGATTGACACGGACGACCTCTTCCTTTTGTGTAAAAGTGATATCTGCAAGAATAGAACTGTCTTGACTAATTAATGTGCGTTGACCTGGTTGGCCTTTAACGTCAAGACCTCCAGAAAAACTATGCACCACGGAGGATTTATTAAGTTGCCTAAATCCAATTATACCAATTTGGGTGGCAGGCATTCTACAGCTCACCTGGGTTGATTTACTAATAACTGGCATTTGGTAACTTGCGTCTGGCACTAATATGGTTGTTCTCGCTTTCACAGATGGCTTAACCTGTGAAACTCGAGCCCCATAAGTGCCATGGAGGGGGATTAAATCATTGCTAACCGATGTTGGCATTTGGTAGGTCAGCACATGATTTATGCCAAGTGTCTTTAGCGCTCCAAGTGTTTGTGGGTCTTTAATCCCTGACATCGCATAATGAAGCAAGGCGTTACTGTCGACCGACTTGTAGCTGTTAAATAAAGGCTTCTTATGAACAAGCTGATCTGCAAAGTAAGAACTATTCAAATGCGTAGGATCGACCAACGGATATGCAGCAACCGATTGTATCTCGGGCTGTTTCCCAAGCCAGGAGTAGGTATCACTAAAGTCGGTAAGCGACCACTCATCGTCTCTTGAAATGGGGTTGATTGGAAGCATCTCGAAAATAAGAATTGCCAAAATCAATACACTAACGGTCAGCCGCCTATGCCTACTTTTAATAAGCAAAAGTAGATGGTGAAAACCAATTGCCGCAATTGTCACAAGAGCTAGGTTAACAACAAGGTACAGACGAGCGTAAACCCTCCAGAAGCTAGTGACCATACCAATAACTCTAGAAGGCATTACGAAGTCGATACCAAAAAGTTCAACATAGGGTACGAGACTCACAAAAAATGCAAAACCTAGGACAACAATGCTAAGACCGACCACCCAGGAACTATCAAGATATTTCTTTGGGATTTTCTTTGTTTTCCAGAATCTCCATACGCCAAGACCAGCCAAGAAAAGTACCGAGTAACCAAGGTACAGGTGGTACTCACCTTTATTGGAATATATATGTGAATCCCTATAGTCTCTAGCAAGATCTCGGATGAGGCCAACCGGATGTTCTTGTGAAGGGACAAAGTAGTCAGGCAACTGTGCCCCATATGTTTTTAGTTCTAGCAGCAAGTTGCCTCGAACGGTGCCAAGATTTGTACCAATTTGTGATCCGTAACGTAGCTTTACAAAAACAATCGGTAGCAACAGAACACATGCAACAACAGAACTAACCAAGAGGTGCATTAGGCGTATCTTTGATTCAGCAGTGAGCTTTCGCCTTTTTTTGTACTCTAAACCGAGAGAACCTAGCACGTAGCTGCCAATCCCAGCAAGCATAATGCCACCGATCATAGGGAAGTAGCCATCGGTATAAAACAAGAGGGCAACACAAGTAGCAAAAACGAGACTCAAAATGCGGCTTGGCTTTCTCCACAAAGCGATAAATGACCAAAGAATTGCGACAAACAGTTCGGAATGTACGTACGAAAGATGCCCGTGGGTTTTAAAGTAATGATATGGGGTAAACGCGACTGCTGTGGCCGCAAAAAGAGCTACGCTACGCCTCTTTGTTAGCCAATAAATAAAGCAGTACATTGCTGCAAAACTTAGTAAGTACCCAGATAAAACCATAAGATTCCAGCTACAAATTGGGCCGACCAGCTTGCTCGCTATCCAACCAGGAACCATCAGAGTTGCGTTCGTAACAAGTTGTGGCTGGGTTATATTTTCGGAATAAGGATAGTTGCTAAGATGACTGATTCCGCCATAGGGTTTACTACCAATGTTAAAAACGGAAATAATCCCTGAAAGATGATCGCCCCCGACCGAACCAATAACTGTTGTCTTGCAGCTCGTCAGAGACTGCCCCATAAATGCCCAGCTTAGGATAAACGGCAGTACTAGTGCTATAAAATGAACCCGGATGACAGCGAGGGCTTTATTTAAACGACCACTTTTTTTCATCTCTTCTATAATACCAAGTTCTTGAGTACTGCTATACTTAATCTATATAAGCAAGAGGCGGATATATTGAGTGCAAATTTGCTAACTAAGAAAACAGTTAATAAGCTTAGTGTTGTCGTGCCGCTGTACAACGAAGAGTCAGTGCTTAATGATTTTTTTCATCTACTTTCAGCAGAGTTAGACAGACTCAAAGTTTCTCAGTACGAAGTGCTACTCGTTAATGATGGAAGCAAAGACAAAACTAGAGAAATCGCGGCATCAATTACAAAAAATAACAACAAGAGTCGGTTGATAAACTTCACTAGAAACTTTGGCAAAGAGGCGGCCCTTACGGCAGGGTTAAGAGAGGCGAAAGGGGATGCTGTGCTTTTGATTGACGCAGATGGGCAACACCCACCGTCAAAAATAAGCTCACTGCTCGACGAGTACGCAAAGGGCTTCGACATGGTTATTGGTGTCCGCACAGACAACATGGACGAAAGCGGAATCAAGAAAATTGGCAACAAATTCTATTACAGGCTTCTAAAACTGTCTGGCATCCATTATCTACAACCGAGAGTAACAGACTTTAGAATTCTTAGCAGGGAAGTAGTTGATGTTTTTTCACAATTTCAAGAACGACGAAGAATAACACGAGGGCTTCTAGACTGGCTAGGTTTTAACACAAGTTATGTAGAATTTAAATCTCCCACACGAATTGCTGGGCAAGCGTCCTATAGCACCAAAAAACTAGCCTACTTAGCAGTGGATAGCATACTCTCTAATAGTCGTAAGCCTCTTGTACTATCTTTACTCGTCGGGTTACTGATGTGTGGGCTTTCATCATTATCAGCGGTCTTCATTACTATCGAGAGTTTTGTTCTGGACGATCCACTAGGCTTGGGGTTCTCGGGCGCATCTGTGCTCCTTCTGCTCGCCATATTTCTTATTGGTATGGTAATGATTTCACAGGGAATAGCGTCACTATACCTGGCGCGTATTTATGAAGAAGCACAAGATAGACCGTTATATGTTATAGACAGATCGCAAAGTTCTAGTTAGTCTCCGCCACCCGCTATTCTGAGGTTGCTCCATAACCATCCCTGGCTAGGGAACTGCCAAGCAACCCAGCTCTGATCAGATTGCTGCAGCCCGCTTGAAGAACCTTTAAGAACGTGTCTTACGGCTTCGTTGCCAGGTCCTTGGTGAAAAGCTACAAGATCAAGGTACGAGTCGCCATTAACATTTGTTGGCACAGGCTTTGTTTGTTTGAATGTCCAGCCACCATAAGCCGGACCAAGCGTTTGCTGAAACAGGGGTTCTCCAAGTCCTGAGTTAGACCCAGGATAAAGCCAAACATTGAATGTCTTTCCGTCTGGGAAGATCGAGAACACCACCAGGTCATCTTTTCCGTCACCGTTGTAGTCTCCGCCTCCACCGGCGATTTTTAGGTTGCTCCACAACCATCCCTGGCTAGGGAACTGCCAGCCTACCATACTAGCATCAGAGGCCTGTATACCGGTTGACGAGCCTTTGAGTACGCTCCTAACGACTTCATTGTCGGGTCCCTGGTGCAATACCACAAGATCCATGTAGGTGTCACCGTTAACATTAGTCACGGTTGTTTTTGCTTTCTTGAAATTCCACCCACCGTTATTTGGGCCTAGGGACTGTTGTAGGGTGGGATTTTGTAGCCCAGATGAAGAGCCGTTATAAAGCCAAACATTAAAGGACTGTCCATTAGGGTCGACAGAGATCACTGAGACGTCTCCATACCCATCGCCATTGAAGTCTCCGCCACCCGCTATTCTGAGGTTGCTCCATAACCATCCCTGGCTAGGGAACTGCCAAGCAACCCAGCTCTGATCAGATTGCTGCAGCCCGCTTGAAGAACCTTTAAGAACGTGCCGTGTTACTTCATTATTAGGTCCCTGGTGGAGTGCCACTAAGTCCATATAGGCGTCGCCATTAACGTTCGCAACACCGAACTTTGCTCTTGAAAAATCCCAACCACCAAAAGATGGACCAAGCGTATACTGAAACTGTGGGTTACTAAGCCCCGTCGAAGAACCCTTGTATAGCCAAACATTAAAGGTGCGTCCATCTGGAAACTCTGAGAACGAAACTATATCTCCAAACCCATCACCATTAAAGTCCCCTGAATAGGTTATTGCTTCGTTCATACTATTGGGGGGGCACCCCCACCGAATTGGACGTCCGGCATCGATTACGCATAGGTCATACTTATTTACGATACCGTCATTATCATTGTCAAAGGCAGGGTCATAAAATGTGGGACCAAACCAATCAATAAACAATCGCCAAAAGTTACGGTTACCGTACGCACTGCACCCATCGCCACTTCCATACAAGTTGTTTAGTGCTGCTGCGTTTGGCTGGTACGGGGTGTAGTTATATAACCCTGCTGTTGCGGAATTTTCAATGAAGACATTTGTTCCTCCACAACCGGCGTTAGGATTGTATTGAACGTATGCGTTTCGATTTGCACGATAGTTAAATAAATAGGAGTCCTTGGCATATCTTTTGAATTGTCGCGCTCCAGCATATACCTGATTGAAAAAGCCATAGTATTCAGCATCGCATGGCGCAGTGTCTGGGCAGCCATAACCCATGGCACTTCGATACTGAGTAGACCAAGGCCAATCATCAGTAATCAAAGACTGCTCTTTTTGGAGCATAACAATAAGTGCTTGCGGGTTGATGCCACAGCTTTGTGCGACATCGTAGATAATACGTGCAGCAGTTCGGTTGCCGGCAGAAAGTCCACTGCAAAGACCTTCCTCGGGGTTTTTAGTAGGAGTAGATTCTGAGTAATCTTTCAGACAAGTATAGGGTGGGGGGTGGCCAACGCTAGCTCCGTATGCGGCACGCGTGGTGTTACCGCGAGGCTGTGCCCCATTAGTGTCACACACAGGGACTTTGCTGTTTAGAAATGCTTGTATGCCTTCAAGACTCATGGAGTATCGGTTGTAGAAAACGGCATCATCAATGATATTGCCTGGGCGAAACTCTGAGCCAGAAAGCGCACTTGCTTTGTTTGGTAGAATGCCAAGACCAAGCAAACAGAAAGAAGAGACTGCTGCTACCAGTAGCATTTTTTGAATTAGGTGTTTCATTTTATAATTACTTCCTTCGATTCTGATGCCCCTTCCGCGGTTGTTGATGTGTATTTAACCTGTGCCAGCCAAGTTCCAGCATTAGGGATTTCTGATCGTTCCACCAAGAATAATGGACAGCTTGTAGTCGTAGCATCTTTTACCCCAGTTGTTTTCTTGGTGAGCATCTGCGAGCCGCGACTTAGCGTAAGTGTGCAGTCGCCCCCATCTTCGAATACTCCGCTTACAAAAGAACGTACCTCAAGGCGTTGTTCATATTGATTCGCATCTGTGATAATTGGCTTAACCTGCTTAAGTGACGCGCTGCTGTTGGTGGCCGAAGAGTCTTGCTTATCTTTGTCAACAATAACATCCTTAGTATCTTCTGCCGCTTGCTTTTCCTCTTTTGTAGGAGGATCATAATTTACGTTCTCTGCAGGGTTTTGTGAAACATTTTGAGAGCTATTGCTCCGAATAATAGCGAACGCCCCACCGCCCAGTGCAACCAGCGTAACAGCACAAAACACGACCATTTTTTTACTAAGCTTTTTGTTTTTAAGGGTAAACATAGCCAATTTATAATACCATGCTTATGCTTGCTGAGCAATGAGCTTACAGAGAGAGCAATGGTTTTCTGGAAACTTTCGAGGCAACAAGAAAAGCAAGCATGCCTCCAAGAACTGAGCACAATAGAAGCTGAATCATGTTTAATGGGTTCGAAGCGTTAAATAGCGGGACTATTATGGTGGGCACTCCTATAAAACTTGCGAGTACAATCGATTGATATTTGCGTTGTACAAGCAAGAAAAAGCCAAGTAGAGTACTGGCTACCAAGGAAAGTTGATATGCCGCAGCAAAAAGCAACAGTAGCCCATCGCCTGCAAATTTTTCGCCAAGCAGTAAACCGGTGACGCTTTCTCTAAAGATATATACAAAAAGTAGGCTCATTGTAGCAAGCAGCAAAATTAGTCGATAACCGGTCTTTAGAACTCGCTTATTGACCGTATTGTCTTTCAAGGAAATTTCAGGAAGTATTATCCAAATAATTAAAAGCGAAACATAATACAACCCATTGCTCAGTATACTAACCCCGCTATAGCGACCGGCTGCTTCTGGGCTAAAAAGATATTTAGCGAGTGTGATGTCGTAGTTTTGCAGAAAGCTAAATACACTCACTACTAGTACGCACTGGATTAAATAGAGCTTGATCTCTCCTATTGCAGTAAGGTTATCGCGTGCCTTGCGTAGTAAAGGGGCGAAAATGCTAGGAAGTGATATGCCTGGCAATAGTTTAAGTAGTACTAAGCCGAAAAAACCAGACAAGACGATCCCAGTGATCGCCCCATTAACCCCAAAGCGCAGGGCCAAGATAACACTTAAAACGATCTTCATTAGAGCGGCTCCGACGTTAAAGAATCCAACACGCACCAATTCTTTGTGCCCCTGCAAATACCCCGTCCAAATAGTTGCAGGTATTGAGCCAAGAAGTACTAAGGATAGTAGTATAAACGGTTCGATTGACTGAACCTGAAGGGCGCTCCTAATCATTGGAGAGAATAAAAGCATCAGTGCTGTAGCACCGAAAAGAGCGTACAGCAATACGGTTTGAATTGCCTCGACTCTCTTCCGCGCCGTGTTTTCTGATTGAGATTTTACCAGGTAAAGAGAAGTTATATTGATGCCAAGAAGAATACCGAGAAGCTGATTCGATATTGCTGTAATAGCAGCGAAGTCACCAAAGTTTTGTGCATCAAGTATCCTCGCGAGTAGTGGGTATAAGGCATAGTTTAAGATTGCTCCAAGAATAGACAGGAAGCCAAAGAGGCCAGACTGCACATAAAATTTCGGGAGATTAGGGATTTTCACTATAATAAATGATAATTGAAACAAATACGTAAGCCAACTGCACTTAGCCTTCAGGCTAGCATAAATAGGAGATTGAATTGAAGAAAGTATCAGAGTCAACGTTTATTATCAGCGCTAATGGATTTGCCGATGGGCCATCTCAGGCCCTAAGAGACTATCTGATTAAACACAAAGCTAAAAGGGTTGTAACATTGGCGCACCCATTGGTGGCTGAAACAAAAGGCGAGCATATTATATCTGACTACAAGGATGGTAAAACTACTACTAGAACAATCAAACTTTTGAACAAGCCTCCCTATACATACGGTTTTGATTTGGTTACTCCTCTGAATCTTCCTAAGGCCACAATCTGGTTCGGTTTTAATAACCTGGCCTGCCTCAGGGGGCTCGTCAGAAAGAAAACAGGGCGGGTCGACGCAGTAGTATACTGGGCGGTTGATTTTGTAGCAGATCGTTTTGGCAAAAACCCATTAACACATGTGTACAAAAGCTTAGATAAAATGGTATGCCGACAGGTAGATAGTCGCGTAGAACTATCGCCGGTAGGAGTCGTTAGTCGCAACAAGTACCTAGGCCTTAAAAAAGCCGATATTGCTCCAACACAGGTTGTGCCCATGGGGGCCTGGCTGGATAGGACACCCAAGACATCCTTGAAAGCATGGGACAAGCATACCGCAGTATTTCTTGGGCATCTAATCCCCAGACAGGGAGTAGACACGTTCATCAAGGCAATTGCTATTCTCAAGAAGAGAGGGGTCGAAGTAAAAGCAGAGATAATTGGCGGTGGCCCATTGAAAAATAAACTAGAATCTCTCGCTAGCGAACTAAACGTATCGTCTGAAATTAATTTTCATGGGTTTGTGGCCGATCACAAGGACGTCGAAGCTATACTTGCCTCGGCAACCTTTGCAGTAGCTCCATATGTTAAAGACGATAAGAACTTTGTTCAATTTAGTGACGCTGGCAAACTAAAAGCATATCTAGGCGCCTATCTTCCTGTTGTCCTTACAGACGTACCCAATAACGCAAAAGAACTACAAAAAGAAGGTGCGGCCATAGTTTCTGGGGGTAACCCAGAAGAGTTTGCCGAATCGATGAGCGTTTGGTTACAAGATAAAAAGATGTGGGAGAAAGCACATCGCTCAGCCAAGACTATTGCTCAAGATTTTGATTGGAATAATCTTTTAAAGAAAGCGCTAGCAAATTTTGGGCTAAAGGACTAGCCGTTAACGCCGGGCTGTTCGACGAACCACGAATACATTCGAGTTAGACCGTCCTCTAGTTCGATGCCAGAGCGCCACCCAAGCTTGCTAAGGCGACTAACATCGAGTAATTTCTTGGGCATACCGTCTGGTTTGGTCTTGTCGAAAACTAGTTTGCCCTTATACCCAACAATATTTTTTAGTATCTCAGCTAGTTCTTTGATCGAAACATCAGACCCTGTACCAACATTTAAGAACTCGCGGTCGTTATAGTTTTTCATTAACCAGAGAATAGCAGCGGCTAAGTCGTCGCAATGTAGAAATTCTCGTCGGCTAACACCAGAACCCCAAATTACAACTTCGACATCATTATTCGTTTTTGCCTCATGCATGCGGCGCATAAGAGCTGGGATAACGTGGGAAGATTCAGGGTCCAGATTGTCTCCTTCGCCATAAATATTTGTTGGCATACATGAAATAAAATTGGCGTCATACTCACTATTGATATATTCACAAAGCTTCATTCCGGCTATCTTAGCTATAGCATAAGCTTCGTTAGTAGGTTCGGGTTTACCATTAAGAAAGTTATCTTCCGACATTGGTTGGGGGCTACCTAAAGGGTAGATACATGAACTGCCCAGAAAAAGTAACTTTTTTGCTTTGTTCTTGTATGCTGCCCATATAACGTTGTTCTGAATTTGAAGATTTTCATATAAAAACTCGGCGGGATATGTCATGTTGGCTTTTATGCCACCTACGCGTGCCGCAGCAAGGATTACGTAATCAGGCCTTTCTTGTTTGAAAAATCTTTGCACGGAATGATTATCCGTTAAATCTAGCTCCTGGCGTGTTCGCGTTAAAACGTTTTTGTATCCTTGAGCTTGAAGTTTCCTCACGACAGCAGAACCTACCAGTCCTCTATGACCAGCCACGTAAATCTTTGCATTTTTTTGCATCAGTTATTTCTCCAGAAGCTTACACAGTTTTGCTATTTCTTTTTTAGTCATCTCAGGGTTGTTCCCAAAATAGAAGCCATTGTCATGTATGCTCTCAGAGTTTGGGTTTGGTTCCTCGTCGTGGGCATACTTTTTGTAAAAAGGCTGCTTAGTTATGCTCCCGGCAATAATCGGCCGAATTTCTACACCCGCTTTTTCAAAGCGTTTTTTATATTTGGCACTCAACTCGTTAGTCTGGCAGATTATTGGCATGGCAAAGTTTGACACCACACTCATATGAGAAAGATCATACTGAACAAAATCGTTGTTATTGCTCATAGCTTTATAAAAGGCAGAAAAATTTGCTGCTCTTTTTTCTATGATTTCATCTAAGTAAGCAAGCTGTTGGTTGCCGAGAAAGCCGTTTATCTCAGTTGGACGGGCATTGTATGCAAGGTCATAGAATGTATAGCGAGAGTAAAACGCACTAATTTTATGCTTATCTCGTAATTTTTTCTGTTCAGCTGGTTGTAAATTGCGGTCCCAGCCATGAGCTCTTGCCATGACTAAGGCCTGGTTTAGCTCTTTGTCATCCGTGCAGATCATACCGCCTTCCAGTGTTGACATGTGGTGCCCTACAAAGAACGAAAAAGTAGAAGCGATCCCAAAATTTCCCAATAATTTGCCGCCGACCCTAGAGCCTAATGATTCGCAGTTATCTTCTATGAATACTACTTTATTCTTCTTGCAGATATTACTGATCTTGGCGATGTCATCGCTAAAACCAAGCACGTTCGTAATAAACAACCCGTCTAACTCATCGATCCTCTCAAGCAATATATCGGGGGAAACATTTAGAGTATTCGGATTGCAATCTAGAGCAATCGGCTCAAGACCCAGCTGTATTATTGGCATAACATTTGTTGGCCAAGTTAGGGCGGAGAATCCAATCTTGTCACCCTTCTTTAATTTTCCTATGTTCATTAGGGCTTGGAGGAGCAATAAATTGGCTGAACTTCCACTCGACACAAAAGCTGCGTATTCTCGCTCTTGTGCTCTGGCGAAGCCATTCTCAAACTGCAAACATTGTTCGCCCATGCTGAGCCGATCAGTTTTTGTAATAAAATTGACCAGCGCTTTTTTAGTTTTTCTCTCATTAAAAAAGCTTGATTTAATAAGCTTGATCATATGTTGACCAGAACTTAACTTTTCAACTTTTCCTAAGTAATAATTTTTTGCCATAAAATACTGTAAAACTTTGCTCCGCTTATTTCACAATTCAATTAATCCCGGCCAACCTAGATATAATGAATCAATATAGGCAAAATAGCAAAGCGGTAAGTAAAGTCGCCAGGCTATTTTGCTTTTTTGTTCGCCACGTTAGAATAGAATAAGTGATTATGCACAATGGGTATGTTAAGTGAAGTATAGTGTGGTTCTGCCAACCTATAACGAAGGATCGTGGCTGATTGGGACAGTCGATCATCTAAATGCGGCCTATAAAGAATTAGGTAATAGCCAAGCTGAGTTGATTATTGTTGACGATGGATCGTCAGATGACACCTCCCAAATTGTCAAAAAGCTAGCCTCGGATATACCAATTGTTTATATAAAACAAGAAAACAAAGGGCGTTTTTTAGCTCGAAAAACTGGGGTTGAGAAAGCCAAGTACGAACAGATCTTATTAATAGACTCCAGAGTACATATTCATAAAAAAGCACTCCAATTTATAGACAACAGGATTCGCAAGCACCCCGAGCAAGCCATATGGAATGCGCATGTGTATGTCGACAAGCACAATAATCCATTTGCTCGGTTTTGGGATGTAATAACAAATATTGCGTGGCGACGCTATTTTGCACACCCCCGTGAAGTTAGTTATGGTATCGAGGAGTTTGACTACTACCCAAAAGGGACGACCTGTTTTTTTTCGAAGAAAAGCATACTCCTTCCAGCCATTAAGAACTTTGAATCAGCGTCAAAGGACATGAGGCGTGCCAACGACGATACTGTGCTGATCAAGAACATTGCGCGAGAGCACAATATAAATATGTCTCCACAATTTTGCTGCACATATCATGCGCGAAGCTCTTTTGGTAAATTCCTAAAACACGCATACCACCGGGGGCAAGTTTTTGTTGATGGATTCTTAAAGCCCGGCAACCGGTACTTTGTGCCACTGCTGATGTTCATATCACTTGTTTGTGCCGGTGTCTTGTTGCTAGTTCTGTTCCCGGAATTGGTGGTAGGTGTTCCAATAGCCATAGCGTCATTTATGCTGGCCTGTTTTGTCATCTCTAGGGTCGCTAACGTGCCAGCAATAACGATTACAGATTCGCTGTGGTTCTCGATACTTGCAGTACCGTTTGCAGGATTCTATGGTGCGGGAATTTTGAGAGCAACGTTTGCCAAGTTAATTAAACGCTAAATCTTATACAAAGAGTACTTGCTATCTTTGAAGATAGGCTTTCCAAATACTTCATTTGCTTTGTTGACAAGCCCAGAATTTTGCGACAATTCTTCATGGATCAAGTAGTACTGCAAACCTAGCTGATGCATTTTGTCTTTGTCATCATGATCAAGGTCTGTAAAATCTTGCAGTTGCTCCTTGTAGTCTGCTGGTTCATAGCCGCTGTAACCATTAAATATATTTCGATTATGATACCCAGCCCATAAAGTATCTTCGGTCTGAGCAACTGGGATGCCTGCGTATGGGTAATCTTTTTGGGTTCTAACTATAACTATGTTATTAACATCCCGGTTGGCATTAATAAACTTGTAAACTTGTGGAATAGTATACTGAACCTGGTTTGTATCGATTTGCTTAAATGGTCTGGTTAATAGTGTTTGTATTGGCAAAAGGTCAAATGAAACAATCAGAACTATAAGCGAACCAAAAAACATTTTTTGTTTTGATTTCAACTTTGATTCATTCATAAGATAACCAGCAAAAATGGCCAGTAGACAGCACAAAGCAAATAGGGGTATTACTGCCGCTCTACCAATTGCCCGGATGAATGAAAGTTGCGGTATGAATAGATCAACTAGTATGTAGGGAGCTGGGATTGCAAGACGCACGCCATTGATAGCAAAGCTTGAATGACTTCCATACTTAACAATAGGACCGAGCGACAAAACAATCCCCGTGACGGCTACAATTCCCAGCAGAACACATAACTGTTTGTTCTTTACGAAAAAACTTTTACTGCTGAACAGTGCTGCGCCAACACAAAATACCAAAATGCTGTACAGTGTTATTCCTGCGTAGGAAAAGCTATCAGGGTTATAGCTGTTACGTTTGGAATTTTGATGTATTTGGTAGTACAAAGATCCAAACGGAGATTCTTGATAAGGTAAAACGTAATCATTAACGCTAGCAGAAAACTCAACTTGGCTAGCTATAGAAAAATTAGCGTTTTTAGATTTAGAGAAGCGTGAATATTCTAGCGCAAGAGGCAACGTGCAAGCCAACGCAAAAAGGGTAGTAGCCAAAAGGAGCAAACCTCTTCGGCGATGTTCTGAGTTGAGCATTGTGTAGCCAATGAAAAGGACTACTATCACTAAGCCAAATACCATTTGATACCACGACGCAAAAAACAACAGAAGCGAGGCAATCCCAAACCCTGCAAGGTATTTTTTTTCTCCTGTTGCTTTAAATTTTAGAAGCATAAGAATAATCAGCGGCACATAAAAGATACTAAGATTCTGTAGGTGGCTCATGGAAGATATTTTATTGGGTGCAAATTCAAATACGAGACCGGCAAGTATGCTAAAGATTTTCCTGCCCCCACTTAAATAGTGAGCCAGCAAATACATGAAAAACCCTGAGAAAAATGCACTAAGGACATACCAGACATTTACTGAAAACAGTGGATTATCGTTAACAAAATGCAAGGGTAAAGTTAGAAGACCCGCAGATAGCTGTGTTTCGGAGTACAACATAGAGTCTTTATTAGGAAAGAAGATATTGCCGTCACTGTAGCTAGAGCAGTCTTGGAGTAAAAGGCAATGGTGATTCCGAGCGAGAGTCCATGCGTTAAACATATGGTCGCCTCCTTCGGAATATGTGCTAAGGTTCGTAGCCATTGGCCACAGAAAGCTCACGGTCACTACAAAAAAGAGCAGTGCAGCGATTAATACATGCCTATAATGCACAAGCCTTTGGTGTAACCAATGCAAGGAAATATTTTTGATTCTAACTGATTCTTTTTTATTTGGGGATGATTTTTTTGGCATTATTTTCGCACAAACACATTAAAGTATATGATTTCCCAAATAGCTTTCAATCCATCTCGAAAACCTATTTTTTTCCCTTCCTCCTTGCTGCGCCCATAGTAGCTAATACCAATTTCATACACTGCTGCTTTGCTTTTAGCGATGCGTGCGGTAATTTCTGGCTCAAAACCAAAGCGCTTTGCTTTTAGATCTTTCGCTAAACCCCGCGCGAGATCGCCGCGTATCATTTTGTAGCAAGTTTCCATATCGGTTAGGTTTAGACCGGTAAAAATATTTGAAAGCGTTGTAAGAAATTTGTTAGCAACCTGGTTTCGGTAATAGATAATTCGGTGAGGCTCGCCACCGATAAAGCGTGAACCATAGACAACATCAGCTTGCCCGCGTTCGATTGGGTAGAGTAATCTAATATACTCCTGCGGATCGTATTCAAGATCTGCATCTTGCACAACCATAACGTCGCCAGTAGTTTCCAATATCCCACGCTTTAGCGCGGCACCTTTACCGTGGTTGTGATCTTGGAAAAGTAGCTTCAGAGAAGAGTCGTTCTTTGCCAAGCGCTTTAGGATTTCTCGAGTTTTATCTTTCGAGCAGTCGTCAATAACAACAAGCTCTTTTTTTGTTGTACCTAAATTAACTCGTTGTACCTCACCAATTATTTTTTCAATAGTATTTTCTTCGTTGTAGCAAGGTATGACAATCGATAGTTTTTTTGCTTTTGGCATAGAGTCTCCAATAGATCGCTTCAACTATTATGCTAGCACATACATTATTAAGTTCGGTAGCAATGCCAGACTGGCACAACGATTACGATCGCGCTACACTAAACAACATACCGAAATTCATCAAAGGTTCGATAATCTCGGGCGCATAGAGTTACTAACAATTATTAATAACATGGTTGGATTGGTATAGAATACGATGAAAATTACTATAGTCGGGACTGGATATGTCGGTTTGGTTACGGGAACGTGTCTTGCGGAGATGGGCAACGACGTAACCTGCGTTGATATCGATGAGGCAAAAGTAAAAACAATGCTGGCGGGTAAAGTTCCTATTTACGAGCCAGACCTTGAAACATTGTTCCAGCGGAATATTAAGTCAAAACGATTAAACTTTACGACAGACCTAGAAATTGGGGTCAACGGTGCGCGTGCGATCTTTTTGGCACTACCAACACCGCCTGGTGAGGACGGTTCAGCAGATCTTTCATATATTTTAGGTGTAGCCGAAAAGATCGGTCCCCTACTAAAAGATTATGCTGTTGTAATCGATAAAAGCACCGTACCGGTTGGGACTGCGGATCGTGTACGTGAGCAAATTTCAAAAGGGGCACATGTGCCATTTGATGTTGCATCTAACCCTGAATTTTTAAGAGAAGGTTTTGCAGTCAGCGACTTTCTAAAGCCAGATCGGATTGTCGTAGGAACAGGCAGCGATAATGCAAAGAAAGTCCTGCAAGAGTTGTACGCCCCTTTTGTTCGGCAGGGGAGTCAGCTTATTGTTATGGACGAACGGTCAGCAGAAGTAACAAAATATGCCGCCAACGCCTTCTTGGCTACGAAAATTAGTTTTATGAACGAAATTGCCAACTTATGTGAGCTTGTCGACGCTGATGTGGATGCGGTTCGCGAAGGGATTGGAACGGACGAGCGTATCGGCAAGCGTTTTCTATATCCGGGCATAGGCTATGGAGGAAGTTGCTTCCCTAAAGATGTTCTGGCGCTACAAAAAACATCAAACGAGTATGGTTATGACTTTAGAATCCTCGAAGCTGTTAGCGATGTCAATAAAAGGCAGAAACAAAGTTTAGTGCACAAAGTACTGAAGTTCTACAAAAATAATGTTTCGGGAAAAAACTTCGCCTTGTGGGGGTTAGCATTCAAACCAGACACAGACGACATTCGTGAAGCGCCAAGCCTAGAGATTATCAAGAGTCTTACTGATGAGGGTGCAAATATTATTGCCTTTGACCCAGAGGCAACGGAGAACGTGAAAAAGCTTTTCGGCAATAACAAGCAGTTGTGTTTTGTTGAAGACGAATACGCTGCGCTAAAGAATGCTGATGCTTTACTTATTGCAACAGAATGGGGAACGTTCCGCGAACCAGACTTTGAGAAAATGAAACAACTAATGAATCGACCAGTTATTTTTGACGGGCGTAATTTATATGAGGTGTCAGAAATTCAAAAGGCAGGTTTTTACTATGAGAGTATTGGGCGGCGGGTTATAAAACCGTGAAAAAAAGAGTCTTGATTAGTGGGGGAGCGGGTTTTTTAGGTTCACATCTTGCAGACCACTATTTGGGGGCTGGTTATGAAGTGGTTGCTGTAGATAATTTATCTACTGGTAGCAAGAAAAACATTGCGCACCTGAAAGGTAATAAAAGTTTTTCGTTTATAAAGGCGGATATTGTTGATGACCTACCAAAAACCGTGATCAGCAAGTCTTACGATATTATTCTTAACATGGCTTCACCTGCCAGCCCTCCACATTATCAGAGACTGAGTGTAGAGACCTTAAGGGTTGGTTCGGAGGGGACACTTCATTTGCTCGAGCTGGCCCGGAGTAACAAGGCAAAGTTCTTCCATGCCAGCACCAGTGAGGTATATGGTGATCCTGAAGTTCATCCGCAACCAGAAAGCTATCGAGGCAATGTAAATTGCTATGGTCCAAGAGCGATGTACGATGAGGCTAAACGGTATGCAGAAGCGCTCATTTACTCATACCGCGAGAGATACCCAGAAGTGCAAACATATGTTGCGCGATTCTTTAATACATATGGTCCACGTATGGATGCACATGATGGGCGCGTTGTATCGAATTTTATCGTACAGGCATTAGCGGGTGAGCCGTTGACAATGTATGGTGATGGAAGTCAGACAAGAAGCTTTTGTTACGTTTCGGATCTTATCAGCGCGATCACGTTACTCATTGATTCGGACGAGCATGACCCGATCAATCTTGGCAACCCAGGGGAGTTTACTATTAGGGAGCTTGCAGATATTGTTATCGAGCTGACCAAAAGCAGTTCTATAATCACAAAATTACCTTTGCCTGCCGATGACCCCACTCAGCGTAAGCCAGTTATTGATAAAGCAAGAGACTCTCTTGGCTGGGAGCCGAAGATTTCCCTAAGAGAAGGCTTGCAGTACACAATAAAACATTTTATAATTATCGATAATGACTAGCTACATACCTGAAGGGGGAGACAGAGGTTTTGTTCGTCAAGATGGTTTCGTTCCTCAGGCAGAACGGTTGCTCAATCCTGAAATGCACAGGATTGTTGAGCAAGTCGGCATAGCAACCGCAACATTATATCCTGGTTGGTACACTGGCGAGACGGAAGACGGGGTGGTATCCGCAGATAAGCTGCGTGGCGATTTGGCATTACAAACCATTGCTGCTGCTACATCACAAGGATTTAGGATTGTGACCATTGATGGAGGAAGTTCAGACGAATTTTTATCTGCACTTGCTAGTACCGATGCAATCGTAGAGAAGCAGGATCAAGAAGGTATGAGCGTTGGCCGCCAGCAAGCGTTTGATACTGTATCTGATCTGGAAGGCGTGGAAGTGGTCTGCTGGGTTGAACCAGAAAAAGTTTCGCTTGTGACCGAGGGTATTATTGACCCAGCTCTATCTATTTTGAATGACGAGGCAGATATTGTTGTTCCAAAGCGGGACGACAACGCATTTGCAACCTACCCAGCCTTCCAAAGAGATTATGAGCAGGAAAGCAACAGACTCTTTAACGGCATCTTACGTAGGCATGGTGTGTATCCCGAAGATGCACCAGACATTGATGCATGGTTTGGCCCTCGTTTCTTTAAAAACACGCCTGAAGTGAAAGCGTTGTTTATGGCTAACTATGAATACAAGAGCGAAGTTCAGTCGGGTATGGCTCAAGATTCTATGGGGCTTTGGCCGAATGCTTTATTCTTGCCGCTCGCCGCAGCCTTAAAGCGGGGTTTGCGTATCAAGAGTGTACCCGTTAATTACGTTCATCCAGCCGAGCAAACAGAACTAGAGCAGCAGAATGCACAATATGTAGATAAACGCAGTTTCCAACAGAAAAACATCCTCACAGCTGTTATCCATTTTTTGCGCTATCTTGAGCAAGATAGATCGGCGCGGATTCAAAAAGTCTAACCATTTAGTATTGCTAAAACTTTGTGCGGTGTATTAATCACGGTCAACAAACAGCCAGGAAGATCGGGGTTGGGAGTCTCTCCTATAAAAGCACGGGGCTAACTTGGCGAGGAAACGACCATACACACCATAGAGTAGAAAAAAGAGCCACGGTAAAGCAAGCCTACCTTGGTAGGTTTCTACAACATATTTATTAGCATAATTTGCTATCCTAGATAGGTATGATTACTGTCATTATCGCTGGTGGGTCTGGCACTCGCCTCTGGCCGCTTTCAACCCCAGACTACCCAAAGCATCTTCTTAAAATTAATGGTCATCAAAGATCACTTCTGCAAAATACCTACGATCGGGTAAAGGACATCAGCAGTGGGGTGTATGTTATTACCGAAAATAGCCACGATCAACATATTAGGGAGCAGCTTCCAGATCTTGATGAGGAAAACTTTGTGATAGAACCTGCACGTCGAGGTACGGCAAGCTGCATCTTAGCTGGTCTACTCAAGATTGCTGAAAAGCATGACACTTCGGAGCCAATAGCTTTCCTTGCTGCCGACCATTACATACGTGATGTTCAGGGTTTTGGGAACACGTTTACTCGAGCGGCAGAGGTTTCATCGAAAGATCAGAGAATCGTTTTGGTTGGTATAGAACCTGATTACCCTGCAACGGGTTTTGGATACATACAAAAAGGTGAACAGTATGACCAAGACGGGCTTGTTTTTAATGTCCATTCTTTTAAAGAAAAGCCAAAGTTTGACCTTGCAAAGGAATACTTTAAGAGCGGACACTACCTATGGAATTCTGGTGCATTTGTAGGGTCCGTTGATGTGTTCAAAAAGAAAATGAAAGCTTTCGCGCCAGAGTTGCTGGATAACCTGGAGTCTTTAGCTTCAGCTAAAGATGATGATGAGTTTCTTGAAAGATATCTAAAGCTAGAAAATATTGCGATAGACTACGCCTTAATTGAAAGAGTAGAGGACTTATTAGTGGTACCTGCTACCTTCGACTGGATGGATTTAGGGTCTTATACTGATCTTCATAAGGCGGTCGACTCGGATGAACAAGGCAATCATACACATGGGTCAAATGTTGAACTGGATAACGTAACAAATTCATTCGTACAGAACCACGAAGAAAAGCCAGTTGCTGTAATAGGTCTAGATGGGGTTGCTGTTGTGAATACGCCCCACGGAGTACTGGTAACAAGAAAAGATCTAGCACAGAATGTCGGCGATGTAAGTAAGCGCTTTAAAAAGGAGAAATAATGAGACGAAAAATAATCGCCTTTGATTTAGATGGAACCTTGGCGCCAAGTAAATCTCCGCTACCAGACGAAATGTCTGAAGTTCTGAATGAGTTACTTACAAAATTTCAAGTTTGTGTTATTTCTGGTGGTAAGTTCGAACAATTCGAAAAGCAGCTACTTGGGAACTTAAAAGCCGATCCTACAAAACTTGAGGCGCTGCATATTATGCCAACGTGTGGAACGCGTTACTACCGCTACGATGTTGTACAGAAGGCCTGGGAAAAAGTCTATGCAGAAGATTTTAGCGAAGAACAGAAGAAAAAAATAATCAGCGCCCTTAACAAGGGTCTTGATGACTTAAAGATGCGAGAAACGAAGTTGTGGGGTGATATTATTGAGGACCGTGGTAGTCAGGTGACTCTATCTGCTCTTGGTCAAGAAGCGCCAGTTGATGCCAAAGAGGAGTGGGACCCGGATCAAACAAAAAAAGCAAAGTTGCGGACCTATATTGCAGAACTAATACCAGAGTTTGAAGTTCGTGCTGGTGGCACTACTTCGATTGACGTAACCAAACTTGGTATTGATAAAGCCTACGGCATGCAAAAATTAATGGATATGCTGGAAGTCAGTAAAGAAGAAATAGTATTCTTTGGTGATCGACTCAATGAAGGTGGTAACGATTATCCAGTTAAGGCAATGGGCATAGACTCACTAGAAGTTTCTAACTGGCAAGATACTGTGCTCGCGCTGCGAGCGCTCCTCTCGGTGGTTTAAAGAGCTGTTTTTGATTTCACAAACTCTGTGATTGACGTATGGAACTGCTCAATCGAAAATTGTTCGGCGTGCTTTGCAACCTTCTTATTATCAAAATCAAGACGCTCGAATTTTTGTATTGCATCGCATAAGCTCTCTACGTCTTGTGAGTCAAAAAATATACCGGTTTCGCCCTCAACCACATAGTCCAGTGCGCCACCTGCCTTGAAGGCAATAACGGGGGTGCCTGCTGCAAGAGCCTCAACAGAAGAAATGCCAAAGTCATCAAGACCGGGGAAGATAAATGCCTTAGCTGATTTTACCCGATTAACTACTTCTTGCTCTTCTGTCTCTCCTAAAAATGTAATGGTCGGTCCAGCCATTTTTTTAAGTTTTTGTCGTTCTGGGCCATCACCAATAACAGCCAGTTCCACACCAAGCTTTGTGCAAGCAGCAACTGCCAGGTCGATTTTTTTGTATGGAGTTTGTCGACCCGTAATGACGTAGCCGCTTCGCTTTGTATTTGAATTAGCAAATCTTTTTGTATCGACAGGCGGGTGGATAACAATTGAATCACGATTATAGTACTTTTTTATCTCTTCTTTGGTGTGCGTTGAATTTGCGATTAAAAAGTCAGGACCTTGAGCAGCCTTATAATCGGCACGACGCAGAGGGCCCACTAAAACTCGTAAGCTAATTCGCGCTAGCGGATCAAATATTCCAAAGCCCGGATTTTTAAGGTATGAGTCGTACCTACTCCAATAGTAATGTGTAGGTGCATGGATATACGAAATATGAATTGTTCCCGGCGATTTTTTAACCGCCTTTGCTTCTGCCCCCGCAGAAGAAATTATCAGGGAATAATCGCTTAAGGGAATCCCCTTAAAGGCGAGTATTCTGAAAACAGGCAGAAATTTCTTGAGTCCAGCAGGAAACTTTTGGAGCCAGGTTGTCTGCACTAGAGCGTCTGCAAACCAAGAGATCTTTTTTTTATCGTACTGCGACGTGTAAATTGGAGCTTCGGGGTAGAGCTTATGTAATTCCAGGACTACTCGTTCGGCACCACCAATGCCCGTTAGCCAATCGCAAACAATCGCAACTTTTCTATCACTCACTACAGTGCCCCGTTACCACTAAGAACGGCGCGTGCAGTCTTGATAAGAATGACAATGTCGCTCCAGAACGTCCAATTTTGCACATAGTACATGTCTAGCTGGCGCCGCTCATCGAAGCTAATGTTGCTTCGCCCAGAAACTTGCGCTAAACCAGTAAGGCCTGACTTAACGCTAAGAATGGCGTGCTTTTTATCGTACGTGTTAATTTCTTCGGGTATCAGTGGACGCGGTCCGACTAGGCTAATATCTCCGGTTAGTACATTGAATAATTGTGGCAATTCATCCAGGGATGTTTTCCGTAAAAACCTACCGAGTTTGCTCAAGCGAGGATCATTGTCGAGCACATAACCATTGTCACGATATTTTTCGTACAACTCAGGCTTACCGAGTTTAGCAAATGCTTGTTTGTCGGTTAATCCACTCAGCCCATTACGATGAGTTCGAAATTTATACACACGGAACTCTCGATTAAAACGAGTAATTCTGGTTTGTCGGAAAAAAATAGGGAGACCGCCGCCAACAATAATTTCTAAAATCGCGATCAGTAGAATGATCGGAGAAAATACTAAGAGTGCGGTCAACGAAACTACAAAATCAAATAGACGCTTTGCCACCTTCCCCCAACCGATAAGTGCCGTTTGGTGGACTGCTACCATTGGGACAGACTGAAAAAGCTCAACAACAATATTGCCTGCAAACAGGTCGCTATTGCCGGGAATAAACCGAAAAGCTATATGATTAGTCTGGGCATAGTCTAAAATAGCGCTGTTTTTAGACGGGCTCGAAAACAACTCGGTTTGCACAATGCTGTAAATGCTGCCCGGTTTAAGATGCTCCCGCGCATCGGCAAATGTTGGAAATATTTGAACGCCTTTAAACTCTAGTAAGCTTGCATGGTCCCCCACCATAGCAACAACACGGTACCCCGTGTGGTGTGTGTCTTTTAGTGCACGGGCAAGCTCTACGGCAATTCGATTATCACCGATAATCATAATATTGGTGATGCCCACGTTGTAGCGGTAGAGCGTAATACGCAAATAACGTAAAAAGTTGCGGCTTACAACAAGGAACCCAAAGCCGAGCCCGAGGGCATATATTGGAACTAAGCGAGCAGGGAACAGAACGGCCGGCGAAACAAAGTCGTACCCAATGACCACGAGAATTCCCAGAAAAGCACCTACCAATAACCGCCCAAGTTCAGAAAATCTTCTTTCGAAAACACTTTGGTTGTACAGGCCAATAAATGCGTGAACAAGTATCCAAAACGGCAAAACTGTTAGCAGCGCTCCGAAATATGTACGGGCAGGGATTGCCGCAATTAATGGTCGTTCATCAATTTTTACACGTAGTATGTACGCCAAGGAAAAAGCTGCTAGCAGCGCCACGAAATCGCCAACTACAAGTAACAAGGTATAAGCCAGGTTTGAGTTATTTTTCATAGGCTTTAACTAGCCCTATTGTACCATCTCTTATAGGTGTTAGAGTTCTAGTTTCGTGTTTTTTTACCAAGACTTAGTCCGACCAGAAGCCCGGTAAATAATGTAACAGTTAGGTTGCTCCAAACCGGGATTACCATCCCTGCGACTGCTATGCCTATAAAACCTGCCAAAACGGGCCAGGCCGCTGCTTGGTATAGCAGCAATCCAACGATAATCAGCAAGCCGATCATAAGAATAAGCCCAAGCCAACCATATGCCACACCGATATCAAGGTATGAACTTTCGGACTCTAAGTAAGTGGTTGGGTTTATCGTTAGCCCTACAACACCCGTAGTTGCTGGTCCTCTTCCTAGGGGGTTGTCGATAATCTCGTCTACTCCCTCCTCCTTGGCGTCGATATGCTGTTGCGTAGAATTGCTTTGGGTCCCTTTGTGCAGGAACAGGCTGTTGATCAAAGTGTTAGAGCGACCAATCACAAAACTTGCTATTGATAAACTCGCCAAGACAAACCCAATTAATAATGCGCGCCGAAATACGTTCAAACGGAACGAAGCGTCAACTATAAATAACGCAACAATCGCAATCGCCAGCCCAAGCCAGGAACTTCTTGAAAAAGTTAGCAGTAATAACGACAGTGCGCCTGTAAGCGGAACTAGTAAACGACCTGATCTTTTGCGTGGGTCGGTTACCCATGCGTGCAGCAAAACGACAATGGGCACTATAAGCAGTGCTCCCAATTCATTTGGGTTTCTAACAAACCCTCGAGTTCTAAGCCACCCAGAATCACCGCCAATTTTTAACACTTCGTTCGTGCCGCATAGTCCGTAACCTAACCACTTATCGAGGTTGTCGTGTAGTCCTGCAAAGTACAAAATGACTGCCAGTATTGAAACAGAACCAATAATTGCACTGGTAACGATAAGTGCGTTGTTTTTCTTGGATGACCCCATGTTTGAAAGACCAAGTAAAACTGCAAAGAAAAGCGAGAAGTCGGTAAGGATAACAATGACCAAGCTCATAACTGATAGGTTTGTTTGTGCTGCACGAATAACACACCAGGCTACAAATAGAAGAAGTACCCAGACGAACCATGACATGGGTTTATCGGCAAGCAGTTTTCTAAGATGTATCGCTAAATTCTTACTAGCTGAGCGGGAAATTATAAAGGCAATTATCGACATAATTACCAGCAGATCGAATACTCGGAACGTAGTTGAACAGCCATAGTGCTTCAGAAGTAGCGACGAAAACACGCCATGAAAAAAGAAACTAACTAGAAGCGCCACAAGTAGGGCTTGTTTGTATTTACCAGGTTGCGTCGGTTTTTTGGACATAGTCTGTCCCTAGTATAATCACAAAGTCAGGTTTTTTGGCCTCGCTAGAAGTTGTTGATGCTGACCCGCTGGTATTTGTTTTTGGTGCAGGCGCTCCCCCGCTTGGTATGCTGCTAATAGGAATTGTTCCAAAGCGTTGCGTAAGATAGCGGTAGGTAAACGGTTTGTCCGTCTTTGTTTGCTTCACAACCACTGTTTTAGTTTGGATGCTTTGGCTGCTTTCGACTTCGAGGACTTTGTAGCCATATCCTTTCAAAACGTCGCCAACGTACGCTGCTGAACCTGCCTTCCCAGAACCGTTGTACACAGCTACGGTTGGTGCCTCGCGTTTTAGGAATGGATCCATCATGTTGGTACGAGCATAGGCGCGGATCTTGGTGTAGTCGTTTACGCCAGCAACAGGGCGAACAACTGATTGTCCACTCACCATGCCTGTCGCGACAAGAGGCTCAGATGGTTTTGCTAAATCAAGAGACTTGATCTTGTTGTCAGGGAGATCCTTTGTTCTTCCAAACAGTGTTTTAGCTTCATCAACCGAGAAGTCGGTCCGGATGTTCTTTTGTACGGCGTTGGCTATGCTGTTTAAGCGAACTGGATTAGCAACAATCCCTGTTGATGTTGCCTTTGAGCGCATGGCAACAAGCAGCTGACGTTGTCGTTCGCTTCTATCAAAGTCGCCCCGAGCACTGCCATGTCGGCTTCGGGCGTACTGTAATGCCCGTGCACCGTCCATGTGTTGTTGACCGGCTTTGAAGTAGTAATTTGTATAATAATCGTTAATTGCCTCAGGAACATTGATATCGACACCGCCGAGTGCATTTACAACATCACGAAAAGCTTTGAAATCGAGTAGCACATACTTGTGGATTGGTACCCCAGAAACAGTTCGAACCGAGTTTATGCTGGCTTTGATTCCTTCTTTTTCTGCGTCTTCTTGGGATTTACCGTTGTAGCGAGCTTTTTCAAGCGCCGTATTATAAACCGAGTTGATCTTACTGCTATATCCCGCATTTTGAACCCACATATCACGGGGAAGACTAAGCATAGATGCCTCTTTTGTTTCAAGATCAATACTTGCAACAATCAGGGTGTCGGTTAAGTTTGGTGCATCATTTTCAGTTCCGCCTCTCCCAAGGATTAACACGTTTAAACGACCATCACCTTCGGTATTCACCGCATCGGTAGACACTTTTTTCGACAAAGCTGCAGAGCTACTGTTACCAACGCTTTTTGAGAAAACCGAGTTGAAGAACGCATATAAACGAGCACCTGCAAGTCCGCCACCTATAAGCAATAACAGAAAAAGAATAAATAATACTTTGAATTTACGCGACCGATTTCGCCACCAGCGCCGCACACGACCAGGTTCTTTCTTCTTTTTTTCCTTTTTTGTCGATTCGAGTGGTCGCCGTGGTTCTGTTCCGATTGGGGTATTTCTAAAGTTTGTTCCCGTGTTGTCTTGCTTGAAGTCGCCAAGTTGCGGTGCCTTGTCCTCTTCCTCTACTACCGGCTTTCCGAGCGTTTGGTGGGGGCGACGACGGCTGGCTTGGGCAGCTTTTTGTTGAGGTGCTGGGGTCTTGTTACCACGGTAATATGTGGGGCTATCGAGTCGACGTTTTGGACCGGCCAGCATACCGTCTACCGAAGCACGTGGTGTTCGTTTTTTGGGAACGTTAAAGTTCGGCATATTAGGTCAAATTATAGCATAAGAACGGTCCTAAAAAGTGGATAAAACCAAGGACTGCTATACTAAAAACGAACAAAACGTTAACAGTATGAGCAAGACTAAAAATAAACCCAATAAACAGTCTATTACCCAGTTCGTTCAGTACCTCGTAAGCGGAGGTGCTTACTTTTGGAGTGGCTACCTCATGTTTTTTGTGGCAGACCAATGGCTAGATCTTGACCTGTGGTGGGCAAAACTAATTGCAAATTTGACAGGCTGGACCGTTAACTACGTTCTGCAACGCTACTGGGTGTTTAATAATCCAAAGCTGCGAAATAAAAACACTCAGGTCACCGGGCGATATATAGCGATAACTGCTTTTAATTTCGTGCTTGATTATGTGATTGTGCGTGTCCTCAAAGATGTAGGGATCAGCCCATATATCGGGCAGTTTGTTTCAGCCGGTTTCTTTACGGGCTGGAACTATCTTTGGTATAAATTCTGGGTATTTAAACAACCAGCGAAGCGAAAAAAGTAATGCCCAAGACTGAAAATGCTAGTAATGCGATTCGTCCCACAAAAAAACAGCGGGAGCTTCTTAGTTATATCGAGACATTTATCGGCGAGCATGGATACAGCCCAAGCTACCGAGAAATAATGGCAGGACTTAAGTATACTTCTGTTGCGACAGTGGCCCTTCATGTGAATAACTTAATAAAGCGGGGTCATCTAATTAAACGAGACCATTCAGCGCGCTCAATAGAAGTAGTAAAGCCTGGTGATGAGTTGGTCTTTTCCACCAACCAAGTTAAAGCTTCCGAAGAAAAATGGCTAGTAAAAAAGGTGAATCATTATTTTTCTGAGGCAGAAAACGGCAATCTAACAGAAGATGCGCTGGACAGCTTGTTTGTACTGGTAGGTGCGCTCAAAGTCCTTGGTTTAGAGGGTGCAGCGCAGTCGTTTATCCCAAGACTCAGCGAACTTAAAAAGAAACTATCGGCAGGAAAGTAGACGTGGAAGTTTTTCAAGCAATACTACTTGGAATCGTTGAAGGGCTAACCGAATTTATCCCCGTTTCTAGCACGGGGCATTTGCTCATCGCCCAGAGGTTGATTGGCTATAAAGACCTAGCCGAAGTCTTTACGGTCGTTGTCCAGTCGGGCGCAATTGCGGCAGTCGTCTGGCAATATCGAGTTGATTTGCTTGGCAAAGTAACTGGGCTCTTCCAAAACAAAAAGAAAGTTACAAATTTTTGGGTTTGCTGGGTTGCAGCAACTCTGCCGGCGGGTTTGGCAGGACTAATAGTAGAAAAAAAATTCGATACATTCGCAACCTTACCAGTTATCGCGGCTGCATTGATTATCGGTGGCTTTGTAATTTTATTGATCGAAAGTCGGCATAGCAGCTCGCCCGCTAGTAAAAATTTGTCGCTTGAAGATATTTCACTAAAACAGGCAATTCAGATTGGGCTGTATCAAATTATGGCGCTCATTCCAGGGGTTTCGCGGTCGGGCGCAACGATAATGGGCGGGTTACTCAGTGGGGTGAATCGCGTAACTGCCACTGCGTTTTCGTTTTATCTTAGTATCCCAATTCTTGTGATGGCTGGCGCCTATAAGCTTATAAAAGATGGTGACAAATTGAGTTATATCAGTGGCGGGAGTACCGCGCTGATCGCAGGGCTTATATCTTCGTTTATTACGGCTTTTATCGTGGTGAAATGGCTGCTTAGATATGTGAGTAGCCACGATTTTAAGGTGTTTGCATACTACCGGATTGCCGTGGGATCGCTCATATTCGTTGTGCTTGTTCTTCGCTGACTATGGAGCAAAAACTACTACATATAGCGTAAGCAGAACATGCTACACTACTAGCACTTAACAACAAAAACGCTGGAAGTAGGTGAGAATCCTACACTGTGCCGCAACGGTGTGTCATATGACGAGTCCGATCTAGCAACAAAGTCTTCCGAGCAGAAGCCAAATTTTTTTGACACCCTCTGCTCGCCAAGCACGAGGGTATTTTTATGGGCGAACAACTGGCCGAGGTGATCGAACTGCACACTGCTGCGTCAACTCACGCAGGGGCGTCGTTTGAGTTTGATGGCACTGCCGCTCTAGCACGGTTCGCTGCAGATAACGTGTTTTCCACGCAAACTACAAGGCACCTGTCACTTGTTCCTTCGCTGTTCGATCGGCCCGATGTGGTGCTTCCTATAGTTCCGCCACCTGAGGCGGAAACATATGGTCGGTCTCTCAGTACCATTCGGCGGCTTGGTTACTTTATGATTGGTAAAAGGTTGCAAGAAATTATTGCAAGTCCAGAAGCTGATCAAGCCAGAGTTGAGTTTTATACTTCTGTAGAGGAGGGCTTTGGCACAGACATGGAGCTTGGCGGCGGACTTGAGGTCCGTGACTTCGATCGCCGCGTAGTGATTGGCGGTAAAATCATGGCCAAAGATCTTAAAACTGCCGTTTCAAGCATGACAGAAGGCGGTATAACGTGTGCAGAGGAAACAGCAAAGAAGGATAGGCGCTTCTTGCCACAGCTAGCTCGCTCAGTATGGGACCATGATAACGCCCTACAAGTAGATGCAATGGCTCGAGGTGAAACAGGGTACAACACGCGCATTGTTGTTAGCCCATTCCCCGAAGAGGCAGCCGCCCAAAGCGGGAGTGAGTATTGGCGAAAGATTGGGTATGTGCCTCATCTCAAACGAGGTTTTGTGCAACTGTACTTTGCAGGCACCAGTGAAGTTGTCACCGGTTCGTTATCGTTTGACGGAAGCAACAAACAACGCCTGCGCGAAGTGTTTGCCGATCACGACATAGAGATACCTGAAGACGAAATTACCGATAACTGGCTCAGCTACGCTATTACGGATAATCTGACCGAGGAGGATGCCAGAGCGCTCGCGACGGCGATTGCCGATGCATTGGCCGACCCTTCGCTGGAAAAGAAAACCAATACTGTTGATGTGACCGCCGAATATAAAACAATCATGGATCAGGTATTCGACGAATCGTATGTACATATCTGCGAATCGTTGGTAAGAGGAAGGCAGACAGAAGAAACTTCGGATTTAGTACGACAGCTTGCTCGCAATACCCGCCATTTTAACGATCGCTACAAAAAGGCGCTTGCCAGAATGACTGACAGCAAAAATTCATTTATTGCAGATGACGCAGCAGTGCTCCACGAATTGCTTGTGTACTCAACCATCGAAATGATGCGGGCTTTTCATCTTCAAAAAACAAAACCTCATGCTATCCAAAGGTCTACCACCCACCTAGTTGCTCCTATGAATGCTTCTGCCATGCAAACTATTGATCCGTCGGCTTTCCGAGTTATGCTTAGTGACTTTGGCGCTGATGGAGCCAAAAATAATCGTAGTTACTCAGCCTGCGGGTTGGCAATATCACTCGGTGACGAGCTTGGTGAGTTGCCAGACCTAGCCAACATGTTCAACAACAACCCGCAGACAGTGTTCGGCGGTGTTACGACAGATGAGGAAAAGGCGAAAAACAAGATGGAGGGAGAGACAGACGAATTTGGACCACTCGAGTTTGAATGTACTGAAGGATGTAAGAACACGCGAGAGCGGGGTAAACTTATAAGCGAATGTAAAAACAAGAAGTATGGCTGTAAAGGATCGGTAGGCTGTAAATGAGTGACCTAACTAAAGAACAGTACCAACATCAAAAAGCTGCGTGTAATGGTTTGTGCGACATAGATCATGACCGTATTGCGTCTGATGATCCAACCAGAATGCCGTGTGTAACGTGTCCTTTCTGCAAAGAGTTAGTTGATGCCATTCTTACGTCCACAACCATTAGCTGCCCCAAATGTGAAGTAACGGTAGATAGGTAAGATGACCATGGATGCCAAAGACGAGATTTATAAAGAACTTGTAGATAATCGATCACCAGAATTTTTTTGTGATAATTGTGGACACTACCCAATAGAGCCGGTGCACGGACATTTCATGTGCCCCAATTGCCATATGCCCACAAAGTGCTGTGAGGGGATGGCGCTTGAGACTTAGCTTATGGTAAACGAAACACCCACTGATACACTGTTGATATGGCTGCGATAGGAGAAAAATTACGACCTACATACTTACCGGATGAAGCTGAGTTCGTGGCTTCGACCACCATTCATGAATTAACTGGTGCTAGTTTTGAAGAGCCCGATGGTATTCGTTACCTTAACGCGCCACTTCATGTTTATATCACTCAAGAAAATGAGGGGGTTCGCACGGATGTAGTGGTTGATCACTCGCCAATTGACGGGACCGGACTATTAGAATTTCTTGGCGTCGTGTCACCGATAGGTAAAGACGCTACACTAATTGGTGTTAAAAATGACTGGGATGTTGTTGATCGTGCGGTGGATGGCGATAGGTATGCGACTAAACTCGTTAGCGATCATAGTAGTGGTGCACTGTTGCATCAAGCATGGGCTGATTTTATGCGTTCAAGACCAGCCTTTCTAGGCGCCGTCGAAACCGCGTTTGGTCCCGATTACATCAACTTCCGACAGGCGATTACGGGCTATCCAATAGTTGTCACAGATGAGAAACTGCCACAGTTTACAGCTCAAGCAGCGATTGAGTATTTGGGCTCGGAGCCATTAGCACTGTGTACACAAGCCCTAGAAAGACTAGGTATAAATTCCCCCTATAAATTCTTGCTTGGCAAGGTTGCAGATCTGGTAAATAGGCGAAGACACCCCGATAGACAAATAAAAAATGCGGACAGGCTTATTGGCGAGTTTAATAAGTGGAGCCCAGAAAACCAGAAGCGTTGGCTGCGTTCGGTTATTGATGGGCTTGGTCCCGAGCTAGCAGGGATAGTGTACAAGGAGTTTGGTGGTCCACTTTTCGACTCTTTTCAATATGAGGACGAAACATACCACTATCGTGTTGTAGATGAAGCTGAGGCGGGACAAAGCGGCAAGAGAAGGAGAATTTCAGCAGGACCGTGGTCTGTGGAAGTGGTCGAAACAGGATCAGGATTTTCGTCTAAGCGCCGAGCAATTCCGGGTACGCTGCGCCGTCTAAGCTATCCGACTGAACTCATGCCGCTCATTGCGTGGGTTAACGATGCAGAACAAAAAAGTTTTATACAAGCTCAATACGAAAGCTCAAAGGAAGAACACTTCAGAACAGCAGATAGTACCCTAGGTGTTTTGGCAGTAGCATACTTTTCTCCTGAAATACGAGCAGGATGGCCGAAACAATTAAGGCTGGCAAAAGGCGGACCCTACCAAAGAATGGGCGTGGTCCAAATGCCAGTCTATGCGTTAATGCGCAGAGAACGATTACTGAGGTCCGATTTTGTAAAAAGCGTAGATGAGTTGGTGCGAACAGGGTGAAGAAGATAGGAATATTCAGCGGCGCATTTGACCCGGTTCATAAAGGTCACGTAGCATTTGCGTTAGCTGCTGTCGAAGCCGCCGGTTTGAGTAAGGTTTACTTTGCTCCAGAGGCAAAGCCACGGCGCAAGCCTGGGGTTACACACATTAGCCATCGCCTCGCCATGCTAAAGCTAGCTACTCGGGCTCATCCGAAACTTGATGTTATAGAATTACCGGATAAATACTTTTTATCAACAACTACGCTCCCAAGAATCACTAAGCTATTTCCTGAGTCAGATTTGCACATCTTAATTGGCTCTGACCATTTGGTACACATGCCGTATTGGCCTCGTGTTGATTACTTGCTAAAGAATACCGGGTTGGTTATTGGAGTGCGTGGTCACGATGATGTAGCAGATACATTAGAACGGATAATGAACTTGCCAACCCAACCCAAATCAATTCACGTTGTTGATAGCCCAGAGCCCGACCTTGCTTCCGGAAAAGTTCGGGAACAGCTTCGTAACCATAGCCCAAGTAAAGAGATTTTGCCAAGTGTCCAGGCCTATGCAAAAAAGCACTGGCTTTACGTAGACGTTGGCAGAAACTAGTTGCTTAGGCCAGCTGGGTTTCTTCTTCTTCAAAAATTTGCTGCAGTTGCTGCAGATGCTTTTCGCGAAACTTGTTGTACTCGCTTTTCTTAAAGCCGTTTTTTCGTATAAACGAACTGATTTTTTCGCTACCAATGTAGTGAGGCAATGTCACATAGCTTGCACCCAAGCCATACAGCTCGGTTGCTTCGTGCGCATTATCTGCGTGACAAATAACCACTGTGCTTGGACTGACTTGCTGGGCGTACTCAACAACAAGGCGGTTCGTGTTGAAGTCACTAACATGCGAAACAATTAGCTTGGTTTTTGTAAGATCCAACTCATCAAGTAGCTCCGGATCGGTCATATCACCGTATAGGTACGGAATATTTTTATGTTCTAGTTCCTCAATCGCCTCTGGGTCATAGTCGACAACAACGTATCGCTTTGACAGCCTTTCAAACGTTTTCACAAATTCGGAGCCTCCGCGACGATAGCCAAAAAGCATTGCTTCGTAGCCACCACGACTATCATGTTCGATGTTTACTTTTTTACGTTCAAAAGGCTGCAAGTAACGTTCAAAGAAATGGTACAACTCGTCTGCATAAGTGATCATGTAGGATGACAGCGCAATAGTAGTTATCCCTACTATTGTTACCAGCGAAACGACCTGCTCACTTATTTGGCCATTCTTAAAACCAAGTAGTATAAAGATAAGTGAAAATTCACTTATTTGGGCGACGGCGAGCCCGGCCTTAAACCCGGTTTTCTTAGTAAATCCAAGCGCGCCCATAATCGCCATCACTATTAACGGGTTACCAACGAGAACCAAAGTAGAAAATCCAATAGTCTGGCCGATAATGCCCCCTAAATCACTGAGGTTGAGTTTTGCTCCAAGTGAAATAAAGAACACCACAATAAAGAAGTCTCGCAACGGCCGAAGGCGAGAAGCAACTTCTTGTGCATATTGCATGGTAGACAGGGCGATGCCGGCAATGAGTGCTCCAACCTCTAAACTAAAACCCAGTTCATAGTACACGCTGGCAATACTGAAGCCCCATGCGATGGAAAATAGAAAAAGTAATTCCTGCGACTTTGCCAGGAACAAGCTCATAGGTCTGATTACAAGGTGGGTAAAGACAAAAACTGCCACCAGCAGTAAAAATCCCTTCACTAACAATAGGAACAATTTGGCGGGGCTTAGGTCGCCGCCTGCGGAAGCCGATGCGACAACAAGTGCGATAGTAGCAATAAGATCTTGGACCAGCAGAAAACCAATCGAAATCTTTCCATACAGCTTGGTGTGTTCTTTTTTGTCTGTCAGAAGCTTCAAAATAATAATAGTGCTTGAAAATGTTAAAGCAACTGCTATATAAAGCGCGGGAACAAAATCATAGCCAAATAGTTTAGCGACACCAAGTCCAGCCGCGACGGTAAAGAGTACTTGCCCGACACCGGTTAATAACGAGACCTTACCAACCTCTTTAATGACTCGCGGATTCAAGCCTAGCCCAACTAAAAACAATAGCAGTGCTATGCCAAAATTCCCCATCAGTTCAACAGTCTCGGCGGATTTTAGCAGACCAAAAACCGCGGGACCAAGCAGTATGCCGCTAAGAATATGACCGATAATTAAGGGCTGTCTTAGCTTTCGCATTACCAGTGATACAAGCGTAGCGAAGACGATTACAAGACTGATTTCACCAAAAATGTTACTGTGCATACGCTAGTAGCTACTTACTGTTTATTGCTATGCCGATCAAAACCGCAGCAACAAAAGCAAGCGCCGATCCAAAGCCAACCATCACAAGCGCAAGATTACCTTCTTGCATCGAGCCCATCAAAATAACCGCTGCACCGGCAAACAAAATTGCTGCCGCTCCGCCCACTTCACTTGTTTTTAAATCCAATGCGTTTGTTTTCTTTTTTGCTGCCGCTTTTTTCTTTGCCACCAGTTTGTACCTTTCTTAGATTGCTTATCTGAATTATAGCATAAGCATTCTAACAATCTCTCTGTTGAAGTTAATCTGCAGAGTGTACAATTAAAGGAGGAGTTTACAATGACTGAGCATCAAGAAGAATTCAAAGTTAATGGCGAAGACCTTTTAAAGAAAGTAAAAGCACTCATCGCTGAGGGCAATATTCGGCGCATTACAATTCGGACTAAAGAAGGTAAAAACATAGTTGAATTACCGTTAACAGTAGGAGTTGTGGGGGCTGTGCTGGCACCGCCGCTAGCTGCCGTAGGCGCAATCGCTGCTCTTGTAAGCGAGTGCACAATTGTTGTTGTGCGAGAACAATAACGGTACACCAAAGTATTGACATAGCGCTATTGCTTATATACAATTAGGCTATTCTTTGCGAAGTACTTATTGCTTTGCCAGAGAAAAACAAAAATATATTAAAAAGACAAACATGCTTGTGAGACGGTCTGTTTGTTGTTCGAGAGGGAGAGGTGTTATGTCAATCAAAATAAAAACCATATCAAAGGGGTATAGAGTGGAAGTCAAAGTGAAGCGCCCAAAGTGGCAGCAATACTTGCAGTACTAAACCCGTTGTTACGGATATAGTTTCAAGAGGCCTTGATCAAAAAAATCAGGCCTCGTTTTTGTTGCTAGCGTTTTTGATACAGAAAGGTCCAGCTACTAGATTGCCCGTTTGTGATATTCAAGCGGCGCATTTTTGTAATAACTTTTGATCTCTTTGCCGCTTCAGCAACAGCTACTAAATTTGCCTCAATTGTTTTTTGACCAACACGCTTGCTTTCGGGCAAGCCGTTTGGTGGTAGCCAAGGACCAAGCCGAACAGAACCACCTTGTCGCAATACTCGGAGCATTTCCTTCATGCTTGCGAATACGAACTCACGCCCAATACCACCTTCGGCGGTCAGAAAACTATGACAAAGCACTTCATCAAAGAAATTATCTTCAAACGGCAACTCCAGGCAGCTTTCACTATGATAGCGTTCGGGGTGTTCAGTGATGTCTGCTTCAAATAGGCGAACTGGTTGACGGAAAGCAGCATCGTATAACGCATCAATTTCTGGGTTGCTTCCGAGATGCAGAGCTGCCATCGAGGCTCTTTCGCTCAGCGCAGTGAATGCTCGAAATTTTCCAAGCATAGCATCTAGGTCGGCATAGCCTGGATCGACAGCGTGAGCATCTGCGCCAAGACCTGCAAGGTGTGCAGTTGTGTTTGAGCAACCGCCCGCGACATCAAGGATCCTTTTGCCTTTCACCGGCATGGGCACCGAAAGTATTGAAACAACAGATTCAGCCTCAAAAGCAGTGGTGTACATTGATTGAGCAACCACGGCAGCTTGGTCAACTACACGTTGAGGGTCGATTCTTTCTCCAAATACTTCCGTAGGAATAGGCATAATTCGGTTATTCTACAACAATTGTTTACTAGCTAAAATTGCTTGTGCTTCGATGCTTTCTAGCAAGTTAACGCTGTTCCACCAAGCTTTGTAATCGTTACGCTCGACCAAACGCCACCCTGATTTTTTTCAACTGCTGCTATATCGCCACGAGTTAGTATGTCTTCGCCGACTTTCCTGAGTGTACCTGGCTCTTCTTTCTCGGCTCGTACTAGCGTAGTAGGAATTTGAGCGACCATTATCGAGCCCTCACTCATCATGTCTAGAACTGAATGGACGGCTCCCTCATAAAACGCAGGACTCAGTAATTGCAAAGCACCAACAGGTCGATGCAAAACGACATCAAGTCCATCTGGTGCGTTTGCTCTCTGCCAGGCAGCCAACCGATTCCAGTATGATTTTTCTAATATGTCTCCAGCGAGATGATCAAGATGCGGCAAGCCTCTGACATAATCACTCCGGCGATCCTCGTAATTGGTGACAAGTCCTCTGTCTATCACCCCGGTACCTATTAGGTAGCGAAGAGCAACACCGTTTGTCCCCCCGGCAATGTCGGCACCAACTAAACCATCACGATCGCCTAGTTGATCGCAGATAACATCGAGCAGCCTACCGCCTTTGTCCAGACCAAAAAATGCCTTTGAATATCCCCTGAGCTTTGAGTCGTTGACACCCCAAATGTGGTCGCCGCGTTGATAGCCGGTAACTGCATCGGGAATGCTGCCGAGTACTTCTGCACTAGGAAATTCTGCAGACGTTGTTGCTGGGGGTGTTGTTGCCATTAAGAGGACAGTCTACAACCGAAAAACCGAAAGGTAAATCGCTAAAGCTAAACGTGAAGTTTGAAAATTATTGATAAAAATGGTAAAATTACCTACCGTTCAAATAATTTGTTGATCTGGGAAATTCTAATGGCTACTTCCGAATCACTCTGTGACTCTTGTACTGGCTTATGCTGCCGGGGAGGGGTTTTTATTGATCTTGAACAAAAGGGAGCACGATTCCTTGAGGAGGGTGGGGCTGAGTTAACCGGGGCATTAGTGCATCTGTTCCCAGACCTAGACACTGGCGACGTAGGGGTTAACCAATACCCCCGTTTTTTTAGAAAAAATCGTAGACGAGCACGCAAGCTGTTAGGCTTGATCGAAGATGAAAAAACAAGAAACATGGCGAAAGTTGTACTGGATAAACGCTGGCATCAATCGCACGTCTACTACACGGAAGCTGATTGTGGCTACTTGGATACCACGGTTACGCCACCGCGCTGCACGGTTTATTACGACGACAGGAAACCTGAAATATGCTCGAATTTCGAAGCGGGGGGAGAAAACTGCGTTGTAATGCGAGACAGAGCTGGCATGGTGACGCCGGTAGAGCTGAGACCGCGGGAGCAAGGGACGCACCCCCCGACAGGGTAAACTGCTCATCAATATAGACATTTGTACAAAAATGTGCTAAAATAAACAAATGATAGATCGCAAAAATAAAAAATTAACAGCAAAACCTGGATTGGCAGCACCAAGCTTTGAACAGATTTGGATGCTGCGTCATGGCGAAGCATCCGAAGATCATCCAGAAGGTATAACCCCTAATGGTGTTGAGCAAGCCAAAAGAGCCGCACATTTTCTGAGTGAACATCTCACAGCAAAAAATACAGTGTTATTAAGCTCTACCGCTGGTCGTGCTCTGACAACTGCAGGAGTAATTAGCGAAGAATTGGGAATACCCGTTTACCCGAGCGATGTAATACGCAATCAAGGCGAAGATGCCGGCAAAGAAGGTCGACCATTCGATCCGATGGCGTATGTGGAACGAGGGGTGATTGAAACTGGGCTAGTTCCTGCACCTAATCACTCACTAGTCGTGGTTACACATGCGCCTGCAGTTGCGTTATCGGCAGGTATTGGCTTGGCGAGAGTTGGGCATGCACAGCCCCACAGAATTTACCCGCAATAGTCGTAGTCTACTGCTTCTTGGCTGCTATTGCTTCGTCGATAAGCTTACTAAAGCCTTCTAGGTCCTGGGGTGAATCTTCGATTTTTTTACCCTGGAGTATAAAGGTCGGCGTTGCAGCTACATCGAGTTGTTCTCCTGCTGCTAGGTCTGCATTAATTATGTCGTTTACATCACCACTTGCGTAGTCTTTTTTAAACTGAGCTGCGTCCAAGCCTAACTGTGAGGCATACCCTTCAAATATTGATTGTGGATCACTAACTGTCTCCCAAGATTTTTGGTTTTCGTAAAGCAGATCGTGCATTTCCCAAAACTTACCTTGCTTGGCTGCGGCTTCGGCTGCTCGAGAGCTAGCACGTGCGTTTTGATGAATTTGCTGCAGTGGGTAATTTCGAAATTGAAAGTGTATGTCTGCTTTGTACTTTTCTTTAACTTGTTTCACAACAGGATAATACGAACCACATGCTGGGCACTGAAAGTCGCCGTACTCGACTAGCGTTACGCCCTTTTTGTTGTCGCCGTACAGGTGATTGCTTGTTTTTGTTGTTCCAGATCCTCCAGCGGAGGTGTTTGACTTGTCTTTGGTAAACCAAAACAAACCACCAAGTCCAATTAATATTGCTACTAAAACCGCGACAAACTGTTTGCTCATGCATTCTCCTTAGGTGCTTACAGTGTAGCGTATCTTAGGTTCCCATTCAAAAGGTGCTAGTTCTGGTAAGATGTAAGCATGATTCAAACATTGGGTATTTTGATTCTGGCTAGTTTAACCCTGCTTGCTGTCAGTTTACAAAAGACTTACCAGCACATACCCTCAAAAGAACTTAAGCGTCGAGCGGCGAAAGGCGATGAGGTCGCAAAGTTACTTCATGATGCAGTGGCGTATGGCATAAGTTTACATGTGTTGTTGTGGTTTATTATTGGCCTGAGCAGCGCAGGTTTTTTTGTTTTGCTAGCAAGAGATGTGCCATCGTGGTTAGCTTTTATGGGTTCGGCGGCACTGTTGTGGGTCGGCTTTGCGTGGCTGCCAAATTCTCAGGTAACTGGGTTTGGACAATGGCTGGCTCGCGTATTAACGCCTGCTGTGGAATGGCTGCTAAGAAAACTGCATCCAATTTTGGTACGTGTTGGGCAGTTAGTTCGTACGCACGGAAAGATTGATGTTCACACAGGCCTATACCAGAAAGAGGACCTGTTGGAGCTGCTGGATAAGCAGAATAGCCAGCTCGACAATCGTATAACGGCAGATGAATTGATGTTTGCACGCGCCGCCCTAATGTTTGAAGAAAAAGTGGTGCGCGACATAATGACACCGCGTCGAGTAGTAAAATTTGTCAAAGACAACGAGAGTGTTGGCCCATTACTTCTTGATGAGCTTCATAAGAGTGGCTTTTCGCGCTTCCCAGTAATTGCAGACAAAGATCAAGTGGTTGGCACGTTGTATTTACGCAAACTTGTTGCCAGCAAGGCAACCGGCAGTGTCAAAGACCTGATGGATAAAAAGGTGTATTACGTTAACGAAGGCCAGCCGCTTGGGCATGTGCTTAAAGCTTTCTTAAAAACCAAGCACCACCTTTTTGTTGTAGTGAATGAGTTCGAAGAAATAAGCGGCGTAGTAACAATCGAAGATGTATTGGAGCAACTGATCGGTCGGCAGATAGTTGACGAGTTTGATAAGTACGATAACTTACGCGAGGTTGCAGCACTAGCTGCCAAAAAAGAATCAGCGAAACATCAAAAACCAGCTAAGGAAGAATCGGGTGAGGAAGATGGTGGTGAAACGTTACACCAGGCGTAAAACCAAAGTAGTAGTTTTGCTAACTCTACTACTTGGCGGAGGCCTCCTTTGGGCGTATTTATCGGGTATGTTCTATACAGGCAAGCTGATTCGTCAGTGCCCAACCCTTTGGGAGGAGGGTTCTGTGATGCCTTATATTGGGAACGGAAGTGTAGAAGACGGGCCCATAAAGCGTATGGTTATTGGCGACAATTACTATGTCGATCCCGATACAGTTGATGTGCGCTGGGTAAAAAGCCACTGCAAAGTCAACCAGCCTCAAAGACCACCGGTTTAAGCTGGTAATAACAGTAAACCATAGTATAATCACCCCTATGTTACGAGCGTTGGATAATTCAAATAGAAATGCACGGGTCGGCGTTAGCTGAACCTGGTGTCTACTTGACGCGTTCGACCCTCCTCAAAGCCAGTCTAATCAGATAGAATAAGGAAGAATTATGAGAACATTAGCCAAAGACGTGGCAGAACACATAGATAAGTCTGTAACTATACAAGGGTGGTTGCACAAAAAACGATTACTCGGTGGACTCAACTTTATTAACGTGCGCGATCGATCAGGGCTCGTGCAGGTTTTGGTAGAGAAGGGCGAAGAAGTCGAAAAACTTCGGGGGATGCAAATTGGTACGGTGCTCGAAATTACGGGCACGAGTTACAAGGATGAGCGCGCACCAGGCGGGGCGGAAATTCATGATCCACAAGTTACCGTTTTGGTTCCGGTTACCGATGAACCGCCAATTGAAATCGATAAGCCAATCAGTCATAAAAGCGAGCACCTTGATACACTGCTTGATAATCGTGTACTAGGCTTACGTAACTTGCAAGAAAAAGCGGTATTTGAAATTCAATCGACAGTTTGTAGAGCTATTCGGCAATACTGCTACGACAACGAGTTCACTGAAATTCACACCCCAAAACTACTAGCCGAACCAACAGAAGGTGGAGCGGAAGTTTTCCAAATGGACTACTTTGGAAAAGTGGCAACGTTAGCGCAAAGCCCGCAGTTCTATAAGCAAATGATGGTTGGTGTGTTTGAGCGCGTGTTCGAGATTGCGCCTGTGTACCGTGCCGAGCCCAGTGCAACTACAAGACATATGACCGAGTACACATCTATTGACGGTGAAATGGGATTCATTAGCTTGAAAGATCTTCAGGACTTTCTTTCTGGATTACTAAACTACGTTGTTGACCAAGTTTGGGAAAAACACGAGACCGAACTGAAACGCTGGAATGCTACCAAGCCCGCATTGCCAAAAGAAATTCCGACCTTGAGTATGGCTGAAATTCACGAAAAATACAGCAAGGCTACAGGCGAAGATTCTGTAGGCGAGAAAGACTTGCGACCAGACGAAGAACGATGGATTTGCGAGTATGCGAAGAAGAATCTTGCCTCCGAGGCCGTATTTGTAAGCGAATGGCCAGCTAGTGAAATGAAGTTTTATCACAAAGCCAATGAGCAAAATGCGGAGATTGCGGATCGCGTCGACTTGCTTTTCCGAGGCGTTGAAATTACGACTGGAAGTATGCGAGAAAACAATTACGAGGTTGTAACGGCACAACTAAAAAAACTGGCAGGTGGTGACCCGAAAGATCCTGGCTTTGCCCCCCTACTTAGCGCTATGAAATACGGGATGCCGCCGCATGGTGGGTTTGGTATGGGTCTTGAGCGTGTTGTGCAGAAGATTATTGGTTTTAACAACGTTAAAGAAGCAACGCTGTTTCCTCGCGACATCAACCGTCTTGCCCCGTAATGGAAGAGAAAATTCTAAAGTTTAAGAACCATGTCCGAAAAGTTTCGGCGAATCCTGAATTCATTCACTATCAGTGGTTTGTGCAGTGGCACTTAGAACTTGTTGAACGTATTGCGTTTGAGTTGCTTGAAAATTATCCAAATGCAAATCGCGACATGGTTGAGACCATGGTGTGGCTGCATGACTATGGCAAAATTCTAAACTTTGATGACCAGTACAATACAACAATCGTCGAAGGTACGAAAAAACTTACGGAGCTTGGTTTTGACAAAGACTTTGTAGCAACTGTAGTTAACAATATTGAGCTACTCGATAGAAAAATGGAAGTAGATTTGCGCAAAGCAGCAATTGAGGTACAGATTGTTTCCTCGGCTGACGGCTGTTCGCACATGGTTGGCCCATTCCTTAATTTGTGGTGGTACGAAAACAGTAATAAAATTTTCCAAGAACTGATGACCGATAACCAATTCAAGGTTAACAAAGACTGGCAACGTAAAATTACCCTGCCGGAAGCACAAAAGGCTTTTAAGCATCGCTACAAGCATGCTCTTGAAACAGCCGGCAAACTACCGACAAAATTTCTTGGTGATTAGACTGCGACGCGTTTGACAGGTCGTGACCTTAGCGCTGCAAACAATAACAAAGAACCTATGATAAACCAAAAAGTAGGTAAATTAATCTTGTTGTTGACTGCTAGAATTCCGACCAAGAAAATCTGTCCAGCACTGATAAGCTTGGCAATAAATGAGTAGCTAGACATAACTGTGGCGCGCGAACCTGCTTCGGTGTACTCAAGTAAGTCTGACTCTTGTGTAACGTTCAGTACGCGCATGAAGCGAGTGACGAAAAATAACCCAAATATTTGAAGCCACGTAGAAGTTGAAAAGAGCGCAACGAAGACGAATAGAAAGACGATCAGGAGTTGAAGCACATGCTTCTTAAAAAACTTTTCGTATGAATGTAGCGTCCAGTACGAAATTGCACTCACAATCGTGCTGATCGAGATTAATAGCGGTACCGTTTTAACAGAAGCTCCAAAATCCCGGTAGTTAACAGTAACTAACTCTATAAGCATAAGCATGGTCCCCGCAACAGCAAGGCCTTCTATATATTTTTGACGAAGCGCTGGCGATGTGCGTAAGTTACGGCTGGCGCCCATTAAAATTTCTTTGCCAGATAGATGGGCAATTGCTTGCGATGTAGGCAAGCTTGCGGTGATTAGGAAAGATACAAAAGCAGAAATTACCGACAAACCAACCAATAGCTGGAACTTTGGACCAATCAAAAATGTGAAGAAATAGGTGATAGTATACGCAACCATCTCGAGCGACTTGAGCCTGGAATAACTCTTCAAATAGGTGCTGTCTTTTTTGCCTTCGTTTAGCTCGTATAAGTAGGCTTGGATTGCACCAGAAATAAATGCTTCGCCAATCCCCCACACAATAAAACCGGCCAAGTAACCACCAAAACTAGGAAATAAAAACCACGTGGCAAAACACAAAACTTTGCAAATTCTCCCAACCATTATCGAGTACTTTTTGCTAAATCGGTCGGCGATAACACCTGTTGGAACTTCTGATAAGATTTGTGTAATCTGCCAACAAGCCAAAAGTAGCCCAACACCAGCAGCAGATATATGCGACCGTTCACTAAACATAATGCTGTAGAGCGGATAAATTAAAGTTGATTCACCGACGAGTTGTGATGCAACCAAACGATTGTACGCACTCTTAAAACGAGGCTTACTACTCAGAAATCCAATTGTACTCATTAAGGATAATTGTATGACAGTTTGCACGATTCGGGGTGTAGAATATTTGTCATGAGTATGTTTGAGGGCATGCCGAAGAATCCTGCTGAACTAGCAGCGCTACAAGCAGAGCGCGTTATATCGCAAAGTTTTGACCCTGAGGAAGGGGCGGAAAAAGTACTAGATGATCTTGTTTTTGCAGCAGGAGTATTAGGCTTTTTCGAGTCTGAATACCTGGTTGAGGCACATGTGGCGTTCGCGATTTCTCGGAGCATAAAACCTGACGATGAGGGAAACGCGAGCTATTTTAGATTTGATGGACTTACCTTTGGAGGTAATTTACACACCTACTCTCGTGTTCACATTGGTCGACTTGTAGGTTCGGGTGCTGTTCGTGCGCTTTGTCTTACGTTTGACCAAGCATTCATGTTGCCAGGGCTAGACAAGCTTGCAGAAGAGGATCTGCTCCATGTTCCTGTTCTTGCTGTGGCATCCATAGATCAAATGGCTGCGTAGTATTTTGCGCAAGATTGTATAATGCGCATGTATGTTTGATTTTGTTGAAATCGTATTAAACCTGGTTTTCTTTGGCATCTTTGTCTGGCTTATGTACTACCTGTTCATAGTGGTTCCTCGCCGAACAAAGCATGCATTTACGGTATTCGCTAATAAATACCATTTTGTGTACCACCCAACGGTACAGCCACCGTACACAGGGCTTCTACTCGGTAGAGCCAGCAACTTGGTTGTGGGTGTCAGATCGCATGGCATGCCAATTACAATTTTTCATTTGTTCCATGTTGTTGGTAGTGGTAAAAACAGGCGTGAATATAGGCGAACAGTGGCTGCAATCTCAATTAAAAATACCCACTTACACGCTTACGTTAATGCAAAACTTAATAACCTAACAGAACAAATAAGTATTACAAAGAACCATCACTATTCAGCTGAAGGAAACTTTGGGAAATATTTCGATATGTACTTTCCAGGCTCAAAACGAGTACGATCACTTTCGATTTTCGCGCCAGATGTCATGAGTTTGATCATGGCTGACTACGGGTTTAATGATATCGAGATAGTTAACGATGTAGTTTATTTGTATGATTTCAAATTTATTGATAAAGCTAATGAGCTAGAAAAGTTTTATTTACGCGCTATAAAGCTTGCCGATGCAATCGATAACAATACGCCGCACAGTATTAAATTCAAAACGGTCGCCGAAGCGCTTGAATCGCACCGAGCTGTCTTGAAAAGGAAGGATCACGAAACGTTAAAAACCCTAGCTGGTATTTTGTTAGGATTAATTTTTATATTCAACTTCCTTACTATTAGTTTTGGTCCACAAGAAATCCCAGGTGGGCAGATTATGATTTACGCACTTCCCGCAGTAGTGGTCTTGTTCATACTTTATGGACTAAGAACTGCCGTTGTGCACGGACGACTTAAAAGAGACTACTTAGAAGATCGCAAAGACTTCCAAAAAGACCACAAAAGTGTTGAGCCAGAATAGTTTGTTTAGGTAGCACAGCTTGAGTTACCATAAGAACTAATGGGCAAAACAAAAAAACTCCGCCGGTCTCTATCGCTCCCAATCGTTACGCTCTATGGTCTTGGCAATATTCTTGGAGCAGGTATTTATGTGCTTGTTGGTAAGGTTGCTGGCACTGCTGGGTACGGGACTCCGTTAGCTTTTGTAATTGCCATGATAGTTGCAGCTCTAACAGCATTCTCATACATGGAACTAGCAGGCCGCTTTCCGGTTAGTGCAAGTGTCTCAGTGTATTTACATAAAGCGTTTGGTAGGCGCTGGTTATCTGTCCTGATTGGTATGGCCATGATTGTAGGTGGTGTTGCGTCAGCTGCGGCTCTGTCACAAGGGTTTGCCGGCTATATACACACATTTGTTGAAGTGCCAAAAATGGCTGCTAGTGTTGGCCTGTTGCTCGCCATTGGTTTGCTTGCAATGAAAGGTATAGGCGAATCGGCAAAGGTCGCCGGGTTATTTACTCTTATTGAAGTAACTGGTTTGGTTCTGCTGATCTGGGCGGGCAGAGATGTTGCAGCAAATGTAGGAGTTGGTGATTTATTACGGGTTGATTCTGCGGTTGGCATCAGCGGCGCACTGAGCGGCGCATTCCTGGCATTCTACGCATTTATTGGCTTCGAAGACATGGTCAATGTAGCAGAAGAAGCAAAAAATCCGCGCAAAACAATGCCGCTGGCGATTTTATTTTCGCTTATTTTGTCCACTGTTTTATATTTGGCGGTTGTAGTTGTTGCTGTTAAAACGGTAGAACCAAGCGTGCTCGCAAAAAGCGATGCACCTCTTAGCTTGGTGTATGAGCGAAGTGGTGCAAGCCATACGAACATCCTAGCCATGATAGGCGTGACAGCGGCTGTTAATGGCGTGGTCGTGCAGATCATTATGGGCTCGCGCATTCTGTATGGATTGGCGCGGCAAGGCTGGCTCAATGGTGGCCTCGCCGAAGTAAACGACAAGACAAAAACCCCAATTGTTGCCACGGCTGTTGTGGTAGGTTTGATGATTTTAGCAACCATTTTGCTTCCACTCGTATCCTTAGCTAAGGCAACCAGTTTACTCATTCTAAGCATTTTCGCCATGGTGAATATTGCCCTGCTAGTGATTAAAAAACGACACAAAAAACACAAAGGCTATATAACGGTTCCACGAAGTATTCCAGCACTTGGAGCACTAAGTTCTGCCGGATTGATAATCTACCAGATCATAAGCTGATCAAAACGTTCTTGCTTATTAGATATAAATATGCTATAATATCATTATGTCAGATTCTGATATGCTTCGCCTGACAATCGGCACCGAGTTTAACGAGTGTAGTTTAGCAACAGCCGAATTATCTGCAAGTGCAGACCGAATTACACAAAACCCAGCCAATTACTTGGCAGAGCATGCTCTAGTTATTGAACCACTTGGCATCGCGGACGAAGTGTTGGATATTGCTCCGCTTAGTCGAGAATTTACTACCCCTGGTGGTCGCCCAGTGCGAATGGTTTTGGGCTTTGATAGTGAAAATTCAGCACGACCACCTCGCTTGCTTGTTCAGGCACAGGGTGGCGTTTCACTCCCTGTGGCAAGTTTCGCTCGGCGACAAGGGAGCCCTTGTGACTTTGTGCAAATTGGTGCAGAGGTGACAAATGAAAATGTTATTGTGACACCAGGCGACCAAGCAACTCGGAAAGACCTTATAGACGATTTACGCACAGTTCTAAGCGGCAACCCTATGGCCTTGCTCTGGGGTCCACGTATTAAGAAAGCTACCGAAAGACAACGAGACTTTACTGGCCAGCGAAGTAAAGAAGTAAGCGCAGCAAAGAAAAAAATTGACACGCTCGATACATACCCTACAAAAGCACTCGAACTTATTGCTGTACTTGATGCAGTCAGAGACTCAGTTGATGACAGAGATAAATCAACATATGAAGGTATTTTCCCGGAAGTAGAAAAAAAGGCATTAAGCGTCCCAATGAGGGCTCGTAGGTTCCGTGCTGCACAGCAACGCGTTGGCGAATTCTTGGAACACCCCGACATGGAGGCATTGGCGGATGGCACTGCACTAGGTGGGGGTTTAAGTGAGTATGCACTCAACGGACTTTTGATAGCGATTGGTCATAAAGCTGGACTGCAATATGATCGCTATGGCTACGAACGAGTTGACAGAGACTGGCCGCAGGCGTTAGCCCAATTCTATAGACAACCAGATAGTTATGGCTGGCAACCAATATATACTAACGTTGACCCTCGCAATCGAGCCAGTACAGTTGAGCGTTTGTTAACTACTCTGCATGTAGATGAAATATTTGATCGTCAACTCGGTCCATATTCTCCAGAATATGCAGAAATTGTTAACCATCTTTCGAGGATAGTTGGCTCTTATTGGGTTGGAACCGATCGATTTAATATACACGTGCAGGGTAGCCCCGTGTCTGTTGATTTAAAAGTAGAGGCGATACCTGCAGGTACTGAAGCACACCAAGTTGTTGTGTCTACACGACCAACTCACCAACCAGGACAGAGCGAGACAGACATGATTCGCGAAGTTGTTCATCGCTCACAGCCCAACAGTATGTCGCCTGATGTCACTAGCGAGCTTCGAACACGTATTTCGAATGGTATGGCAAAAGATACCCCACCTCGGCTTCGCCCAACTCGTAGTCGAGTTGAAATGAAAAAGCGTCGTTTCCGTCGTTAAAAGTGATGTCCTGGAGTGGATAGCTTAAGTACGTTACTATTAACATAAGCATGAAGCAAAGAGGACTTGGAATAAAGCGTGTTCTGGCAATGGTCTTGCTCGTTTTGCTAACGGTTTCTGGTAACGTGCAGCGAGCTTATGCGTTACCCGTTAACAAAAGTCCTTCTTCAATTACGATTACAGAAGGAGGCTCTCAAGTTGTAACAATTACGCTCGACGAGCCAATTATCGGACCCGGACCAGATCCACCATTCTTCTACCTTAACCTTACGTCTGGTAGTCCAAGCAGAGTCACGACGAATGTGTCGACGATCACGTATGATTACGCTGAATGGGCGCAGTCCAAAACAATCACAATTTCTGCAGTAGATGATGCACTGGTAAATGGGAATACCAACACTACCGTTTCGTTTATCGTAGATTCCGACTCCGAATACTACAACGAATATACGGGTAGTATTGCTGTTACGGTGCTGGACAACGATGTGCTTGCCCAAACGACTCAGACAGCTACCGCGCCGGCCTCTACTACCGAAACGCTGGCAGATACAGGAGACAGCACTGGTCGTTATAGAGCCCCTTTTTTGCATCAGCAGGGCTTCTTATATTGTTTTATGTTTCAAGACGACGCATAAACGAATGAAAGACCCAACTAATGATCGAAAAGAACGCTCCAAAACAAAAAGGCGTAAAATTATAGACAAGATGCTTATTATTCTAGCCATATTGTTGAGTGTTGAGTTTGTTGCATTGCTCTGGTTGTTTGCTAGTGTTCCGCGTTACGACCGATACTGGAAAGATAAAGCTCAAGAAGGCGGCGAAATAACTTACGTTGCGCTGGGCGACTCTGCAGCGCAGGGTATTGGCGCTAGTAGCCCCATGCGTGGCTACGTTGGACTGATCGCCAAAAGCTTTGAAGAAAAAACAGGGAAAAAGGTACGAATTGTAAACCTTAGCAAGTCAGGTGCGATTGTCGAGGATTGTCTACGGGACCAAATTCCAAAACTTAAAGACTACAACGCGGATTTGGTAACGGTTGAGATTGGTGCAAACGACGTGAAAAAAATGAACCCAGCAAAGTTTAAGAAGGACTTTGAAGAACTGTTGCCCAAACTGCCTAGTGGAACGTATGTGAGCAACATGCCACTATTTAACAGTAGAAGAAGCAGTACTTTGCCGGCTAAAGATCAAAGTAAAGTTATTGAAGAATTAGTAAAGCAAGACAAAAGACTTCACTTTGTTGATCTAGAAAAACAAACATCCGAACATCAAAGTATTTTCGGTTTTGCGCCAGATATTTTTCACCCAAACAATCTGAGCTATAAAAACTGGTACCAGGCCTTCTGGAATGAGATCAAGAAAAACTAGTCTTTAAATAACAACTGCGTAGCTTGGCGTATTGTATCTGGGGCATCTGGAGTAGAACCATTTGATGCATGCGAGTGAACGGCAGGCGATTTGACTGCTTCTAGGCTATCTAGTATGGTCGGCGAAATCGCATCTAATTGGTCGGGTTGTCCGGCATAAACTACTGGATCAGGATACAAATCGGCGATAGTTTCTGGCGTTTCCGTTGCAGTGTGATTAGCCGCCTCTGGTTGTGACTGATTATTCTGGTTGCGTAGATGACGTATTTGATCCCATCCACTATAAAGCGACATGGCAGTTCCCCCAAGCATGCCAATCGCTGCTACTGCGCGGCCAACGCGCAAACCTTCACCAGAGTTTTTTGGACGAGCTAAAGGGGAAACGGCGACAACTTGTGCAGCAACCAATAATGCCTGCTTCCACTTGCCAAGTTGTCTCGCATCACCATTAACACCATTAGTTGCAGCTTCGTCTCTTTTTCTACTAACATATCGATCGCGTCCATACATAGCGGTATCGGCACCACCAATTAATCCGGCATAAGCAACATGACCATTTAACATCTCTCGTGCAGCCACTGCTCCAAAGATTGAGTGGTTAACCCGCTTATCTGAGCGCTCGTCTTTTTTCCCGCCTACAGCAATAGCATCTAAAACCGCCTGATCCGTAATTGGTCGGCCAATTGCCTCAAGTTGTTTCATAAGCTTTTTACGCATACCGGCAAGCCTGCCATCAACCTTGTCGGTTAGGTGCGTCGACAATACAAATCCAGCTAATCCCCACGAATGATAGTCGGGTTTACTCAGGATGTGTTTTGCTATCAATGGAGCAGTGTCGCTGCGCATATCTGACAAACCATTGGCTGAGTTTTGAAGGAAAGAAACCTGTTGTTGTGCTGTTCGACCGCCATTTTTGTTTTTTGGCATGGAGTAATTTTAACATAAAAAAAGAAAAAACGCAACATAAACTTAGACAAAGCTCAGTTTAGATGGTATAATATTATTTATGGATATACCTTCTGTTGCTTTTGGTGGTGTTGCGCCAGATGTTTTCTCTGCTGAATATTGGGGAAAAACACTTGAAGCGAGCACTCCAGAATTATGGATTGCAAAATTATCTCAGGAAAATGAAGCAATAAACGCGTTTAACGGTGTTTTACGACAGGTTCTAACAGGATCAGCCACAGGAAGAAAATTGTCACCTGGTGTCACTATGAATGTTGCCGAACCACCGGAAGGCGCCGCGCATTTATTCCCAGGGACTCTACTCCTTCTTGATTATGAAGGGGTGAGGTCAGCAGCATCAGACGATCACAGTGATGTTGAATACGCCAACCCAGAAGATCTTGCAGTATCAACGAGAGATCTATTTGGGCAAGGACTGACAAGCTATCATCAAACATCAAAAACATATGACTTCCACTTCGGTGGTCGATTAGCAGTTAGAGAAGGCGAATTATTGTACGAACGACGAGCACGGCTTGTGCAGGTTGTGCCAACCAAACAGAAGCGACTTGGGTATTTGGCGCTTGGAATTGCTAAGGTTCCTGAGCTGGGTGAAGTGCACACCATGTCTGTCACTCCACTACTAGTCCTAGGCGGGGTTAAAAGTGTGGGTGAAACCTATGTGGACCCTGCTCTGATGCAATCAGAAGCGCCAGGCGTTCAAGGAGCACACAGGATAATGTCTGTCGAGGTTCTGGGCGAAGGGAAACGTGTACCCGCAAAACAACCTCGGTATAAATTTTTGCATGGGCTACTACCAGCTACAAACACAGGAGCATAGATAGCGTTATCACTTGCGCTCATAGCCTATTGAGATATACTTCAATCATAAGCAAAAAACACAAGAAAGAGTGGGCATGAAAAAACTAAATCAAGAAGGTGCGCACCACATTATCGTACTGCTAGCGGTTGTCGTTGTTGCTGTTGTCGGGTTAGCGGGTTGGCGTGTTTTGAGCACGGATAAGAAAAATGATGACGTAAAAATCATTAATGATGGTTCAAGCAACAAAACTGAAAATTCAGAATCAGAAACGGTCGTTACGTGGCAGTGGAACGGAAAAGAGTGGGCGTCTACGGCTGAGCCGCCAAAATGTGAGGAGCCAGTAAAGTTTTCTGTTGCACCATCAGAACTATCCAAAGCGACGAGTGTGCTTTACCCTGGTCAAGTTCGTGGTGGCAACTACAAACCCCACGGTGGCTTGGGCTTTGCGGGCACAACTAATGACATAGAGGTGAAGGCAATTATGGACGGCAATGTTACGAGTGGCGTTCGTTACATTGAAGCTGGTGAAACTCAATATATGTTTTGGATAGAAAACCCTTGCGGAATCGCCTATCGTTTTGATCACCTATTGACGCTTTCACCAGAATTTCAGAAAATCGCAGATGCGCTTCCGGAAGCAAAACAGGATGATAGTCGTACCACTAATCTTTCAAAACCCGTTGCTGTTAAAGCTGGTGACACGGTAGCTACCGCCGTTGGGTTTAAGGTTACGAAAAATGTTGCGTATGATCTTGGTGTCTATGATTTACGAAAACCAAACGAAAAAGGTAAGGATCAAAGTTATCGTGACGCACACAAGTCAGAACTATCGCAAGCAGCTCACGCGCTTTGTTGGCTGGACATGTTTTCTGCTAGCGACTCTGCAAAATTAGTGGTCTTGCCATCGCGAGACGCTGGCCAGGGAAAGACTAGCGACTACTGTAAATAACAATGCAAAAGAGCATATTTCGCGATAAAAACGGAAAACTTGTAGTAGTGCAAGCACCAAATCTACCGTTGTGGCTTTGGCTTGTAGCAACACTGCTTTCTAAAATCGTAGATGACGGGACAGCACAGCAAGTATTTTTTTGGGTGGCGTTTATCTCGTTGGCTGTCTGGGCCATATTGGAGTTAGTCAGTGGTTCAAGTATATTTCGACGCATTCTAGGATTTGTAGTACTATTTCTAGCTGTCAACAATCGTTTCTAGCTTTTAACAGGGAACGTGTACAATACGAACAGAGCGAGATCTATTTTTGGGAATTAGGAGAACAATGAAAGTACAAGTAAACGAGCTGAAAGAAAAAGTACAGGCAGGAGTAGCTAAGCTAGGTTACCAGGGCGAAGATGCACAGGTTATTGCAGATGTCTTGCTGTATGCACAGCTACGCGGCAACAACCAAGGCATAGCAAAGATTGCTACTGGAGGCGTGCCAAAAGCTGAAGAGTTACAGCCGTACGAAGAAGTAAAACAAACGAAGTGTGGTGCATTATTGTCTGGTGGTCACTCCATGGTAACAACCAAAAAAGCGGTCGACAAAGCAGTGCACCTTGCAGCAGAGCATGGGGTTGGAATTGTCGCATCTAACCACACAACCATGTCTTCGGGCGCCATTGGCTACTTTTCACGCAAAATTGCCGAGTTGGGCTACATTGGTTTTGTATGTGTGGGCAATGGCTCATTCGCGTTTGTAGCACCTGATGGATCGGCGGAGCCAAAGCTTGGCACCAATCCATTCTCATATGCGTTTCCATACACCGGCGGGGAAGTCGTATTTGACAACGCAACCGCGGCCATGGCGTTCTTTGGAATTGTCGAAGCAAAACTAAAGGGTGAAGCGTTGCCAGAGGGAATTGGTTACGATAAACAAGGTAGCCCAAGTACCAACGCGGCCGATGTTCTGGATGGTTCGGTTGCAACGTTCGCAGCTCATAAGGGCTTTGGTTTATCACTTCTTGTGCAACTACTTGGCGGGCCTTTCTCATTGGCAGGCACTCCTAAAGTTCATGAAGAGGATGGATCTGGTACTTTTGTGCTAGCAATTGATGCAGGACTGCTTGCAGGCAAAGACGAATATATGAGCCGTGCAACGGAATTGGTAAAACAAATCAAGGCTGCAAAACCACTACCTGGACGAACCGTGCTGCTGCCCGGCGAACATGGCGATGCTGTTGCAAAACAAGCCGAAGAGTCTGGCGAGATCGAAATAGCGGATGGCATTTGGAACGAGCTTTGCGCGTTCGTCGATGCAAAATAGATGAAAAAAGACTTTTTAAGTTTCCCGCGAGACGCAAGGATCTATCTGATTAGTCAGTTTTTGTTAGCCGGTTTTTACACATGGCCGTTTTGGTATGGTTTTGCCACGGAACGAATCACGGCGACACAGTTTGGAATCCAGCTGGCGGTTTCATATGTTGTTGGGATGATCGCCGAAGTGCCGACCGGGGCATTTGCCGATAGCTTTGGTCGACGCCGAAGCGCTCTCATTGGTACGCTTGGTGGAGCGGTCTATCCATTCATAATTTACTTTGGGGGTGATTTTAGCTCCTACATCATAGGGGCTATCGTTGTAGGTGTTGCCTCAGCATTTACGAGTGGCAGCATGGAGTCGCTTATTTACGAGCTGCCGCAAGTAGACAAAAAACTGTACCGGAAAATCCAGTCTTTAGAACCAACTTTTTGGCAGTCGGGCTTAATACTTGCAACAATGCTTGGTGGTTTTTTATACAGCTTCAATCACTTTTTGCCCTTTGCAGTGCAGGCAGTATCTTTCCTGCTTGCAGCTTTACTAATTTCTCGTGTGACGGCTCGAGAAGCAACCATTGAACAGATTGTGGAGTCTGAAACACGCCACCAGAAATTTATTCGTTATATCACAACCAACATACAAGGCTTTAAGCACCTATTTGAATTTCGTACTTTATGGCCGATGCTCGTCTTTGGGTCAATATTAAGTGTTGTGATGTGGATAGGTATAGAGTTCGTGAATGAAGCAGGGCTAATTCGTTACGGAGTTGCGCCAGACTTGCGTGGCTTAACAATTGCAGGTGTAAAGGTGGTGACCATAGTGCTCCTGAACATGATTATTATTCGTAAGCTTAAAACCGATAATGCAAAACTCCAATATCTAGGCACGGTCTCCATTTTTGCATTTACGTTCTACTCGTTTGGCAGTGTGGGCGCGTTCTTCATAGGATTTCTGTGCTTCAACATGGTGTCCGCGGTCATGTCAAACTTCATCCATCCAGTTATACATGACCATGTATTAGATAAATGGCGTGCAACAGCAATTAGTTCATACAACTTTTTGATAAGTGTTGCACGGGCGTTCGTTAGTATTTTGGTAGGCGTTCTATTACAGAAGAATGGCATTGTTTTTGTGCAGCGTTTTCTACTGGCTCTACTGGTAGTTTGTGCACTGCCTGCGTTAACATTATATTTAAGACATGCTGGCGGGCGTCTAGCTACAACACAACATCTTGCGGATTAGCGCAAAGGTACTATACTGAAGCTTAGTAAATGAGGAGATAAAATGAAACGATACATACCAATTATTGTCGCAGTACTAGTACTCGCTGGTGGAGCGGGCTATGCGTTGACCAGAGATAAAAATGATAGTTCGAACAATACCAACGGCAATCAAAGCCAAACAAGCGGGAACAGTGGTGCATTTGATGCTGTTAGCACAGCAAATCTATCATTTGAAGCAACTATGACAACCGTGTCGGGTGATAAAACCATCACGGCTGTTATGCAATCAGATGCAAAAACGGGAGCTGTTAAATATGTTGGTGGAACTTTCAGCGATACAATGACGATGATTTATACCAAAGATGCTTACTACATGTGTCAATCTGCGGATAAGTGTTTTAAATACCCACTCGGCCAGGGAACTGGTGCTAGCTTTGACCCTTCTACCTACCAATATGACGATAGCAAAATTGCTGACTACAAGTCAGCGTCTACGTCGCTTGGTCGACAGTCGTGCTCATCAGGAACATGCGATGTATGGAAGGTCACGAGCAATGGTTACGATTCCAAGGTTTTCATTGATAGCAAGACAAAGCGTGTTGTTCAAGTTGAAGGAGCCACAGCCGAAGCAACAACCAAGATTGTGTATGAATATAAAGACGTAAACGTAGAAATTCCTCAGAACGCACAAACGTTACCGAATATTTCTGTACCAGCCCAGTAATGAAGTCAAAGCTAGTTTAGTCTTGACGCAACCTGTTACAATAAGCAATAGCAAGTTAATAATGTAAGAGGATACAAAATGATTCCACTAATTTTAGTTGTTTTACTACTAGCCGCTGCCGGTTTCGTGGCAATGAAAATGAAGAAGAGTCCTTCGGCTCCATCAACAGGATCTATGCCTAGCGCAACGCCACCAGCTCCGGACCAGAGCGGTGCAACAGCTCCAGAAGCACCGGCTGCCCCTGCAGCCCCTGCTGCGCCTGTTGCTCCAGAAGCACCGGCACCACCGGCAGATCAACCACCAACGCCTCCTGCCCCAGCAGCCTAAATTACACAGTAACAATAACTTCGTTCAACAGGCGTTCAGGTTCTGTTAGAATTTAAGCATATGCAGAATGATCAAGAGTCGCCCCAGAATGAACAGGTTGTAGAACCTGAATCTGCTGAGGCTCAGACCGAACAGGCGTCTGAAGAGCCTTCTGTACCAGAAAGCTCTGATACTGACTCTCAAAATGCGTTTGGAGAAGGTCAGAATGACTCTGAGCCAGAACCAGAACCAGAACCAGAAAAAGAGAAGCACAACAAGAATTCCCAACCAATGGGGCTAAGTGAGAAAATAAAGCACGCGTGGCGGCACTACTGGCACCGCAAGCATGCCAAGCTTTACACTTTTGGTGGCGCAGGACTGATAACGCTAATGCTGCTACTCATCCCGATTACTAGGTATTTTTTACTGAACTTGTTTGGTGCTCGCAGCAGCACTTCAATAACTCTGTACGATGAAACTACAAAACAGCCATTAAAAAATGTGCAGGTGTCCACACGGGGCATAACAGCGGCAAGTGGTGTTGATGGGAAAGTAAAACTTGAGCACTTGAAACTAGGTCGGACAAAACTCACAATTCGCCGTCGTGCCTTTGCGGATGTTGATAAAACACTAACGCTCGGCTGGGGCAGCAACCCGTTAGGTAATCTCGAACTTAAGCCAGTTGGCACGCAGTACAGTTTTATTGTTACCGATGCACTGTCTGGTAAGCCAATAGAACAAGCAGAAGCGAGCACCAGCGAACTATCAGCAGTTTCGGATAAAACTGGTAAACTTGTCCTTACGGTTGATGATCGTGAAGAGAATGATCTACAAATAGCAATCAATGCCAAAAACTATCGGACCGAAAAAGTCACCATTGACGAAAAAACTAAGGATGATGAAAAGGTAAGCCTCGTATCTGGCCGAAGCCAGCCATTCGTAACGAAACAGTCTGGCAAGTACGATCTCTACAAAATTGACGTGGATGGTAAAAACGAAACAGTCGTTTTAAAGGCTACAGGTAATGAACAGGATAATCTTGGGCTAGTTTCGCACCCCACCGATGAAGTTGTCGCCTACGTTTCCACGCGCGAGAACGTACGTAACAAAGAAGGCTTTTTGCTGAACACACTTACGTTGGTTGATCTCAGCGATAACACAAGTAAAACAATTGCTCAATCAGAGCGAGTTCAGGTGATGGGGTGGTCTGGAAATAAATTAGTATTTGCGCAGGTGACAGCAGGCACCAGCGCTGCCAATGCGGCGCGGCAAAAACTGATTGCGTATGATTACAAAACACAAAAATCGGAACAGCTAGCGAGTACCAACTCCTTTAATGATCTTCTGCTCATTGGAAAAGATGTTTATTATGCTCCATCCAATTCGTATACTCCGAATACCGCTTCTGGTCTGTATAGAATATCGGTCGATAACACTAATAAGCACACAGTTATAGACAAAGAGGTATGGAATATCTTTCGGACTGACTATGACTCACTCTACCTATCTGTCGGACAGGACTGGTTTAAATACAAAATCGGCACCAAGGACAAGCCTGTTAAGCAGAGCGGTCCTCCAAGCAGTTTAACGGGGAGAATTTACACAGAAAGCCCCGACGGCAATCGTAGCCTATGGGTTGATCAACGTGATGGGAAAGGTGCCTTACTGCTCTACGATGGGAAGAGTAAAAAAGACAAAGTCATTAAATCGCAGGCAGGCTTAAGCGGACCAGTGCGTTGGCTTGATGATCATACACTGGTGTATCGCATTCATACCAATGAAGAAACAGCGGACTATGTAATGAATATTGACGGGGGCTCCGCTAAAAAAATTCGTGATGTTACGCATTCTGAAGGTCCTGGGCGTTGGTACTACTACTAATTGCCTGCCATAAAGTGCTTATGGTACGGTAGAGCTATGCCGACGCAAGATTTCAACCCACTTGACCTCAGCGCGTACGCGCAGAAGCCCGCCCCAACGAAAAAAGATGAAAAAAAGAAGGCTAAACAAGCAAACCCTCAGGTAGTTGTTCGTCGGGTTAGCATTGGTCCCTTGTTGCATTCACGCTTTTCAAAATTATTTGCCTTTCTCGCGCTGCTATTCTTCCTAGCATTCAGCGGGTATGCTGCTACACAATGGTGGCTACTGAATCGTTAAGTGTGATATAGTAACCACAAGAAGTATAAATATAAAAAAGCCATAAAATGACCAAAGTACTTATCCGGTCACACAACACAATACTCAACAAACAGCGTATTTTTAGAAGCACTGTTGCTAAGAGGGTTACTATTTCTGCAGCAATTATTCTGACCATTCTTGGGGGTGCTCAAATAGCAAAGATACTTGGTTATCAAACGTACGGCATTGGGTTACCTAGTCTGCCAAGTCTTTTCTCACGTGAAGATTCAGAAGCAACCATTGAAGATCTCCAGCCAATTGTTGTTAATGAGTCAGGTCAGGGCGGAGTATCATCTGACCCAACCGGTACGGCGGTAGGAGGTTCAGCAGGCGGTTCTTCGGGTGGTTCAGTACCAAGCATTCCTGTTTCTGGAGGCGGCTCAGCTCCAACAGCGTCTTCTCCTGCTCCTAGTCAATCAACCAACTGCAGTAATAAGGCCATACCAGCAGCAGCTTGTACTACGATCCTGTCTGTAGAAGCAAATGGAGCAAAGAATAACCCAAATGTTCAAGTCGATACGTCACAACTGCCCCAAGGAACGGTCTTTAAGTTTGACCAACCATCGTGGGCGGGTAGTTCAGGTACGGCAACGATAAATGCCACGGCAACCTTCGGTTCGTATATCTATAACCTTAACATCACACTCACTGAATCTAGTGGCTGGAAGATAACCCAATATACACAGCAGTAGTTGGAAAAACGAAATGCTAATGGTAAGATCAAGAAAAGTAACGTAAAAAGGAAGAACATGCCAAAAAAGAAAACAACCTCTAGACAATCATTGCTTGCAAAGCTAAAACTCAACACATTCAAGGGCAGAATGATCGCGACAATTCTTGCCTTTGCGTTAGTTGGCGGCGGAATTATGGTGTATCGCAGTTTTGCCGCTACACTTGGGTCGGCCGTATTTACAGCAGCAGACGTACAGTACAAGACACCCCCAAGTAATAATGGTGGTTTGTTAGTTACTGAATTGCAACAAGGCGCAAAAAAGAATACGCAAGTCTTTGAGGGTGGTAGGTACTTCTATTCAACGCTTCACTCAGACTCAACGCCAAACTACGTTGCTAAAATGGATCCTTTAGTAAGGACATACGCCGGAAGATCGGCGCAGGTGTGTTTAACTGCTCGTGGTGTTGATGGAAATGTTCGATTACGGTTTGATATATCTGGATACGACAACTCGGGCACTAAGCACGACTTAGTGTTTGGTCCAACATACGGAACTCAGTGTACCCCCAATTTTACACTGAACAATACAATTGGGATAAGCAGCTTTGGTGCAAAGGCTGGGACTATCGGTTGGCAATGGGCAGACGGAGTAAGCAAGTACCGGATTGCTTCACTAACATTCCAAATTGTCGAATAGTGTACCTATTTAGAGGCAGTCTAAATACCAAGCGCTGCAGGTAAGTTACTCGGCAGGTGCAAGTGAAGAAAATTTCCATAAAAACTAAAATATTCAGACCAAAATACATACTGGCGGTATGGTATAGCGCCATGTGGTTTTGGCTGCTCCAAACCGACTCGCTCGACCTCACTGGTGCAAAAAGGCAAGGGTTATTCTTTGCAGCACTGGTTATGCTCGTGAATGTTTCGGTGTCTGTTTGGGCGGCACTAAAGTTCCGGCGACTCGCTCAGCTGATAGAAAAGAAGACCCCAAAAAATATTTTGTCTGCGCTATTGTTTTTGCTATTCTCGCTTGCAGATTTTGTGATCGCCTGGGGCTTGGCCTTGCTGTGGGTTGGCCCGCAAGCACGGTGGGATAGTGTGCTCCCAATTGGCAGCAGTGCGTTAGTGCTACTGAATACTCCCGTTATTTTTGCCTCAAGATTCATTGGTCTCTATGGTTTAGCGGGGTTTACCTGGTTAATTATCTATATGCTCTACCAGAGAAAGCTGCGAAAACTTGTGTGGCAGCCGCTCCTCCTTGTAGCACTGGCTTCCGTTGTCGGCTGGCAGGCTTTCAAGACCCCAAATGGCACCCAGTTCAAAGCAGTGCTAGTTAGCGAGACGCTAGCAGAACGAGTTTCACAAATTAAACCAACCAACGAGCAGCTGGTTGTGTTCCCAGAGTATGGTCTAGAGAAGGCAACCAATGAAAACCTGAAAGAGCGTATTGAGTGGGGCAATAAGGATAAGACAAAAACATTCTTTACTGGGTCGACACAGATCTATCAAGAAACAAGGCGGGGGCACGAAAATCGTCTGCTAGTAGGCAATACGCACGATGGTTTGACTGATTACCAAGATAAGTTTCGCCTGATTCCTGGTGGCGAAGACGCTCCATATCTGATGCGGACTTTCTTACGAGCAACCGGGCAGAAGGGGGCGCTAGACTTCTTTACGATTTCGAAGTCAGTTATCAGGGGTAGCAGGCAGTTAGAACCATTTCAAGTGAGCGATAACATACGCGTAGGCATTGCCGTTTGTTCGAGCATTATTGCACCGCAAGACTATCGTCATCTGGCTAACTCTGGCGCCAATGTTTTTGCGAACGCAGCATCGCTTAGACCGTTTAATGGTTCCCGACTGTTTGCATGGCAACAAAAATCATTTGGGCGTTTCATGGCAGTCGCCAACAGCCGATACTTTCTACAGTCCGCTAACAGTGCGAGTGCCTACGCTTTTGATAATAACGGTAAAAAGCAAGCAGAGGTTAGGGGTGTAAACACCATATCGGTTTTAGCCAAAACTAATAGCAAGAGAACCCCTTACATGCTACTCGGAGATTGGCCGGTCTGGCTCGGCTCTGTTCTCGTTGTTGGGTGGTTTGGCAAGCTAGTACTTGCAAAAGTAAACAAAGGAAGGAATGGCAAAAGCAAAAAAGAAAAATAACGCCTGGTTTGTAAAAGTGCGTGGGAGTTATCTGCCGTCCACATGGCAAGGATGGCTGACTTATGTTCCATACGTTTACTTCTTGATTGCCAGCTTTTTGATGGTAGATCGTGGCTCCCATTCGGTAAGCGATACCCTGATAGGGGTTTTCCCATATTGGGTAAGTGCGGCCGTTGTAATGACTTGGTTTGCTAAGTCCCGATGTTGACTATCCTTTACAAGCTGTTAACATTTAACCATAACCACTAATATAGAGGAGCTTTATGGCTGCAAAAAAGAAAAAACAATCTAGTCTCAGTAGACTTAACTTGAAGTCACCCAAGAATAGGCTGCTCTTTATACTGGTTGTTTTCGCTGTTGTTGGCGGCACTTTAATGGTGTATCAAAGCTTTGCCGCGATTAGCACAGGCGTTTACAAACAGTATGTGATCTCGCCTACCACTATGTCTACGGATGGCGCACAAATAAACGTTGCTACCACGGGCTCTAACGGCAAAGCAGCAACGTACAAGATTGATTTTACAAGGAACTCGTTTGTTAAAACAAAAGAAGACGTTGTGCCCGTAAGAGGAGATTATTTCTTTTGTTTGAGCTATACAGCGGCTAGTGATACAAAAATATCCTTTCACCCCGCATCATGGATTTCAAGCTCGCAAGCGTATCCAGGTAGCGCTAAACAAGACATTGAATTGCCGAAAAGTTCAAGCTAC
>CAZXLT010000002.1:96212-112543 GCA_964641545.1 uncultured Candidatus Saccharibacteria bacterium
TGCAAGAGTATAACGATCTCAAATCCCGGAGCATGGAATTGGTCGATGACCAGCTATTCTACGGTGCCGATTAGCATCAACTCTATAAGCCTCGAAACATCGTCAACAACCACTCCTCCCCCCGGAAAATAGTTTACTTGCTACAATTGGTTTGTGCAGATCTCCAGCCTTCCAGAATTAGTTTGGGACTATTATTCAAAACATGGACGAGATTTACCTTGGCGAAAAGGTGAGCTGGACCCGTACAACATATTAGTCAGCGAAATCATGCTGCAGCAGACACAAGTTAATCGTGTGATTCCGAAATACTATGCCTTTTTGCAGAAGTTCCCAAACGTTCAGGCACTCGCGGATGCAAGGCTGGGCAACGTACTGCGGCTGTGGCAAGGGCTTGGCTACAATAGACGCGCAAAATATTTGTGGCAATCAGCACAGGTAACTTCTAAAGAGCATAACGGAATTTTTCCGGACAATCAGCAGGATTTAACACAACTACCTGGCGTCGGCATTAATACGGCTGGTGCAATTTGTGCCTACGCCTATAACCAGCCCGTGATATTTATAGAGACTAACATTCGTACTGTGTATATCCACCACTTCTTCAATAACAGAGAAGATGTTACCGACAAGGAGCTCAAGTTAATAATTGAAGAAACATTAGATCAAGAGCATCCACGCGAATGGTACTGGGCATTAATGGACTATGGTGCGTTTTTAAAATCAACAGTCGGTAATAAAAGTACACAGAGTAAACATTACGCAAAACAGTCACGGTTCGAGGGCTCTAAGCGTCAAGTCAGGGGCCTGGTCTTAAAGTCGCTCGCGGACAACGCACGAATGTCTAAGAATAATCTGTACGCAATAATTAACGACCAAAGGCTAAACGACGTTCTTAAAGAACTGTGCTCAGAGGGAATGATTACACTCAAAAAAGGCTTGTATAGTTTGGCTTGAAGCAACATGCTTATGGTAAAATGGCTACAGAATATATAAAAGTAAAGGCATTGTAGGTTTATGAAAAAACGTGTGCAATATCTGGTGGGAATGTTGTTCAGCTGCTCGCTGCTTACGTTTGCCCCTGTTGCGGTGGTCCATGCTGTTGCAACTGAAAATTCAAGTTCGGGAACTTCAACATCTAGTTCTGGGTCTACGGCTCAGTCTGATACGACAAGTACAAAAAACAAATCTTTTTCAGATGACGTTAAAGAACTAACAACAACCGAGGGTAAGAAGAAATTGCTAGCAGATCGACTCAAAGAACGAGTGGATACCCTGAAGATCAAGCTAACAGCAGCCGAGCAGGCTAACCTAAAAGCAAAATGTGCAGCTGCGCAGACCAAGGTTAAAACACTTGATGGTGTTGTGGATAAGGGTCTGGTTAATCGAGGCAAGGCGTACGAGGAGTTGTTAAGCCACGTTGATAAAATTATTACGAAACTTGAAGACGGCGATGTAGATGTAACAGAACTAAAAAAGCAGCAGACCGAACTTACGGCAAAGGTTGAGCTCTTCAAAGCCGACCTCGCTAAATACAAAGTCGCTCTTGCTGACCTCAAAGAAGTAGGCTGTGTGGCAGACCCGGCTGCGTTCAAGGCAGCACTAGAAACGGCTCGAACTGCCCGCGAAACCGTGGCAACAGATGCAAAAGCTATCCGCACATACGTCACGGATACAATTAAGCCGACTCTTAAAACGTTACGGGCAAGTGTCGAAAAGAAAACAAGTACTGACGACGCAAGCGGTACGAGCACTCAAAACAGTACAACTACTACAACCAATACGACAACGGGAGGAGCACAATAATGGACAACACACCTATGCTGCCAAAAAGCCCCGCTCCGGCTATGCCGCCAGAAGAAACCACGGACGAGTTTTCGGTTCCAGTAACAGTAGCATCGACGCCGCCTAAACCCGGACCTGAGGTGAAGCCCCCACTAGAAACAGTAGAGCCACCACTACCTAACGGTGGGCTACCGCCAGCAGAGCCCGAAATCGACAGCTCGATTACTGGTCAGGAAATACCACAGGCTCCATTGGCAGCTCCTGCGACAAACCCGGGCGATATAAAAGCATCTTCTGGCAAAACCTTACAAGAACTTTTAGCCGAAGAAGAAGCTAAGAGTCCCTCTCCAGACCTAAGTAATCTCAACAAGCCAAAACGCAAAGGGCTTGGTGTAAAGGTTCTGATAATAGTACTTCTACTTGCTGCACTTGGCGGTGGGGCGGGATATGCGTACATTCAGACGAATAAAAAAGTAAAACCAGAGTCAACTCCTGCGCCTGCCACGACTCAGACAGAACCGGAAGACACCAGTCTAAAAGCAGAAGATCTGGACAAAACAAGCAGCGACTTAGACGCAAGTCTTAAAAAAGTAGACGACGTAAAAGATTACTCGGCAACCGACCTCAGCGATACTACGCTAGGTCTATAAAACTTGACTTTCGAACGCTAGAATAAATGTTTATTGATAATTCTCGCACCCATACCAGGGTGATTAAGAATGAGCTCTTTTACCATACCGGTCTTTTGCAGGATGGTTTTTAGTAATTCTTCATCTTTTCGGCGAACCATAAAATAAATATCTTGACCTGTGTTTACGGAGAAGTATGCCTCAATAACCCCGTCTTCTCGCCATTTTTGGCACATTTGCATCAGGGCTACTGTACCTGCCGACCAATATATCAGTGCTGGCTTCTGCGTGAGCATGATAGCATGAAGCTCTAACGCTTCGGCTTCCATTGCCTCTCCAAGTAGTGCAAAGTCTTTTTCTTTTAGGTATTTCTTAACTTTTTTTATTCGATTCGGCATGAGCGAATCTCGGGTTTCAAAAAATGGACTTGTTTGCGCGCCTCTGTGCCCGATGGTTGACGGTAGATGCTTAGGCTTACTTGAAACGACAGCTGCAAGAAAACTTAAATCCCAATGCTCTGGTGGCAAAAAACTTTCTGCAAAGGATGTCTCGCTGGTAGTGCCGTCGTACCATTCACAAAATCCAGCTGGTATTGAACGACACGCAGAGCCAGACGAACTTTGACGAGCAAAAATCGATAATTCTTTTTCACTTAGTTCCAAGCCTGCCGCTTTAGTTCCGGCAAGTGTTAATGCTGCAAATCCTGATGCCGACGTCGACAGACCAGTGCCGGTAGGAAAGGAATTCGTACTAACAACTCGTGCCTTGAGCTGTATTTTTGCCATATTCCTGATTCGATCTAACTGCTCAGTTACTCGTTCCAGCGCAAAACCACTCAGAGCCTTCCCGTTAAGCACCATCGAATCTTCTTTTTGTGCGTCGCTAAACTCTACTGTTGTGGTGCTGTGCATTCCATCGAGTGCAACGGATACGCTTCCATTGGTAGGTATCGCCAAAACTTCGTCTTTTCTCCCCCAGTATTTAACAAATGCAAGATTTGACGGCGCACGAGCTGTAATTTTCCTAAGTTCAGGCATGATTTCTTGTTCATATTATACAATGTTCAGAGGTAATAGGCTATAATTAGCATATGCAAAAGAATGGATATGAAGCAGTTGTTTTTGTGGGTCCGTCAGCACTTGGCAAGACGTATGCTGCCGAGTCGCTCATGCAACAATTCCCACACGACTTTGAGCAGGCTAAGGTACACACCACGCGTCCTCCTCGCCACGAAGACGAGGGATCAGTAGACAGAACCTTTGTGGATGTTTCAAATTTCCAAGCAATGATTGAATCTGGGGAGTTTCTTGTTCACGGTGAGTTTGGGGGCAACCTGTACGGGTTTACCGAATCGGCTTTGATCCCCGATGAAAAACACATCTTAGTCAACGCATGGCCAGCGCTTATTCCCAAGCTTGCGCGGTTGGTGCCTCGACCAGTTTTTGTTGGGCTGCAGGCGCCGGCTGAGTGGCAAACGTTGTTGACCGATAGAATGAGAAAACGGGGCGATAGTCAAGAAACAATAAACAAGCGACTTGATCTTATTGAGAATGACATCAAGTTAACCAATCAGCACGAGGCATTAATCAGCCAGTCAGGGAAGCTTTTTATCGTTGAAGGTGATCAAACTATACCAGAGCTCGTCATTCCTTGGATATGTCAAAAGCTTGGGCTGCCCGACCCTAAATAAATCATTACTCCACCCGAATCACCACTAAGGGCCCCTGCGCCAGATATTTTAATAGACATACCTTGGTCGCGCAGTACTGCGGATTTTGTAACGATCTTTTTGGGGACGACACCAAGCTCCTCTAACAGCCTACCGTTTATATTGATCCATTGTTTATACTTCTGAAGACCACCATTACCACTGCGAATTGCATCAATAACCTGCCGTGTATTATCTTCTATAAGCGACAATATTCTCTTGCTCTTGTGTCGCGTGGAAACAAACTTCACAACACTACCTGTGAGCTCCTTAGGCTTGCCAGTATGTATAAACTGCATCTCATCCATGACCGCCTGTAACTCTTCGGAGTCTTTAATTACCTCAACATCTACAAGACCGTCCGACCGTTTTTTTACTATGATTGGTTCCTGCAGTGTTACGACAGCAGTGTCTGCACCGCTTGGATTGGTGTGTGGTAATTTTTCAGCCTTCATTACTAAATCAAACCAATTGTGTTGGTCAAGTGTTAGCCCATTGGCGACCACTACTGCTTTAATGAGGCTAGCAGCAGTAGAGGCAGAAGCGCCAAACCCACCCATGGGTATATTTGATTTAAACTTTATATGTAGTGGTTTTGGGTTTTTATGCGTAGCAATGTGCTTATGCGCGATTAGCAAACAGGCTTGGACATATCCTTTTAGGTCTTCAAATGGGGTGGTATGCGTGAGGTCCGAAAAAGGTATAACACACAGTTCATTACCAATTTGTAATGTATATTCTGCGTGATTTCCTACTTCAAAAGTCGTTGTAGTGGCTCGCAAGGACTTAACCGGCCACAATATTGCGTGGTTTCCAGGGTATACAACTGCGTGCTCGCCAAACAAAATTACCTTTGCTGGAACAGAAATTGACGACAAACTAGATGTTGGATTCTGTGACATAACCTAAACTGGTATTATTGTTTACTTCTTCCAAATTTTTGGTGTCCCGACGCAAGCTGTCCTTGAGCGAGTGCTGTTAGTAAATTTAGTTCACCTGCTAGTACTGTTGCTCCCACTATCTCGGCATACGCGCGAACTCTGCGTTCGACGACTTTTTCTGGGTTATCTACGTCGGTTAACATGACTTCCATGAGTGATTTTTGTGCGTCCAAACCTGTACCACCACCAATTGTCCCTGCAATAACAGAGGGCATCTTTACTGCAAAGCGAACTCCATCTTCTCCTGCCATAACCGTTGTAGTGGCATGTGACGATTCAATAACATGCGCCAAGTCTTGACCTGTGGCTGCAAAAACAGCAGAAACCATGTTGGCTGCGTGTGCATTATTGGTCATTGCGCCAGCCATTGCGCCACCGACCCAGTTCTTTACAAAACCAACATCTGCTAAGTATTTTGGGTCAACACCCATGTCCTCTAGAACCTCGGCCGGAATAGAGGCTGCTGCCTCTACATCGAATCCGCGTCCATCGATAACATTTATCCAGTTAGCCTTTTTATCGACACATGCATTTCCAGACAACGCCAATATTGAGCACGGTACTTGGCTCATGATGAAGTCACTTGCTTGTTGGGTTGCGACAGTTGCCATGTTCATACCCATTGCTTCGTCCGTGTCATATCGAAAGCGCAGCCAAACAAACCTATCATTGGAAATTGGTTTAATCTCAAGAAGCTTTGTATGATTGCTCCCCACTTCGGCCACCTCGGCTATTTCAGTAAATCGCTCTGGGTCTGATACGAATTCTTTTAATCTCTGTGCATCAGCTAAAGAATCACACACAAATACCGGCGATCGTGTCATGCCGCGGTATTCTACTGCAGTCTCAACACCACCGGAAAGATTTAGTGTCTTAACGCCGCGCGAAACGCTAGCGACAAGTGTCCCTTCGGTTGTTGCTAGCGGCACATAGTATCGTCCGTCTGCATATTGTCCGCGAACTGTGAGTGGGCCTACGGCGCCAACCGGGATCGAAACTTCTCCCAACAGGTTCTCTATATTGCTACCTTCCACAGCCTCGGGTGTGATATGGGCAAGAGTAATCGCTCCCAAATCAACTGCAGTTACATCTTCTATAAAGGCTCTCCTTGCTTCTGCTGCTCCCGGACCAAATGAATGTAATGATGGCAATTCCGGGCTGGTACCGATACCAGTAAGTGCTGTTTCGTCTACTGCAGTCATGATTTATAAATTCTCCTGTTTACGAATTATTTCATTCAACACATCACGCAAGTATTCTGACTTCGACTTTCTTTGCTTGGCTGCATTCCGTTCGAGAAATTCAGTAATTTCTTTGTTCGCAAGAAAATTAAATTTAATAAGTTCGTTATTTCCTAAAGAGTGAATTTGTTTGTCGAGTATGGTCTTTAAGCTCTTTGCGTTGTATGAATGTAGACTTAATAAGGAGGAGTCATTACCCGCGATTACCGTCGACAGGTCGTTGTCATTGTGTCCATCTGGGTACAAGCACAAGATCGGAATATGCAGTCGTATCGCTTGATGCATCATATAGCCAATGCCAAATGATGGCGTGCTGGATTCCACAATCATCAAATCGCTCTTGCGCAGTAAGCTTTCCTGACGCACTAACACATCGTGGACTTCGCCGACATCCTGATTGCTCAAAATCTCAACTATCCAACTATTGAGAACTTCGTGACCACCGTCTTTGACATACGATATGATCTTTCGATATATTTCGTAATTGTGTTTTGCCCCTGAACTTCCTGCGAAATAAACCCTCAAGAATACTCCTTACAGTATTTGAAATGGTAAGACCTCATTATATAAAATTATGGCGCCATTGCGCAACCGTCTATTCCTTAATGGTATTTGATACAATGAAGGCTTAAAACCAAGGAGAAGTGATATCGATCCAACTCAAGAAATTATTGTTTACGTCGATACGTCTGGCAGACCAACGGGGAAGACAGCTTCAAAGCTCGAAGCCCACAATGCCAATACGCAGCTTCACTCAGCTTTTTCTTGTTATATTTTCAACGAAAAAGGGGAGTTGCTAGTGACTCAACGGGCGCATAGCAAGAAAGTTTGGCCAGATGTCTGGACAAATTCGGTGTGCGGGCACCCTGCACCGGGGGAAAGTCGCGAGGCTGCGATCGCCCGCCGATCACAGTACGAACTTGGCATGCAGGTTAAAAACTTGTCGCTCATATTGCCCAACTACACCTACAAAACACCCCCATACAAAGGGATCATTGAGCATGAATTCTGCCCAGTCTATGTTGCCATGATGGCATCTAAGCCAGCACTAAACCCTGACGAAGTTGAGGACTTACAGTGGCTGAAGTGGGAACAATTCACCGACCAAGCTACAGCCGATAAAGACCATACTTGGTCTTGGTGGTCTAAAGACCAAATTCAACAACTAGAGAAAAACCAAAAATTCCAAGCGTTTTTAAGGACGTTGACTAAATAAGCTTGATTTTGGCTTTTTTTAGTTCGACTTGTAGTTCGCGAAACAGTTCGTTTTTTACTTTCCACTGACCTCCTGGGGTGGTGGTGCCACGAATATATACTGCAAGACCCTTGTCGGTGTAACCATCGACCTGCTCAAGTCTGGGTGCCTTTTTAATCCGCTTGCCCAGCTCTTCGTCTCTTAGAAGCTTCTCACTAATTTTGTCGACTATCGATCCCAGCTTAGCGATATCGGTTTCTGGCCCAACAATCATTAATTCGTTAAGCTTGCTAAACCCAAAGGTCTTGTTGCTCGCGACCAGAACGGCGCCGTTGGAGATGTAATGTCTAGTGCCATCTAGGTCGCGGAGTATTGTAGTACGGACCGAAATGGCTTCCACAACACCGCTGATTGTCTTCCCGGTAGTACTCAGTTCTACCGTATCGCCAACCCTATATTGATTTTCGCTTATAACAAAAATTCCGCTCACGAAGTCACGAATAAATGATTGCGCACCGACCCCAAGCGCCAGACCAACAACTCCCGCACTGGCCAAGAGCGGAGCCGTGTTAATCCCTAGTTCATCGATCACCATGACTGCCGTCACCATTAGAGCGCCAAGTTTCACAACTGCGTTGATAAGCCCATGCAGGGTATCGGCCCTTTTCTTGCGTTCGGATTCTGTCGTAAACGCATGGTTAACCATAGCCCGACCAAGCAACCCATTTATTACGGCACGTACAACACGCTGCAACACCCAGACACCTACGATAATAATTAGTATGTTTACGCCGTGATCGCTGAACCACTGACGAGGTTGAGTGAGTAATGTCTGACGGTTGCTAACATCAATTACCGAGAAAAGTTTCTCCATAGGTGTTAGTATAGCATTTATGGCAGCTGTATTTGATGATCTATCAGATCAAAATTTAATCGCCCTACTGCATCGGGGTGGAGTTGGCGTAATGCCGACCGATACTGTGTATGGACTGGTGTGTATCGCAGCACAACCCGCAGCTGTTGAACGACTGTACAGGATAAAAAAACGCGAAAAAAAGCCAGGCACAATTATTGCGGAAAGCATAGAACAGTTAACCGAACTTGGTCTTAAAAAGCGCTACCTAACAGCAGTAGAACAATATTGGCCAGGAGCGGTAAGTGTTGTTATACCTTCGGGAGATCCGAAGACAGAATACTTGCGACAGGGAGTGAGCGGTTTAGCGGTTCGGATTGTTGCCGATAAAAAACTTTGTAAATTACTTAAACAAACTGGCGCACTTGTAACGAGCAGCGCAAACCATCCTGGTGAACGTCAAGCAAATACCATTGAGCAGGCCATGATGTATTTCAAAAATGATGTAGATTTCTATGTGGATGGGGGAGATCGTGCAAAGAAAAAACCATCCACACTGATTCGGGTTATTGATGACGCAGTAGAAGTACTAAGAGAAGGCGCTGTTACAATAAAACAATGAGTTACGACACACAGCGTCCATATTTAGCAAGTTTTGTGTTACTGGAAAACGAAGATGGTAAGATCGCTTTTGTGTTACGTACTAACACTGCTTGGATGAATGGTCACTACGGGCTGCCTTCTGGCAAGGTAGAAAAGGGTGAATCCTTCACGCAAGCAGCATTACGAGAGGCCAAAGAAGAAGCGGGTGTTACCGTTGCGCTAAAAGACTTGCATCAAATTCACGTAATGCATCGCCATGAAATTGAAGATCCAGACAATGACTGGATTGACATGTTCTTTCAAGCTAGCATGTGGAGCGGGAAGGCGCACAATGCAGAGCCAGATAAGCACGGTGAACTAGTGTGGTTTGAGCTAGATGACCTGCCAGAGAATGTTGTACCAGCGGTGCGTTATGCGCTTGAACAAATCGAGGACGGCAAAAGCTATAGCGAATATAACTGGGAGAAGAAATGAATTTTGACGACTATCAACAACAAGCCCTCACAACTGCATACACCGATCCGAAGTATGTAGACACGTTAATGGATAAAACCATTTGGGCAATGGGCGTAGCCGGTGAGGCCGGGGAAGTAGTGGAAAAATGGAAAAAAATCGTTGCTTACAAAGAGGGCAAAATTAGCGAAGAGGATCGAGTGGAGCTTGGCAAAGAGCTGGGTGATGTTGTTTGGTACATTGCCGTTATGGCACATAGCCTTGGTCTGTCGTTTAATGACATCATGCAAAATAATGTTGAGAAACTAAAATCTCGAAAAGCCCGCAATGTAATTAAGGGTAAGGGTGACAACAGATGAAAACAGTAGAAGAACTGATCCGAGAATATATACCTGCATCAAACATTATGCAGTTAGCAACCAGCAAAGATAATAAGCCTTGGCTATGCACAGTACATATGTTTAGTGATGAAGACCTAAATTTGTATTGGTTTAGTACTGAGGAGCGACGGCATTCAAAGGACATAGCAAGCAACAATAATGTAGCGGCTTATATTTTGGTGCACGAAAACACCGAGGAAGAAAACTGGGTAATTGGTATAGCTATAGAGGGAACTGCTGAAAAACTACCACACGCAGAAAATGAAGCGGTCATCAGAAAGTATCAAACAAAGCTTCGTAAACCAGATGAATTTGTCCAAGACGTACTCAGCGGTAAAAACCCTCATGTTCTATACAAATTGACCCCGCTAAACTTTGCGTTGTTTGACACTAAGAACTTTCAAAATGGTCCGCGTCAAGAATGGCGGCAGAATGCTTAAGGAGGTACTTCACACTGGGATTGGAGTAAACAATCTTGAAGCGAGTGTTGAACTGTACACCAAACTCGGTTTCACTATTCGAAATAAGTTTGAAAAACCAGAACCGAGCGCTAGTGTAGTAACGGTCGAAAAAGATGGTGCAGCGTATGAATTATGGAAATTTCACGACACAGACCATCCGCAGGTTGAGTTCATAAAAAACCACATTGCAATTTATTCTGATGATCTAGAAAATGATGTAAAAGCTCTTGAAGAACAAGGTTACACAGTCGTAATTCCAATTACCGTTGGTGTTACATTAAAATACGCATTTCTTCGTGATCCCGCTGGTGCAACGTACGAGATAGGTACTGCAAAAGAAGCTTCCTAAGCTTGCTGACTAGAAAAATACAAAGTATCATCAAACCATGACGTACCAAGACATGATTAAAAAAGTGTTAATTGTTGAAGACGACAAACTAGCACGAACCAGCTTGGTTGACGCGCTAGCCGACACAACAACGATAAAAACAATTCAAGCAGCAGACGGAGTTGAGGGTTTGCAAAAAGCCGAAGAAGAGGTGCCTGACCTCGTAGTAACAGATATTCATATGCCAAACATGGACGGACTACAGTTCGTAGAAAAGCTTCATGAATCTGATTGGGGTAAGGACATCCCTGTTATTATCATGACAAACGACGGCACTACATCTACGCTGTATGACGCACTAAAAGGCGGGGTCAGTGTGTATTTGTCGAAAACAAGTTTAGATGTTGACGCGTTCGCGGTGCAGATCAAGCAGGCTGTAGGGTTGTAGCGGCTCAAGAAATTTTGAGAGCGAGCTCTGGCAAGGAAATGTGGACAGTCGTACCTACGTTTTCTGCACTTTCAATCCAAATTTTTCCTTTGTGTTCCTGAATAATAAGACGTGTCACCCACAGACCAAGCCCAGTGCCGTTTGCGTCAACTTTTGCCGTATTACGTGCTCGGTAGTACCCTTCCATTACGCGACCAATTTCGTCTTTTGGAATACCGATACCTGAATCTTTAATGCTCAATACATGCTGTCCTTTTTCGTGACGGTAATCAATAGTAATTTGAGACCCTTCAGAACTGTATTTAATGGCATTACTTACGATGTTCATGACGGCGCGTTTGAGCGAGCCTGAATCACCAACTACTCGAGCTGTTTCAGGCCAATTTCGTGTGGAATTAATAGAAATCTTTTTTTCTTTGGCAGCAAGCTTTAATGATTTTTTAACCTCGTTAATGAGCGAAACCAGGTCGACCGGGTCATGGTGCATATTCTTACCCTTGCCACGTTCGAAGATAGACATATCAAGGATCTCATTAACGGTTGCTAGCGATAGTTCGGCACTAACATACATATCTGTTAGGGTTTCTTCTTGCTCCTTGTTGGCTGGTTTTTTGAGCATACTTTGAATTGCCCACAACAGCCCATTAAGAGGAGAGCGAAGCTCGTGTGAAGCAACTGAAACAAAGCGTGTTTTAAGCAAGGCAATTTCTGCCTCAGCTTGTTTTATTTTTCGAGCACGTAGCAGTATGACGAGTGGTACCGAAGCGAGCACTAGTGGCAATAAGCTATAGAGTCCCACCTGAATGAAGTTACTCGTGGATGAGCTATCTATCCCGGCAACTGCGATAACTTTGCCGGTTCGGGCATCTTTAATTGGAGCGAGGGCTGACAGCCAGTTACCCCAGCGGTCCTGATATGGACCTTCGACAAACGATCCACCGCTTTTAAAAGAATTTTTAAATTTTTCCGATGCTTCTTCGTATGTTTGACCAGGTGGCGAATAATCACTACTATCTTTTGGTTCAGAATCGACCAGAAACGTTACCTGTCCGTTCTTTAACGTAGTAAGGTATGCGAAACGTACATCATCATTCACTTGTTGGACTTTGGTGAGCTTTGATTTCAGCTGCTCGTACTTGTCCGACCCCAGATCTTCTTTACTCCCACTCAGCCCTGCAATATCTTTTTCAGGCAGAGAAGCAGCCAAAGTATTGGCGCGTGCCAATAAAAAGTTCCGATTACGACTATACACTGATGTACCAGCAAAAATAGCACCACCCAACCCTGCAATGACGATAATGATAAGAAGTATGCTATCGTTTCGCTTTGGTGGCTCTGCGGATGTGCCAGATCGCAGAAGATGCTTCATCTGTTTTACTATAGCATAAGCGGTGCTTATGTAACGGAGGGGAATTCACGTCTTAGCCACTCGTCTAGGCAGTCGCCACCCCCGCCAGCCATACCAACAACCATATCACCAGCTTTCAGGTGATCTGCAATTGCTGTCTTCAATTGCTCATCACGATTGCTGGCAACAGCTATTGATGGATCAGATAGGTGAGAGATCAGCAGACTTGGCTCTAGAACAGTCTGGTCAGGATCTTCCCGCGCCAAGTAGCTAGGAATCCAATAAACTTTGTCTGCGCCTTCAAAGCAGTTACCGTAATCATCTAACATATAGTGTTGTCGGCGATTTGTTAGTGGCTCGTATACAACAATGACCTTTTGTTTCTCAACAGCAGCCATCTCTGTCGCGACGCTCATAGCTGCTCGAATTTTTTCGGGGGTATGCGCATAGTCAGAGTACAGATTCGGGATAAGTTGTTCCATGCGCCGTTGCAGACCAGGGAATTTGCTCATGTGCTTTAGTAGCTTTCGCACCGGTTGTTTTGTTGCTTCGTGTACAGCCTGAATTGCCAGCCATGCATCATAGCGATTGTACTCACCAGCGAGTCCAATCTTTTTGATGTCTGGGTGGTCGGTTTCAAAAACTGATTTTCTATTTGTGTCGTGAAGATTTAGGTAGTCGTAATCAGTATGCCACAGAATTGTCCACTCGCTTTGATCGATAAAGTCATTAAAGGCCTGCTGGTAATCTTCGCGCGTTCGGTATATTTCGTGATGGTCCCAGCTTACGCCAGTAATGACACTCAAGTATGGTTGAAACGACAAAAAGTTACGGTCAAATTCGTCGCACTCGTAAACGAAGTACTCACTGTTTTCTTCAAACTGTCCCATATCTCCAAAACTGAGTTTGGCGCCGACAGAATAGCTAACTGGCAGTTCTAGCTGTTTAAAAAGCCACACTATCATGGCGGTAGTTGTGCTCTTGCCGTGAGTACCGGCAACGGCGATTAGTTTAAGTTTCTTATCGCCTAGTATCTGTTTGATGAATTCATCACGCTTAGTGCGCTTAATATGTTGCTGGTCTACAAACACAAACTCTGGTGCACTTGGATTTTCTTTTTCAACAGCGGAAGAGTATACATACCAGTCAATTCGCTCCTGTGAGTTTTTTGCCGAAATTTGCTCCAGTGTCTGACCTATATAGATATCAGTTATGCCGTGTTTTTTTAGGTACTCAATATATTGCGAATCCTGCTTATCGGACCCAGAAACTGTGTAACCAGCTTGTTTGGCAATTAAAGCCAGGGGACCAATGCCTGCACCCCCGATTCCGCTAAAGAAAATATGCATATGTTTAGTCTAGCACGCAGGTATACTGTCTATGTTAAAATAACATCAGTTAGCAAACACAAAATGGATAGAAAATTTTTCAAACGACTACTCAAAAAACTTCATCCAGTTAACCCCTGGGTTTTTCTGGTTATTGCGATTGTGAGCGGCATTATAAGCGTTACAGCGCTTCGCAATAATAATGTCACCGCATTAAAGCTACGCGACAAGGTAATTGCAGCCGATAAAAATAATACCGATGTCGAAAAACCTCTCCGTGATCTTCGCGAGTATATCTACGCGCATATGAATACAGATCTTTCGGTTGGGGAAGGAGCAATTAAACCGCCAATACAGCTAAAATATCGCTACGAACGTTTAGTTGCAGCCGAAAATGAAAGAGTAGGTAAAGAGAACGAAAAAATTTATAACGACGCCCAGGTGGAGTGCGAGAAACGCTTTCCCAAGGGTCTGTCTGGTAGCGGCCGCATCCCGTGTATCAAAGAATATATCGAAGGTCATGGTATTCAAGAAAAAACTATCCCCGATAATCTTTACAAGTTCGACTTCGTATCGCCGAAATGGTCACCTGACCTGGCTGGGTGGAGCTTGGTTGTTAGCAGTATCAGCTTCGCACTGTTTGTAATTCGCTTCGGTATGGACCGTTGGGTTCAGACAGAACTGCGTGATTTGACGTAACAATATCTACAAAAATTAACAGAGGTCAAAGAAGTAAAATAGCATTTACCTGTTGACAGGTAAATCTACCGGAGTTATGGTAGTTGTGCAAACTTAATTTCAAGAGAGGGAGACTTTAAAGCAATGGCTTATAAGCACACAAACTCAAAGGGTGTTACATATCACCTAAACTCAAAAAAGGTTACACTTCGCGGCGGCAAAGAACAGACTATTTACTACTTCAGCAAAGATTCTCGACCAGAGGCAACCGACCTCCCAAGTGGTTTCGAAGTTAACGAAAACCCACGCAACGGCTTTTTGACCGTTAAGCGCAAATAATCCTATTTAACGATAGGGAAAGCGACCCGGGGACCACCCGGGTCGCTTTTGTATATGCATATGTCCTGAGCTATACTTGGCGCTATGACCGAAACAATTCTACGAGTAAAATCACTTAAAAAGAAAGATGGTAGTCGCACTGTTGTAAAGGGAATCTCGTTTGATGTAGCTCAGGGTGAGATTTTTGGCATTCTTGGACCAAACGGGGCAGGCAAGACTACCACCTTGGAGATGATAGAATCTTTGCGCCCAATTGACGGAGGTGAGGTGTATCTTGACGGGATAAGCGTCAAAGATAACCCTGAAAAAATAAAATCACTCATTGGCGTACAGCCTCAAACGCCATCCTTTGAAGAAAAAACGAAGCTATCCGAGCTAATTGAATTTTTTGCAGCAACCTATGGCGAAAAAGTGCACCCACGTCATTTTCTACGCAGCGTGCAACTCGAAGATCGTGCCAACAGTTATGTCGAGGATTTGTCGGGTGGACAGCGTCAACGATTTAGCATTGCGGCAGCCCTTGTGCATGGTCCAAAGGTCTTTTTTTTGGATGAACCCACAACGGGACTTGATCCTCAGGCGAGACGAAATTTATGGGACATGATACGCGATATTCAACAGCGTGGAGTGACGGTCGTTCTGACTACACATTACATGGAAGAAGCGGAGTTGCTCTGTGATAGGGTTGCCATTATGGACGATGGTAAAATTATTGCGCTTGATACCCCAAAAAAAATGATCAAAGATCTTATTGCCCGTGGTTTTAAAAAGAAGCAGCATGTCGAACAGGCAAGCCTGGAGGATGTGTTTATTGATTTAACAGGAAAGGCCTTACGGGAATAGGCGCTAATGAGTAATCTAAGTAAACAGTTATTACCGATAAAAACTTTTGTACGTATTGATGTTAAACGACTTTTTCGTGATAAAGTTGCGATCTTTTTTGTGTTTATTTTCCCGTTAATTTTCCTAACTATTTTCGGCTCAATTTTTAACGGCAACGATGACGTGAGCTTTCGGGTTGGTTTAATTAATCAGTCGCAAACAAGTTTTGCTAAAGATTTTGAAAAGCAGATACGGGAAAATAAGGTATTTAAAGTCGATACAAAAATTTCTGATCTACAAAGCGCTAAGGAAAAAATGAATCGATCGCAATTAGACGCAACTATTATATTGCCAGAAAACTTTGGCGCACTCACAAATGGACTTCCGGGTGGTCAAGCGAAGGTGCTGTATGATCAAGGTAATCAACAAGCAGGGCAGACGCTTGGTTCAATCATGGAGGGTGTTTTTAAGGGTATAAACAGCAAGCTTTCACCGAGCAACGAGCCGTTTACAGTGAAGACCGAGTCGACGGCAACCAAGGGTCTTAGTCAGTTCGACTATACATTCTCAGGAATTTTAGGGTTTACCCTTTTGTCGCTTGGTATTTTCGGTCCAACCAATGTCTTCCCACGGTTAAAACAACGAGGTGTGCTGCGTCGCTACCACTCAACAACACTAAAGGTATGGCAGTACTTTATCGGTAATGTGATTTCCAATGCTATTGTTGGATTGATTGCTTTGGTGTTTATGTTCACAGCGGCGGTTGTGATTTTCGATCTTAATATGCGAGGGAA
>CAZXLT010000003.1:0-92496 GCA_964641545.1 uncultured Candidatus Saccharibacteria bacterium
TCTCGTCGTAATTAATCTTCTTGTTTACGTCGCTTGGAAGCTTCTTTGCCAAAACTGCAGTAATAGCAGCAGTCAGGGTGGTTTTACCGTGGTCGACGTGACCCATAGTACCAACGTTTACGTGTGGCTTGCTTCTGTCAAAATCTGCCATATGTATATGACTCCTGTTTAATTTATAAAGGGTTTATGAATTATTTTGCTACCGCGATCCATAATTACTTGTAAAACAAGCAATAGCCCTCTCGCGAGTTACGGATCTATAGTATCTAATCAAGTAGTGTTTGTAAAGAGTTGGCTATATGGCTAGTCTTCGGGAAGTCGAATTGGTTTTATAGTAACTTCGTACTCCATGCCACAAGTCATGCCCCCAGAAATAGGTCGGTGTAGCCCCTGCATCTCCCGTGAACGCCAACATAAACAGCTCCAGAATCATCTGGGAGTACCTTAAGACCGGCACTGTATTCATCAACTGTTTCGCAAACTTTATCGTAGGTATTTTTGTCTGGAAAGCATACTCCCAAGCACGATGGAACAATAGTTTCTTGTGTCGAGTATCTAATTTTTAGCCCGTCGGACATTGCAATGGCTACTTTGCGTTTTTGGCGATGATTGCTTCGGCTACGTTGTTTGGAACATCTGCATAATGGTCCAGTTCCATGCTGGAGCTGGCGCGTCCCTGTGTAGTTGAACGTAGGTTGGTAGTGTAACCAAACATTTCACCAAGTGGTACAAACGCAGTGATTTCCTTAACACCAGAGCTGAGGTCTTCCATAGATTCAATACGGCCGCGCTTGCTGTTTAGGTCACCAATAACGTCACCCATGAACTCTTCTGGGGTTACGACAACAACCTTCATGATTGGCTCTAATATGACCGGGGAAGCTTTTTTAACACCGTCTTGCAGTGCCATGCTGCCGGCGATTTTGAAGGCCATTTCGCTGGAGTCGACATCATGGTAGCTTCCGTCATACAGCTCGGCTTTGATGTCTACAACCGGGTAGCCAGCCATAACGCCATTGCTCATGGCTTCTTTGACACCTTCTTCAACAGGTTTGATGTATTCGCTTGGGACTACACCGCCCTTGATAGAGTTAATAAACTCAAAGCCCTTGCCGGCTTCGTTTTGACTGAGGCGTAACCATACATGACCGTACTGACCGCGTCCACCCGACTGGCGTACAAACTTACCTTCAATTTCGACACCGTCTTTGCGAATTGTCTCGCGATACGCAACTTGTGGCTGACCAATGTTAGCTTCGACATTAAACTCGCGCTTCATGCGATCCACTAAGATTTCGAGGTGAAGCTCACCCATACCGCTAATAATAGTTTGCGCTGTTTCGTCATCAACCTTAATACGGAATGTAGGATCTTCCTCCGCCAGACGCTGTAATGCCAAGCTCATTTTTTCTTGGTCAGCCTTAGTCTTGGGCTCAATAGCAATGCTGACGGGTGGCTCCGGGAATGTAATGCTTTCTAGTACAATTGGATTGTTAGCGTCACACAGCGTATTGCCTGTTGTTGTGCCTTTGAGCCCTACAATTGCAGCAATATCGCCTGCGTCGACTTCTTCAACATCCTCACGCTTATCGGCTTGCATGCGGACAATTCGTCCAACACGTTCTTTTTCGCCAGTTGAGCTATTAAGAATGTAGCTTCCCGCTTTTAATGTTCCTGAGTAGACGCGGAAATAAGCGAGTTTACCCACAAACGGATCTGTCGCAATCTTAAATGCCAGACCTGCAAAAGGCGCAGCTACTTCTGGCTTGCGTTCGATTTCGTCGCCGCTCTTTGGGTGCGTTCCCCATGTTGACCCACGATCAACAGGGCTTGGAAGTAGTTCGACTACGAGGTCAAGTACTTTCTCGACAATCACACCACGACCATCACCGCCCGTTACGGCAAAGAAGTTACCAGACAGAATTGCAGAACGAATAGCCTGCTTAATTTCGTCCTCGGATAAGCCTTCTTCGCCAACTTCAAAGTATTTCTCTAGCATAGCTTCGTCTTCAGCGACTGCGTTCTCTACCAACAGACTTCGGTATTTCTTGACCTGGTCCATCATGTCTTCTGGAATCTCGACTTCTACCAAAGATTTGTCAGTGAACTCCTTATATGTAAATGCCTTCATGCTAACAAGATCCACCACACCGTTAATACTCTGTTCGAAACCTATTGGCAGGTGGATTGGAAAAGCGCGCTTTGATAGTCGTGCATGAATTGTGTCGAGAGATTTGTAAAAATCCCCACCCGTTTGATTGATCTTGTTGATAAAACAGATACGAGGTACGTTGTATTTGTCGGCCTGGCGCCATACGGTCTCGGATTGGCTTTCTACACCCATTTTGCCATCGAATACCACGACAGCACCATCGAGTACGCGGAGTGAACGTTCGACCTCAACGGTGAAGTCAATGTGACCCGGAGTATCGATAATGTTGATCTGGTGATCTTTCCAGTAACAAGACACCGCAGCAGACACAATGGTAATACCACGCTCGCGCTCTTGGGCCATCCAGTCGGTAGTGGTTTCGCCTTCATGAACCGCGCCAATTTTGTGTTTAAGACCAGTTCGGTAGAGGATACCCTCGGTTGTCGTGGTTTTTCCTGCATCGATATGCGCGATAATACCAATGTTTCTAATCTTGTTTAGTTCGTACTTCTTTGCTGCCACAATAGTTCCTTAATTGCTCTTGACCTTAATAATATTTTTTTGACAACTTAATAAATAAGTAGCCGTTTGCTCTCATATATTGTGCCTGATTTAAGCGTAAAAAGCAAGGTGTCACACATCGTAGTCGTAAGGTAGAACTGCAGCAGAACGTTTTTCGAGTCGAGTCGCCAAACAGCCTCTAAATATATTTGCTACTTGCCTGCCCCAAGCCGGGTGCACCACCCCAAAGGGTCCCATCGCCAGTACCGCAACAGTCGTAATAGTTGTTTCTCGTTCACTCATGGGCTGAACCATTGATCGCACTTCCTCCGCGCGGGACTGCAGTGTGTGCGCACGAAACGTGGCAGCCAGTCGATCTCCGACTATCATGTCTTCAACACAGCCAATACCACGATACTGATCAGGCGAGTTCACCGCCACCTCCGTATTCAGGATGTCCGCATTCGATGGTATGGATACCTGAAACGATTACAGCCATGCCTCCAAGACATTCTGCACTTAAATCATAACGTTCACGCAGTGCATCGGTGTATGCCAAGAAGTGCATTTCTGCTCCGGCTTGCTGACAGATGCTTAACGACGTTAAAAACGGGATAGCTTTTTCTCCAAGAGCCTCGCGCAGTGCTTCAGCTGTCCGAGCAATTTCGCTGAGCTTTTCGTTCATAACTTCGCAACCGCCACAATCTGAGCCCGCGGAACTCCGGCCAATTTTTATCATTCGCTCCTCAGGTAACGGTTGGCTTCGGTCTGTCATAGGTATCTATCCTATTGTGTCGCTTGGTTAACCAAGAAATTCACGAGCGGACACTGACCAGTTAATGCGACTTGACAGCTTGTTTCACGCAAATGTTCCTGCGCTCGCGCAACAATTGACCCGTCTACGCCGTCGTAGATAGGCACTGTTTTTATGGCTGGTTCAGACGCTGAGCCGTCTATAAACGTCCCTTGAAGCTGTACATCAATTGTTCTTGCAACCACGAGAGTCCCTGGCTTAGCGCCATGAATAATAGTGTCTGCAACATAACAAGGGTGTCCGACACCTTCCATAGATGCTATTTTCAGGTTCATGGCTAGAATCGTGCAAAGTGGGCAAAGGCTCGGTTAGCTTCTGCCATCTTGTGCGTATCTTCGCGCTTTTTAACTGCAGCGCCGGCATTGTTGTAGGCGTCCACAAGTTCAGCGGCAATGCGGTCTTCCATGCTCATACCTTTACGCGCGCGAGCAGACTGCACAAACCACATAATGGTTAGGTGGTTTTGTCGTTGACCCTTAACTTCAAAAGGAATTTGATAGTTAGCGCCACCAACACGTCGAGAACGAGTTTCAAGGTGAGGCTGAACGTTCTTAAATGCCTGTTCGAACACATCCAACGGATTATCTACCTTTAGTTTTTTTGCTGCCTTTTCCATGCCACCGTAGACTAATCGCTCAGCAAGTTGTTTTTTGCCGTCAAGCATGACGCGATTGATAACTTTCTGAACCATAGTGCTGTTGTAGATACGGTCTGGCTGTACTTCTCGTACGAGTGATTTAGTAACTTTACGAGGCATGATTACTTACCATCCTTTTTGGTGCCGTACTTACTGCGACCGCGTTTACGGTCGGTAACACCTTGAAGGTCTAGGCTGCCGCGCACGATGTGATACCGCACACCGGGAAGGTCTTTTACGCGACCCCCGCGAACAAGTACGACAGCGTGTTCCTGAAGGTTGTGACCCTCACCGCCAATGTAAGCCCAGACTTCGTATCCATTGCTAAGTCGAACACGTGCAACTTTGCGAAGCGCAGAGTTCGGCTTCTTCGGAGTCTTTGTAGTTACTTTTACGCAGACACCACGCTTAAAAGGGGCTGGTTTTTCATAGTTACGGGTTTTTAGGTTGTTAGTAACGCGTTGCATTGCCGGTGACTTACTCTTGGTGGTCACTTTGACGCGTGGTTTTCGAACTAGTTGGTTAATAGTAGGCATAGATCTTGTATCCTAACAGATTTACTCCTGATCGTCAACGGATTGCTCCGCTGCCTCATCAGTCATTACACCCGTTCCTACCGGAATTCGGCGTCCTAGGATTACGTTTTCTTTCAATCCATACAAACGATCGACTCGCCCACTGGTAGCTGCACTGATGAGTACACGAGTGGTGTCTTGGAAGCTGGCAGCGCTTAGGAATGAGTCGGTTGAGAGCGATGCTTTGGTGATTCCAAGCAGCAGCTGGGTGTACTTAGCAGGCTGTTTTTTGTCTGCAGTGAGTGTTTCGTTGGCTTCGATAACCGCCAACTTGCTGACAACGTCACCGATAACAAATTCGCTATCACCAGCGTCTTCAATCTGAACACGGCTAAACATCTGTCGGACAATGATTTCAAGGTGCTTGTCGGCAATATTCTGACCCTGTGAAGCAAATATTCGAAGAATTTCATTCATTATGTAGCGCTGAGTTGCTTCAACCCCTTGCAAGCGCATCAATTCATGTAAGTTAATCGAACCGTTGGTTAGTCTTTGACCGGCAACAACAGCGTCTCCATCCTTGACAACGACCTGCTTAAAGCTTGGTATTTCGTAGCGGACAACACTGGCCTTAGCAGGGGTGATGATTACCTTTGTTTTGCTTACTTCTGCCTTGCCGGCAATTGGTGCAATCAATGGCTCCTCGCCTTCGTCGGCGCTGGCAACAACGTCTCCAATAGCAACATCACTGCCGCTAGCTATTTTTGGCGTACGACCTTTTAGTGGCAATGAGACTTGTGCGTCCTCATTGGTGTTGATTTGCACAACATACTTGTCGCTTTCTTCCCATACGTTCACAGTGCCGTCAATGTCGGCCAAGAATGCCTGACCCTTTGGTGTGCGGACTTCAAACAACTCTTCTACACGCGGTAGACCAGTCGTGATGTCTTCACCTGCAACACCACCGGAGTGGAAGGTTTTTAGGGTTAGCTGGGTGCCCGGCTCACCGATAGACTGTGCTGCGATAACACCAATTGGGTGATCTTTCGCAACAACATTACCAGTTGCTGGGTCTATCCCGTAAGACTCTCGGCTGACACCGCGTACACTCGTACAGCTGAGTGCGCTCATGATCTTCACGCCGTCTATGGTCTCATCTTTTTCAATTGCCTCGGCTGTTTCGGGACTGATGACATGACCCTTCTTTACGTGTTTGGCAACGTTCTCTGCTGCAAAGCGACCACTGAGTCGTGAAGCGTAACTTACCCCAATTTCGTCTGCATCCGCGCGGAAAATGGCAAACCCTGGGTCGTCACAGTCTTCGTCAATAGTGAAGACATCTTGGCTAACGTCGACAAGACGACGAGTTAAGTAACCAGAGTCAGCGGTCTTGAGTGCCGTGTCGATCATACCCTTACGTGCACCGCGAGTTGCAGTGAAGTACTCGAGTGGGTTCAAACCAAACTTGTAGTTCGAGCGAATTGGCAGTTCAATCGGTCGTCCGGTTGCATCAGTAGTGACACCAAGCATGCCAACGGCCGTCATAACCTGACCGATGTTTCCTCGTGCACCAGAGACTACTGCAATTGACATCGAGCTGTCCTCGTTTACGAACTGTTCACTGAGGGTTGATTGCACATTAGAAACGACGCTCTGCCAGTTTTCAACGGTTAGACGATAGCGTTCTTCATTGGTAATGAAGCCTTCTTCGAACTGGTCACTAATTTTTCCAGCTTGAACTTCACCCTGATCCAAAAGCTCGTGAAGTTGTGAAATTTCACGAAAATCATCCATACCCATTGATAGACCTGACTTCGTTGCGTAGTGGAAACCAGTGTCTTTGAGCTGGTCGGCAATTTGGGCTGTTGTATCTTGACCATATTTGGCATACGCCATGGCCATAACACCTGCGAGCCGTTTCTTTGTCATTGGTTCGTCCTGGTACGGAAAATCTTCTGGGAATATCTCGTTAAACAGGACGCGCCCTAACGTTGTTGCACGAACTTTACCACGGAATGGTACGCGAATTTTGCTTTGCAGCGCTATTGCACCGTGCTCGTGTGCCAACCATGCTTCTTCTAGTCCGCTAAAACCGCGTTCTTTGTTCTCTAGACCTGGTCGGTCATATGTTAGGTAATAACAGCCGAGCACAATATCTTGCTCGATGTGTAGGATTGGTGAACCATCAGCAGGTTTTAGCAGGTTGGCGTTAGCGGCCATTATGGTGCGCGCTTCGTGCTGAGCAGCATCGCTAAGTGGAAGATGAACAGCCATTTGGTCACCGTCAAAGTCAGCGTTAAAGCCTTTACATACTAGTGGGTGCAGCTGAATCGCTTTACCTTCTATGAGTACGGGTTGAAATGCCTGAATAGAAAGGCGGTGAAGGCTTGGTGCACGGTTTAAGAGTACATATTTGCCCTTAATGACTTCGTCGAGTGCGTCCCACACGGCTATTTCGCTAGCTTCAATCATGCGAGTTGCAGAACGAATATTGTGGGCGTGGTCGTTAGCGATAAGATGACCTATAACAAACGGCTTAAATAGTTCAAGTGCCATCATTTTTGGCAGACCACATTGGTCAATCTTGAGTTCTGGTCCTGCAACAATAACCGAACGACCAGAGTAGTCAACTCGTTTTCCAAGCAAGTTTTGGCGAAAACGACCTTGCTTGCCCTTGAGCATATCGCTCAAAGATTTTAGGCGTCGTCGTTGCCCAGTAGCGGCCACAGCACGTCCGGAGCGCGCGTTATTGTTGTCGATCAATGCGTCAACAGCTTCTTGCAGCATACGTTGCTCGTTGCGTCGGATAACTTCCGGTGCATTTAAATCAATCAGTTTCTTTAAACGGTTATTTCGGTTAATAACACGTCGGTACAGATCGTTCAGGTCGCTCGTAGCAAATCGTCCGCCAGTCAATTGAACCATAGGGCGAAGATCTGGAGGGATAACCGGGAGTACAGTAACACAAAGGCTTACCGGCTTGATACCGGCACGGTGCATGCTTTCCAGTAGTCGCAGACGTTTTGTTAATTTCTTCTTGCGCTGACCTTTTGCTTCATCAGCTTCTTTTGTCAGCTCATCGATTAGTTGTTCGAGTTCAACGGCTTCGAGCAGTTCTTTTAATGCGTCTCCACCCATGCCAACAGTAATTAAACTTCGGAGGTCGTCTGGGAGGTTTCGATAATCAGTCTCGTTTATTAGATTCAAACGAGCCAATGATTCAAGCTGCGAACTAACTGTTTCAAACTCTTGGCTCAGCTCTTCAAGCTCTTTAGTCTGCAGTTCTGCTAATGCCTTAACATTAGCTTTCTCGTCTTTGGCCTGCTCTTCGTATCGAAGTCTAATTGCTTCTTTAGCGGCAGTAAACTCTGCCTCCTTATCTGTCAGTAATTGATCTCGTTTTGCTGTATCAACAGATGTGATGACGTAGCTGGCGAAGTATGCAATTCGTTCCAAATTTTTAACAGTCATACCAAGTACTAAGCCAATTGCGCTTGGCGTTCCACGCAAAAACCAAATGTGCGCAACAGGACTAGCCAGGCTGATGTGCCCCATGCGTTCACGGCGAACGATCGATTTAGTAACAACCTCGCCGCGCTTATCAATAGCTGCTTCACGCGAGCGTACGCCTTTGTATTTAGCGTCATGCGGGCTGACATCTTTAACTGGTCCAAAGATTCGCTCACAGAACAGGCCATCTCGTTCGGGTTTTTGTGTTCGGTAGTTGATTGTCTCTGGCTTGGTAACTTCACCATATGACCAGTCCAGAATGTCTTGCGCGCTTGCAACTGCCAATCGAACTGCATCGAAGTCAGCAATATTTGTTCCTGATGAATAGCGTCTCATTATGCTTCCTCCTCTGCCTCGGCATCTGCCACGGCGGTTACGTCCTGTGTGTCGTCATCGTCATCTCCTGCGAGCGTCGGGTCGTCGGCGACAGCCACTGGCGACGCTACGCCAGTTTCTTCGTCCATTTCCATAACCTCAAACTCGTCCAAGACGCCGTCTGTTGTAACATCTATTTCTGAAACCATCGGAGCTGGTACCTCAACGTCTGACTGATGAGCACCCTCATCTTTGATGTTGTCGGCTAGAATCGCTTCTGCATCAACAACCTTTTCACTGCCAATAAGGTCTACTTTAAGGCTGAGGCCTTGCAGCTCTTTAACGAGCACATTAAAGCTTTCTGGAACCTTTGGCCCAACAATCTCTGTACCTTTAATGATGGATTCGTAAGCTTTGCTTCGCCCATAGACATCATCTGATTTAATAGTAAGCATTTCCTGTAGTGTATTGCTTGCTCCATACGCTTCTAGCGCCCAAACTTCCATTTCTCCAAAGCGCTGACCACCGTTTTGCGCCTTACCACCAAGTGGCTGTTGAGTAACCATGGTGTATGGTCCGGTTGATCGCGCATGGATCTTGTCGGCAATCATGTGGTTGAGCTTAATCATATACATACTGCCAACCGTAGTTCGTTCTAGGAATGCGGTTCCTGTCCGTCCGTCGTACAACTGTTGCTTACCGTCTTCGGCTAGTCCAGCTTCTTTCAATAAGCTTTGAATTTTGTCTGTAGTTACTCCATCAAATGATGGGCTGGCGACGTGCATTCCGAGCGCACGAGCCGCCATACCAAGGTGTGTTTCGAATAACTGACCAACATTCATACGGCTTGGTACGCCGAGCGGATTCAGAATAATGTCCACTGGAGTACCGTCCTCTGTGAACGGCATGTCTTCGACAGGAAGAACGCGGGCAATAACACCTTTGTTACCGTGGCGACCACCGAGCTTGTCTCCCACCGCAATCTTGCGCATTTGGGCAACAAAAATTTGGATTTGCATAATCACACCAGCTTTTAGCTCATGACCATTCTCGCGTGAAAATACTTTTACGCCAACGACTTTGCCGTGTTTACCATTGCTCATGCGTTGAGACGTGTCGCGAACTTCTTTAGCCTTTTCGCCAAAGATTGCGCGAAGCAAACGCTCTTCAGAGCTTAGTTCTTGCTCACCTTTTGGTGTAATCTTCCCGACTAAAATGTCTCCTGGGTGAACTTCTGCGCCAATTCGCACAATTCCATCGTCGTCGAGGTGACGCAGGGCTTCTTCGGAAACGTTTGGAATGTCGCGGGTTACGATCTCTGGACCTAGCTTAGTTTCGCGGACTTCGGTCATATAGTCGACGATGTGAACGCTAGTTAGCGTGTCATCTTCGACCAGTTTCCGGCTAATGATGATCGCATCTTCAAAGTTGTATCCGCTCCACGGCATGAATGCTACGAGCAAGTCTTTTCCAAGAGCTAACTCGCCATCAGCAACTGACATACCTTCAATAAGTACGTCTCCAGCTTTAACTTTATCGCCACGACTTACAACAACCTTCTGGTTGATGCTTGTACCTTCGTTAGAACGAATAAAATGCAGAGGTTCGTAGGTAACATTGCCGGTCTTGTACTTTACTACAAGCTTGTCGGCGCTTGCGCTAACAACTTCACCGCTTCCTTCAGCAAGGACAACTTGTCCTGAATTTTGAGCAACTGCAGCTTCCATGCCGGTTCCAACAATAGGTGCTGCAGGCTTGATCAGCGGGACAGCCTGACGTTGCTGGTTGCTGCCCATGAGAGATCGGTACACGTAGTTCTTTTCAATAAACGGAATCAAGGCTGCACTCGAACCAATGATTTGTCGCAAGCTCGCGTCGACGTGGGTTACGTCATTCGCGTCAACTTCACTGGCAACAAGTCTGTTACGAGCACTAACACGTTCGTTAGCAAAATAACCATCACTATCGATCGGCTCGCCTGCGCTCGCGATAATTGCTTGATCTTCTTCTGCTGCGTCTAGATAGACAACTTCACTTGTAACAACTGCACGAATAGGCCATGTAGCTTGGGATTTAATAGCTGCAAGTTTTTTTGCGGCAGCTTCTGTAATTTTTTGTCCTTTTTTAACGACAACGGTGCCTTTTTCGTTTTCCAGATCGTGCGAAGCGACATGCCCAGCTAATTTACTGGCTGGTAGTGCGTTTGCTACTTTCCGGTATGGGGTCTCCACAAAACCGTACTCGTTAATACGTGCGTAGCTGGCAAGGTTTAGTACAAGACCAATATTGGCACCCTCTGGTGTTTCGACAGCGCAAATACGACCATAGTGAGTTGCGTGTGCGTCACGAACTTCGAACCCAGCGCGTTCTCGGCTGAGTCCACCAGGACCCATCGAGCTCAAGCGGCGTTTGTGCGCCAGTTCACTCAGTGGGTTAATCTGGTCCATGAATTGGCTGAGCTGTGAGCTTGCAAAGAATTCACGAACAGCAGCAACAATAGGTCGCGCATTAATAAGTTGAGCAGGCGTAACGGTTTCGATTTCACTCATGCTCATGCGGTCTTTGGTATTGCGTTCCATACGCAGCAAGCCAATTCGGAACTGTCTTTGAACCAGCTCGCCGACGAGTTTCACGCGTCGGTTTGCCAAGCTATCAATATCGTCAGCAGGCTCTTGTGTAATGTTAAGTCGAATAATTTCTGCAATGATCGCAAGCAAGTCTTCGAGACGCATAACACGGTTTTCAGCCGTATTTGGAACATCCAGGTTAAGTCGTTTGTTAATCTTGTAACGACCAACTCGACTAAAGTCGAATCGCTTGAAGTTATAAAACATGTTTTCAAGGAGGCTGCGCGCATTGTCGACAGTGGCAAGATCGCCAGGTCGTAATCTTCGATATACCTCAATGAGCGCTTCGTTGGTACCTTTGCTTGGATCTTTATCAAGCGTCGTTTCAACGTAACTCTTTTCGGCTTGGTCAACATGTTTAAAGGCGTCTTTCATTTGTGCCTCAGACATACCGAGCGCTTTTAGCAGGGTTGTAACGGCAATTTTGCGCTTTCGATCAATCTTCACGTAAATAGCGCCGTTGCTGGCAGTTTCGAACTCGAGCCACGCACCGCGACCTGGAATGACTTTTGCGCCGTACAAACGCTTCGCGCCGCTGTTGTCTGCAGTAAAGAAAACACCAGCTGAACGGATTAGCTGGCTTACTACAACACGCTCTGCGCCGTTAATAACAAAAGTACCTCGAGTAGTCATCCATGGGTAGTCACCTAGGTAAATTTCTTGTTCTTTAACTTCGCCTGTGACTTTGTTGGTTAGTTCAACAACTGCCTTCAGTGGTGCATCATAACTAACATTATTTTCACGGGCTTCAGTTTCAGTAAGTTTTGGCTTGTCGAAATGATAATGCTTAAACGACAAAGACAGTTTAGTGCCTGTGTAATCGTCAATTGGACTAACTTCAGCAAGAAGTTCACCAAGGCCTTCTTCCACTAGCCATTGCCAGGACGTGTTTTGGTGGTTAACAAGATCTGGTAAATCGATTAGATCTTTTCTGTTTGTAAAAAATGTTCGAGTTTTTGAGGGTTTAGTGGTGCTAATAGTTCCCTTTGCCATACGCTTCAACGCTCCGCTTACGTTTATAGTGGATTTTGTTTCTAAATTGTTTGTTGTAGTTTTTGCGCGCGAAGATCTCTAAGTTCGAGTTTGGTACTGTTTTTTGGTGTAACCACAGCAGTGCCCGACTTACTCTACTTCTTAGGCTACAGTGTGAAGAATAGTCGTGATAATGTCAAGCACTTTATGATTGCGTAGGATCTGCTATTTACTTATAGTTTTCAGGCTCGAAACAATCTTGTCTACGACTCCGTATTTCTTTGCTTCGTCGGAAGTCATCCAATAGTCGCGTTCCATATCGTCTTGAATTTTCCTAACTGTCTGTCCTGTGTTTTTTGCCATGATCTCGTTTAGCCTATGTTTAATACGAAGAGACTCTTTGAGATCGATTTCCATGTCGGTCACTTTACCTCGTGTTCCGCTGCTTGGCTGATGGATCATAACAGTAGCATTCGGTAGGATGATTCGTTTACCTTTCGTGCCAGAACTCAGTAAAAACGCTGCTGCAGAAGCTTGCACGCCGATACCTACTGTTTGGATGTCATTGCTGACATATTGCATTGTGTCGTAAATTGCCAAAGCATCATACACGCTTCCGCCAGGACTATTGATATAAAAATATATGTCTTTTTTATCATCCTCGGCGTGCAGAAAAAGGAGTTGTGCCACCACTAGATTAGCGGTGTGTTCGTTAACATCGCTGCCCAGAAATATAATGCGATCCTTGAGCAGTCTAGAGTATATGTCGTACGCTCGTTCCACCCGTCCATCGTTTTCAATTACGGTTGGAATAAGAATTGAACTAGTTGAGTTTGTCATAGTAAAGAAATTGTAACGAGTAAATTAGCACTCGTCAAGCCTGAGTGCTAATAATGTTGGACGGCATTCTTTCCTTCGCCAAATTTGCCAATAACAAACCATACCACCCCATGCCTTGTTCGCGTATAGTGAGCCGCCCGCTCTTCAACGGGACATAGGTTGTTTATGACTCCCACATCGCCAATGCTTAGGTGGTGTCGCGTTCTCCGGACATGCCGATTATCAGAAGAGTGTTGTTTGTGTACAAGTGTACCCTCGTTTTGGATAGGAATAACAAGTCGATAGTCTTCTGTTCTACGGTCCTGGTGAGCACGTGTGGGCAAAACACGCGGCGCGAAGGAGCGTAAACGTCTTGCAGAAATCGTTCCGTCTGCAGGTATAAATGGTGTTAGTTCGGCTCCGAAGCTTCGTACTTCGGTCGCAGGTCCAGTTTTATCGCGGAATAAACTATATGGACTGTATTCGGCCTCGGCAACTAATCCATTTTCCGGAGCAACGGATGGGCACAGGATACCATTTGTTATCACCCACTCTCCAAACTCAGCGACCCTGTCAGCGTCGAGCGCTTCCTTTATCGCTCCAATGTCGCCAGGTTGAACGGCAGACATGCCATCCATAAACTCAATTGGATCCAATACCAAACCAGGCATACTATTTCTTTGTTACGTAATCTCGGAGTTTTGCTAGAACTTTTTCGATTCGAATACGCGAAGCAATATCCTGACGTGCTTCAGGTTTATCAAGTTCTGTTTGCATTTGAGGGTCTGTATACTGACCTTTTAATAGTTGCATTCGTACCTCAAGCTCATCTGGAGTCACAACAATATTCTCTGCATCGCCGATTGCGCCAATAATAATGCCAATTTTTACTTGTTCTTCGGCATCTTTACGGTTTCGTTTGCGGTGTTCGTCTTCTGTTACACCCTCTTCTTGTAGGTGTTCCTGCCATGTCTGCCCGCGGTATGTTAGATTACGCTTCTCTTCTTCTTCTGCACGTAGTACTTGGTCGTCGACAACGTTATCTGGAATAGCTACTGTCGCTTTTGCCGCGATAGCACGAAGCAGCTCGCTTTCGAATTTTTGGTCAAGCTCTTTTTGCCGTTCGGCTGTTAACTGCTTTTTTATATCTTCCTTTAGGTGCGTAAGCGAGGTGAAAGGTCCAGACTTTTTGGCAAACTCATCATCCAGTTTTGGTGTTGATAGCTCTTGAACTTTATTGATTGTGACGGCAAAGGTTACCTTCTTATTCTGTAGCGCCGCTACACCATAGTCCTTTGGAAACGTAAGTGTAAATTCCTTACTGTCGTCTTTTTTTAGACCAAGCAAGTTCTTTTCGAAACCAGGGATAAATGTATCGCTACCGAGTTTTAGCGGATAGTCTTTACCGTCAGCGCCCTGAACAGGCTTGCCTTTCGCGTCTGTGCCTGCAAAGTCTATCAACACCTCGTCACCGTTTTTAGCAGCTCGTGTGACCTCTGTTTTTGTTGCAAGTCGTTCAGCGAGCGAATCCAAAACGTCGGAAATGTCCTTAGCAGAAACTTTGGCAGCCTCTGGTGTGCGCTTCATTGTTTTATAACTTGGTAGTTTTACTTCTCCAAGAACATCGACTGTAATGTCAAACTCAACCGTGGTGAACGGCACAAATTTTTTCAGTTCAACCTTTGGCTGAGAGGTTGTTCGAAGATTTTCTTTGATCACAGCCTGGGTGTAGTAGTGGTTGAGCGTTGCATCAATAAACTCAGTTTGTAACAGCTGCTGGTCAAGATGCTTTTCGACCATATCAAGCGGTGCTTTTCCTGCCCTAAAGCCAGGAATCTTGACGTTATCCGTGCTGAGCTTTCTAAGCGTTGCTTCTTTAATTTTCAGCAATGTCTCTGTATCGGCAACAACGTGGGCTGTTACGTTAGTGTCTGAATTACGTGTAAGTTTAATCTGCATAAGGGGTGAGTATAAACCATCTCACCAGATACAGCAAGATCAGTATGATTGCGCAAGTATAAAAAGCATGGTATAATAAATGTATTATGCCTGATATTAGCGTTGGGGTTGGTGATGCTTTGGTTGAAATGCCCGTACGTCATTTGGGATTTGAACACTTGCGGGGTAGCGAAGAACCTCAGCCGGTGTACGTTTTCGGTGATACTGACGTTGTTGGTGACGCAGGTTTACTGGCGTGTGAACCCAACTATGTAGAACTCTACGAGACACTACGCTCCTTAAAGCAGACACCGGATGGTGAAGAGTTAACAAGAGGTAACGATGGGGGCTTAGTTGTTCGGCTCGGCGATTATGCGATCAAGTATTGCTGGGAAAACGTTTCAGCGCTCGATGAAGGAATTGCTTCCGAAATAATTCGCCTTGGACTTGAACAAACTACAGATCATAACGGACCACGACTTACAGTTCCTAGAGTTGTTGGAGGTATTACGACCGTCGACGGAGGTGTTCTTATAACTGAGTTCGCTCGCGGATTCACGCCGGCCAATAGGCTTGATGTGGCTAGTGGGCGCGCGTGCGATGATGATTCATATCGACGTAAGCAGCTATATCGTTTGGCAATCGCAATGAGCACTGCTGACATGCCAAAACCAAACGATCGTTTATATATGTTCGACGATGGTGCCCATAACGTTATGTGGCCAACGGACTTTCGTACTACGGATCATCAACCATTACCCGATGACATGGTGTGTATAGATTTCGCAAAGGTTTGCCGCAGCCTCCCCGCCATGGCAGCGGCACTGGCTTAATCTTTGTTACGCAACGCTAGAATCATTGATGCTATGCGGTCAATACTGTGTGTTTCCTCTCGCTCCGAAACAAGGTCTTTTAGGTTGAACTGCTCCTTTGCAAGTTCTTGTTCGCCAATAAATAGTGCGTAACGAATACCCAGTTTAGTTGCCGTTTTAATTTGTGCCGGGATCTTTCGGTCGCCTGGGTCGACGGCAACAGTAACGCCTTCATCTCGTAGTTTTTTAATCACTTTCTGCGCTTGCTTGTAGGTATCACCAACCAAAACAACATACACTTCCGTCTCGGATTTCAAAGTTGGAAGCAGATCATGGGAGCTAAGAAAGTTTGCAAAAGTTACGTCGCCAACGGCAAAACCAACCGTAGGTACAGGGTCTACGCCAAATAAGCCAACGAGCCCATCGTAGCGTCCGCCTCCTGCCATAGCACGGTTATTCTCTGGATCGGTATCGAACACCTCAAACACGACATCAGTGTAGTAGTCAAAGCCTCGCATAACCGTAATGTCAAACACAGCATTGTCGATGCCAGATTCCTTTAGTAGTTCTAGCAGCTGGCTAAGTTCGGCATAAGATGCTTGTTTTTGAACCTCTTCTGGTAGCTCATTTAGCTCCTTAACTTCTAGAATTGCCAGCAGTTTGTCGCCCACGCCACTTTCTCGTTCGGTTGGGTTAAGAACGGCGTCAATATCGGCTACAAACTCGGCGCGTTCCATCTTGTGCATACGATCAATTAATTTCGCAACAGTATGAGACTGGACTGCGCTTAAGCCTAAATAATCTTTTAGTATGTAGTCCATAAGCTTGCGACTATTGAGCCGTATAAGATACATGCTATGTGTCGCGCCAAATTCTTTCATGATGGTGTCGGCAATAAGAATCATTTCGTGTTCTGCTGCAACGGAGTTAACGCCAAAGATGTCAACATTTAGCTGCCAATGCTCGCGCAATCGGCCTCGTTGTGGGCGTTCATAGCGCCATAAGTTTGGGATGCTGTACCAGCGTAGTGGGTACGGCAATTCTTGGCGTCTTGCAGCCACCATACGGCTTACACTAGGTGTCATTTCTGGTCGAATAACTACCTCGCGACCACCACGGTCTTTAAGCACGTACGTTTGCTCATTAACGATTTCTTCACCAGTTTTTGCTTTGTACAGCTCGATGCTTTCCAGTATCGGTGCATCGTATTCTTCGTAACCAAATTTTTCGACAGTCTGGCGCATAACGCCAAACATATATTTTTGTAGTCGCTTGTCTTCTGGATAGAAGTCTCGTGCGCCTTTATAGGGCTGTGTGCTTAGTGTCATTGTTAGTCCTATTGTACCATTCCGGTGCGATACGTTACCTGCTCGTAAATTGCTTGTGGTTGATTGTTTGCTGCCGCCCATTCTTTGTCCCCATAAGAAAAGTGCCACCACTCTCCATCAAATGGCGTAAACTCGAAATCCTGCATGACAGAACGTAGTAGTTGACGATTACCCCATGACTCTTGATCGATGAAAGGGCTAAAGGTGTACGAGTCAGGGCTAAAATCCCAGATATCTGTCCCCATTTTTAGGGGCTTCCCTTGTCCCCATATTTGCACATCAACTGCACCACCGGTAGGGTGTCCTGCAACAGACGGCACGGCGATTGATCGGTGAGCCTCTTCGAATAATTCCGCTTCCGTGCCTTCAAAGCCCTTCGCTTTGATTTCAGAAATAATGTCATCAAATGTAGATTGCTGGATCGCTAGATCTCGGTAGCCATAGACTACTTCTAGTGCAAAACCAGATGTTTTGGCGATCATTTCGGCCACGCTTGCCAATTTTTCAGCTACCTTAGTTCGGACATAGATCTCTGTTCCTGTGATAACGAGCATGCGCGGATCAATTTGTCTCGTTCGAAGGTTGTCAGTTTGTTCAATCGCAACCAGAGGCTCTGCGTTATCAACGCATGGTATGCCGGCATAGTCACGGAATTTACGCATTTTTGACTGAAGCAAAGCGTATACTTGCTTGTTGTCTTTGGCTGCTATAGCCTCAGGAAAGGTGTCTAGAAGTAATTTCCATGATGGTCCGAAGCCCGTGGAGTTATTTTGGGTATAGGTCATTAGTAGCTCCTTAGTTAATTTACACATACAAATAAAAACGCCGGGCGATCCCGGCGTCATTTTGTTTTAAGACAAAAGTAAACTAACCGCGTCGCTCCGGCAATGTATGGATATGATGCTGGTTAGTTAAATAAACCATAACGAGTATTATATCACTAAAACCTCACATATCAAGCGTTGACGGATTGACCCCTGGGTGTACACTGTTGGTAATAACTAAACAAGGAGTTCTCCTATGGCAAAGTCAGGCAACGCGCTACCGAGCGCCTTTTCGTTGTTCTCGAAAAGCTGGACGGGCGTAAAACGTAATATGAATGCCTTTGCAATCGTATATGCCTTACCCCTAATTGCTACGTTAGTAAGTATGTTTAATGCACTAGACGGAACGAATAATGTCGAACCAACTGCTGTCGACCTCTCGGCTACATTTGGCGGATGGTCCCCGCTGTCGATTGTCAGCATCCTTGGTGGTGCTTTTGTGGTGATGATTATTTTTGCGTTCTTGGGTTCGATCCTTCAGACAATGATGCATGTTTTAGAGCTGCAAACTGCTGCTGGTAAAACCGTAGAAATTGGCGCAGTTTGGCAAACATCAAAACCGCTTATCTGGCGAATGTTTGGTTTACAAATTACAATAGCCGCAATTTTTGTTGGATCTTTCCTGTTGCTCATAATCCCGTTCTTCTTTGCGGTGCGCCGTTATTTTCTTGCACCTTACTACATGGTCGATAAAAATCTTACCATCAAAGAAGCATTGAAGCAGAGTGCAGCTCAAAGCAAGTCATTTGCCGGTGCGATATGGGGAGTTATTGGTGTGATAATCTTGCTGAGCTTTACAGGAGTAGTTCCTGTGTTTGGGGGCTTGATTAGCTTCTGCCTTGGTATTGCCTACTCCGTCGCCCCAGCAATTAGATACTTCGAAATCAAGAAACACGCATAGTTTGGACGTATGGGCTTGGTTGAAGCTCGTCTGATATTAGCGATGGTGTTGTATCCACAAATGTTTGTGGTGTTTTGAATTGTGAAATTCCACCACAATTACACCTAGAAGTATTAAGATGCCCCCAGCTACCATCTCGATAGACAAGTGTTCATGCAAAACAACCACAGGAAGCATAATTGCTAAAAATGTTTCCAAATAGCTCAACGCGCTTGTTTCTGCCGACCCAACATGTTCGTAGCTAAGCACACCTAAGGCTCTTGAGATTAACGCTACAGCAACCCCAGAATATAAAACAGAGCCAATAAGATATTTAGACTCTTGAAAGTTGCTTAAGTTGGGTATGCCTTCGTTACTACCTGTTGCAAGCCAAAGCAAGAGATTGACGATAATAATAATCCAAGCAGTCATGCCAACTAACGGAATCATCGGTATTCCCCCGTCGTTCGCTTTCTTATAGTGAATTATTGCCATTGGAAAACTAACTACATTCAACAATGTAAGCGCCGTTGCCGTGGGGTAAAACACAAAAGTTCCGTTTTGCTTTAGGGCAACGGGAAGAAGTATCATAATCATTGCTCCAACCGCGCCCAAGGTGATGCCAATTACCGCTCGTGGTGTAATTTTTTCGCCTGTTAAGCGCGCAGAAAGAACCACAAAAACAATAGGAGTCAGAAGCGTCAGCATAGAAACGTAGCTTGCTTGACTTAACTTTATTGCCCAAACAAAACTAATCACAGCTATAGACATATATAAGCCAGACATTAAAGTGTTCTTATATATTGAACTTTTAATTTTTCGTAGCTTTATCAGCAGATATGGCAGAGTCATAACTGCAATAGCTGAAAATCGTAAAACATTAAATAAAAACGGGTCAATTTCTTTAGATGATGCAACCTTAATAATCATGGCATTCGGCGCTGCTAACAGTGTGGCTGCAAGACCTGTGAAAAACCAAACGTGTTTTCTTTTTGTTTTTGCCATTTGATCTAAGTATAGCAAATGCTGACTTAAATTTTGGTGCGCGAGAAAGGACTTGAACCTTCACGCCTTGCGGCACTAGCTCCTAAGGCTAGCGTGTCTACCAATTCCACCACTCGCGCGCATTGTTGCGACACGCTCGCGTCTCAACGAAATCTATTCGAAGCAACGACTAGCATATCAGAGGCATATTTTAGCCAATTTTCTGGAAAAAGACCAGCTGAATGTCTCCGTAGTTGCTTGAGTCAACTTCTTTGAGGCCATCAATTGTTGGCGCAAGCGACTTGCCTGGCCAGGACAAAATACATATACCACCAGGTTTGGTGTGTAGTGCTAATTTTCGAACAGCTTGCAGCTGGAGTTTATCGTATGGCGGATCCAGCAATACTAAGTCGAACAATGCTCCGGAGTTAGTATTTGACCAGCTGCTAGCATTGGCTCGAACGAGTTTAGTTTTGCTGCTTAGATCTAGCGTTTTAATGTTTTCCTCAATTGTAATTTGTGCTTGACGTTCCAACTCAATCAGCAGTGCACTTTCTGCTCCACGACTGATTGCTTCGAACCCAAGCGCACCGGTGCCGGAAAAAGCATCTAAGACTGATAGGCCTTTAATATCGCCTAACTTGTTGAATAAAGCACCCCGGACTTTGTCGCTCATAGGGTGTGTTTTATGACCCTTAGGCGATTCAAAGGAGCGTCCGCCCAATGATCCAGCAATAATTCTCATGACTTCTTTTGAATAAGCTTAGCGTCGATGAGGGCAAGATACCAAGCGAGCGTAACGGTTTTAATAATGGATGGAGCTAGTTTATGCCGGACATCATAGGCAAGCTTTGTTGTCCAGCCACGCTGATGGTACCTGTCGAACATCTCAAGTATTGCAACTTCGCGAGCTGTGCGCTTAAACCACTCACCAATGCCGATTTCTTGAGCAGTGTTAATCTCATCATCAGTTGGCACTGTATCGCTAAAAGTAAGCGGAACAATCAGGGTTGAGATACCAAATTCAAAAAGACCATGAGAGTTGATGAGTCCTTTGGGCCCCCACATCTTCCAGTTATTCTTAACCATTTCTTTCTTGGTTTCGCCGGGAATAACAATTTTATCTTTAATGGTAGTGCGCGTTTCTATGCCTTCGCCACCACGAAGCTCAGTTAACTTTTCCTCGTACGGATAGTGATGTGCTGGAGTTAGCCCATCTACCAGCGCATGGGCAAGCCAGGCAGCTTCAAAGGCAACACGCTCTTTGTTGTCTTTCTTGAGCTCTGCAACAAGTTTTTTATAGTGGTTATTAATGAGCTCTATAAGTTGAGAGTCATCATCGTCGAACGGGCTGTAATAGTGCCACGGTTCATCCTTGGCTGGGCTTTTGCGTTTTATGCCGTCTGGGCCGTTCTTGCCTTCGAACTGTAAAATTTTTTTGCTTGCAGGAAACAAACTGTCGTCGTCGAGTAATTTAGTAAGGTGGTTGCGTGCAACGCGGTCTAGCTTTTGATGAGCTCCAAGAACTCTTCCAGAAGCACGCGTTAATGTGGTGCCAGAATACATATAAATAAATTAGTTAACTGTTGTGACGGCACGTAACCTTTCAACACGAGCCGCGATATACGTATAGTTTACCAGCTTTTCATTCCTTTTAAGAAATTCTGCTACTGCTTTTTTTGCGCGTTGAACAAGCTTTGTATCGTTAAACTGAGCAACCTTCAGGTCTAGCTGACCGTGTTGTGCTGTCCCGTACAGCGCTCCAGGTCCTCTAATTTCTAGATCTAGCTCTGCCAGAGCAAACCCATCGTTCGACCGTGCTAGCGCACCAAGACGCCTCGACGGTCGGTTGTTGTCGCTCAGCATCACAAAACAATGGCCTTGATGCTCCCCCCGCCCTACGCGACCTCGTAGCTGGTGTAGTTGGGCTAACCCAAAACGCTCTGGGCTTTCGACAGCCATAACACTTACATTTGGCACATCAACTCCAACTTCAATGACGGTTGTGGTGACTAATATATCTATTTCTCCTTCGGCAAATTTTTGCATGATTGCTTGTTTATCATCCGCTTTTAGCTTTCCGTGCAACACTTCGATTCGGTACTTCTGAAGCGGAGAGATGTCTAGCTCTTTTTTGACCTCTGCAACCGACTTTGCAGGTAAGCCATCTGACTCTTCAATGAGCGGACACACAAAAAAAGCTTGTCGTCCTACTTTTAGTTCGGCATCAATAAATGCATATACTTTTTTCCGGTCAGTAGGTGGAGAAAGTTTAGTAATAATTGGCAATCTATTTTTGGGTTTTTGGTTTATGGTAGAGATACTGAGTTCTCCGTATAAGGTGAGTGCCAGACTTCTCGGTATTGGTGTGGCGGACATTGTGAGGATATGTACAGCGTGACCCGCCTTTACTAAGAGCTTTTTGCGTTGGTCTACTCCAAAGCGGTGTTGCTCATCAACGATAACAAGTCCTAAGTTATGAAGCTTAAGTTTTTCTTGTATCAATGTATGAGTGCCCACGATAAACTTTACTGTGCCGTTTTCTATTTTTTTCTGAAGCGATGTTTTCGCCTTTGGTTTTGTTGTGCCGGTCAGAAGCGCCACCTGAGCGCTAAGCCCCAATGGATCGAGCATGTTGTGAATAGTGTTGGCATGCTGCTGAGCCAAAAGTTCGGTTGGAGCCATAAATGCAACCTGAAAGCCCTGTTCCATCGCCATCAATGCTGCCATGGTAGCTACAACTGTCTTGCCTGATCCGACATCTCCTTCGATCAGCCTGTTCATAGGTTCCGTTTTAGCCATATCTAGGTAGATTTGCCAAATGACCTTGCGCTGATCGTCTGTCAGATTAAACGGCAAATGTTTTACAAAGTCTTTAGCTAACTTTTCTTTAAACGGAATCTCCAGCGCATTGTGTTGGTTTATTTCATCTTTGCTAATCTTTGCTGCAAGAATGAGGCAAAAAAGCTCCTCAAAGCCAAGCCTTTGTTTTGCGCTGTCGAGCGCCTTTAGTGAAGACGGAAAATGAACCTCTTTTATTGCGCTAGCCAGCGTGGGTAACTTTTCTTTAGCAACTAACCAAGCGGGCAACGTATCGGTATCTTTTAGTTTTGTTAGTATGACCCGTACAAGTTTGCGTATTTGGTTTGTTTCAAGATTGTTTTTTTTATGCGGGTAGACAGGAACAATACGTGCAGTATGTACAGGAAAATCACTAACTTTTTCGCAGCTGGGATTCATAATACTTAGGTGCTGCCGTGATAACTCAAACTGACCCGAAACAAAATATTGCACATTAGGTTCAATTGCATTTTTTCGATAGGGTTGGTTAAACCAGATTATCCGTACGCTGCCAGTATCATCACTCGCTACGGCTTCGGTTATGTGCAGTCCTCGCCGTACGTAGCGGCCGGTCACTTGTTTAAACGTTGCCTTAATTGTCACCATACCTGGGCGTAGCTTTGAGACTTGTACCACGTTTGAATAGTCTTGGTACTTTCTCGGATAAAACGAAACCAGCTCTTCTATACTGGAAATACCCATCTGTTCCAGTTTTTTACCTACAACCTCGCCCACACCAGAGATGCTGTACACAGAGTCACTTAGCAGCATGAGCTTAGTATAGTCTTAAATAGACTTGTCGTTAGGCTTTTTTAACTAGAAAAAAGGTACTTGGACCAAAGTATGCCTTAGCCAACGGCTGTTGCATTGCGTTTTCAACCGCAAGCATCACCTGCATTGGCACAACTTTCTTAAGGCCAGGTAGTCGTAGGTTCGAAACAGAAAGCGTTTTTTCGATTTTAAGTCCCGCGTGAGCGAGTTGCTTGATTACTGTACGAGGGTTATGATTCACAAACGGAATTTCATCTTTTGTTTTATTTTTCTCAGAACGTATGTCAACAGGCTGCAATGGCAGCTTTTTGCCTCGCAGCGCATGCTTTAGCCGGTTACGTGCGTGGGTATAGTTGGCGACTTCCAGGATAATATAGCCATCATCAGACAGTACTCGGGCTAATTCTTTAAACGATTCTGCAGGATCTGGGAGGTGATGCATAACTCGGATAACTGTTATAAGATCTACGGATTTGTTTTTAAACTTTAGATCATCAGATTGTGTCAAGACTCGGTCAATTTCTGGATGGTCTTTCAAGAAGTCCTTAGCAATATCGAGTTGCTGTTGACTTGGTTCGGCCAAACTTACTTTGTCCGCATAACCTTTAAGGAAAATGCATAGCCGTCCGTAACCGCCACCAATATCTGCAGCGTGCTTGAAATGTTTTCCCTTTAGTAAACGACTGATCGCAAGCCGCTCTGACTCGTTTTCGTAATCGCGCCCATTCCAATAATGAAGGTAGTTGTGGCTAGGATCATTATATTGGTCTGCTTTTGTCTTCGTGTTTTTTTCGGTAGTTGTAGTTTTTTTAGACATAGATGCGAGTATACACTATTTTTTCGTTATAAGAACCTGTGTGTTTTTACCTCTTCGTAGTACCAGGTGTCCTTGCACAAAGTCGTTCTCATCCAACTTTTGTTTTCCGTCAGCGGCAACTTTGTCATTAATGTATATAGCGCCTGAGGCTAGGAACCTTCGCGCTTCTGTGTTGGAGCTGGCAAGTCCAGATTCAACCAATAGCTCTACTAGTGAGTTTTCGTTGTTCACTGTAAATTCTGTAAGTCCTAATCCCATAAAATCATCTTTCGAGAACCTATCGTAGTGCTTATTGCTAAACAATTGCTTTGCAGCCGCTTCGTTTTCTTTCGCAAATTGTTCCCCGTGTACGAGCTTTGTTACCTCGTAAGCTAATCGTTTTTGGGCAGCGCGGGATGAACGATCTGTATTAAAATCTGTCATAACTTCATTGACTGCTTTTTGGTCTAATTCAGTAAAGACTTTCAAGTAATCTTCTACGCTCTCGTCATCAACATTTAGCCAAAACTGATAAAAATCATACGGTGTAGTTTGATCTGCTGCGAGCCATATTGCACCACCTTCGGTCTTTCCAAACTTTTGACCAGTAGTCTTGTTGAGAATGAGCGGAGTTGTCCAGACGTGAGCTTCGGCACCTGTTAGACGTCGGATTAAATCGACACCAGCGATACTATTTCCCCACTGGTCTGAACCGCTTAACTGCAACGTTACACCTTTTGTTTTGTTCAAGTGTAAAAAGTCGAATGCTTGAATCAGTACATAACTAAATTCTGCGTAGCTAATTCCGTTTCCACCCTCTGCTAAACGTGTTTGAACAAAATCACGACTAAGCATTTGTCGCATTGGTACGTGTTTACCAATGTCCCTCAGAAAATCAAGGTAATGCATATCCTTAAACCAATCGAAATTATCAACAACCTCAAAATCGAACCCTGCAAATACTTGCTTATATTGCTCAACAATCGCTTGCTTGTTCTTAGTTATTTCTTCTGGCGTTTTCAAATTCCGCTCGTCAGCCTTGCCATCTGGGTCGCCAATTAGGCCAGTTGCGCCACCGATTAAAAGAATCGCTTTATAACCGTGTCGCATAAAGGTGCGTGCCATCATTGCAGCCGCAAGGTTGCCAATCTGCATAGAAGTTGCACTTGGGTCAACACCAAAGTAGAACGTACGTTTCGTTTTGTCTAACTCAGTAGGATCGGCAAACGTTGTTTGATTGGCAAAACCTCTCCAGCTGAGCTCTTCGCTTAAAAGTTGTGTACTCATATGAAACAAGTATACCTCAAGGCTAAATACCCTATCCAAATATTGCACAATAATCTGCTTTAGGAATTGCTTGTGTTTGCTATAATAAGGATCATATTTAAGGGGAAGAAACATACTAATGGCTAAGACCAGCAAACCGGGTTCGAATCGTGCAAAACGTAACATTCATACAACTCGAAGCGGCAAGACATTCAAAGTAAACAGAGGGCTTGTCCAAAGGTGGGTAAACAGCAAGGACGCTAAAGAGCAGCGAAAAGCCCAAAGGATGGCAGGGCTTCCCAAGGGGCGTGTTAAGCGCTTTTTGTATCACTTCCAGCCAAAACGCATGTACCACTACTGGTTTAGCCGAGACGGCGCAATTATGGCGCTCAAGCTTGCTGGCGCAGGCTTTGCTGTTGGCTTTTTGGTTCTGTTAGGTTTGTTTGCATACTTCCGCAAAGACCTACCGAACCTGCGTGATATTTCTGGAAATAATATTGGTGGAAGTATTCGTTATTACGACAGAACCGGTCAAACACTGCTTTGGGAGGATTATGACGCTGTAAAACGAATTCCAGTAAAAAATGACGCTATAGCACAGGACCTTAAAGATGCAACGGTGGCGATTGAGGACAAAGACTTCTTTAAGCATGGTGGATTTGACGTGCGCGGCATAACAAGAGCTGGCGTAAATAACCTCATGGGTAAAAGTAGCACCCAAGGTGGGTCCACTATCACCCAACAGCTCGTTAAGCTTACGCAAAACTGGACGCGTGATCGTAGCTATACTCGAAAAGTCAAAGAACTTATATTGTCTGTTGAGCTGGAACGAAGCTACTCAAAACAAGAAATTCTTACCGGATACTTGAACACCGCCCCGTACGGCAATGTGCAGTATGGGGCTGAAGCTGCATCGCGCGATTATTTCCAAAAGTCAGCTAAAGACCTCTCCCTGGATGAGTCTGTGTTCTTGGCTGCGATACCCAAATCACCCTCGTTCTACTCGCCATACGGTGCTTATTTTAAAGACAATGCCAACGAGTCAAAACCTGCGCTCGTAGGTCGTATGCAATACATTCTTGACCAAATGGTGCAGCAAGGCATGATTACCAAGAAAGAACGAGACGACGCGAAAAAAGTTGATGTACTAGCAAAAGTAAAAGAACCTCAAGCAAAATATGCTGGAATAAAAGCTCCGTGGTTCGTGCTTGCTGCTAAGCAACAATTAGAAGATAAGTTCGGTGACCAAACCGTAAAGCGTGGCGGTTGGACAGTGACAACAACTCTGGACATGGACAAGCAGAAACTTGCCGAGGACCAGGTTAATGCCGGGCTTGCACAGGTACGACGACAAGGTGGTGATGTAGCAGCATTTGCGGCGCAAGATGTTAAAACGGGCCAGATGGTCGCGTTAGTAGGTGGTTCTGACTTTACAAACCCCGATTATGGTCAATTTAACTATGCCACTTCACCGTTGCCTCCAGGTTCTAGCTTTAAACCGTACGATTATGCAGCTTTAATCGAGCACAGCAACAATGTTGGCGCAGGAACGGTGTTATATGACACACAAGGTCCTGTTGACGGGTACCCATGCACGAACAAAAACAATCCTAAGGGTGACAAGAAAGCGAACTGTTTGTGGGACTACGATTTTCGGTATCCCGGACCAATGACACTTCGGTACGCACTGGGTGGCTCGAGAAACGTACCTGCCATAAAAGCGATGCTTATTGTTGGTGTTGATAAAACTATTCAGACTGCTGAAAAACTAGGGCTTAAAAGTGGTTATAAGTGTTACGAAGACGAGAAAAACACCAAAGAAGGTCCATGCTATGCGTCGTCTGCCATTGGTGACGGAGCATTTCTACACCTCGACGAGCATGTACATGCCTACGGCACGCTTTCGCGCAACGGTGCCAACATACCACAAACTTATATTCTAAAAATAACCGATTCAGGTAGCAAGACCGTTGACCAGTGGAAGCCAACGAAAGGTGAACAAGCGGTGCGTGCAGACACTGCTTATATTGTGTCAGATATGTTGAGTGATCCAAATGCTAGCTACTTCCCTGCAGGCCGCAAGCCGCACCGTTACAAAAACTGGAAGTTTGCTATGAAAACTGGAACAACCAACGACAACAAAGACGGCTGGATGATGGGCTTCTCGCCGCAGTATGCAGCTGGAGTTTGGGTTGGGTACCACACCAGACAAAAAGTTATGAGCGGCACAATGGAAGCAATGACACAGCCTATCTGGCAAGGATGGATGAACAAAGCGCACGACAACATTCCGGCGTTTGACCGCGAAAAACCAGCAGGAGTGCGCACTGAAGCAGCCTATGTTGTACGAAGTCATGTCGGTATTGGATCTGTCGAACCAAGTCCTGCAACTGACTTAGTACCGGGTTGGTACAAGAACGATCGCAAAGCCGACAATAGCGCTAAGACGATAGACAAAGTTTCTAATAAAATTGCAACTGACTGTACGCCAGCACTGGCGCGTGAAGAGAATAAAGACACCGCGGCCAATACATTTTCGGTTGATCGATTTGTTGCCGGTGGTAATGGCAATGGAGACAAGGATGACATCCACAAGTGTGAAGACAGCAAACCAGGCATTTCCCTGCGTGCTGTAGCTAATGGATCGAGCTATGACCTGTCTGTAGACGTTTCTCAAGGAACTCACCCAATTAATAGCGATAAGTTTAGAGGAACAGTTAACTATATCCTAGATGGACAAACAATTCGTAGCTTTAATATTGACGGTGCCGGTTCAGGACTTGCCGCCTTCACCTATACACCTGATTTCACTGGATCAAAAGCTCTGAGCGCGCAGGTTATTGACAGCGTGCTCTACGATGCAACAAGCGATAACGTAACACTGGAAGCGGTTACAGTCAGTTCTGCGCCTTTCACGGTAACAGCAACTCCTACGGGTGGTAGTAAGTATAAGTTCACATGGTCTTCTGGAGGTACAGGAACAATTACTGTGTACACTTCACCTAATAGTGCTATCTGTAGCGCATTAGCAGCTGCGAGCGGTTGCCCTAATGCTAGTGGCTATACTGTATCTAATATATCGGGTGCGTATGCTAAAGATAGTGCAGACAATCAAGTGACCGTTTCTGGTCCTTAAACTTCTAAGAAAGTATTCAACGCTGAACGGACATCTTTAACCGCAGATAGCATACTGTTGGATTTTGCGTCTCTACTTTTAGGCCCAATCACTAGTTTAAAACCAAGCTTCCTTGCTTCAGCGATTCGCTTGTCTACAAATGGTACGTGGCGCACTTCACCTGATAACCCAACCTCACCAAATACGACAGCATCCTTTTTCAGTTGCATACCTTTGCTGGCACTTGCTATAGCCATACAAATAGCCAGGTCAGCCGCAGGTTCGCTTATTTTTATGCCCCCGACAATATTCACGTATATGTCTTGTTCAGCTAAAGAGAGCTTCGTGCGACGCTCTAGCATGGCGACAAGTAAATTCACTCGATTAAGATCAATTCCACTCGCAGCGCGCTTAGGATAGCCGTAGCTTGTTTTATTCACTAAGGCCTGGACCTCAACCAGAACTGGTCGAGTGCCCTCCAGGGTCGCAAGTACAATTGAACCATCATTAACCTGTCTTTCTGATAAAAGCGCGGCCGAGGGATTGTCTACGGGCTGCAGGCCGCTGTCTCGCATTTCAAAGATCCCAGCCTCGTTTGTTGAGCCATAACGGTTTTTTACGCTTCGGAGTAATTTAAAGCCACCGTAGCGGTCACCCTCCAGTTGTAATACAACGTCTACGACATGTTCAAGAACTTTTGGACCGGCTATAGAGCCTTCTTTTGTGACGTGCCCAACTATAACTATCGCTGTATTGCTGGCTTTCGCAGCTTCACTTATGAGATGTGTGCTATTTGTGATCTGGCTAATTGTTCCCGGTGCAGAGCTGACTACACTAGTTTGCAGGGTTTGGATCGAGTCTACTACAACAAGGTTATAGTTTTTACTGGCAATACTGGTTGCAATATCTTCTGCGTTGACTGAGCTGGCCAGCGCAAGACCTTTGCTTGTTGCATTGAGCCGTCGGGCGCGAAGTCCCACTTGGTGCGTCGATTCTTCGCCGCTACAGTAGAGTACACTATTGTTTTGCCCGAGCGCATCGGCAATCTGTAATAGCAGCGTGCTTTTACCAATTCCTGGTTGCCCTGCAATCAACGTAACACTCCCAGGGACAAAACCACCGCCAAGCACATCGTCTACTTCTAAAATTTTAGTGGTGAGCCTCTTTTCAGGACTTACGCGTGTAACCTGTGCCAAGGGTGTAGGCTGTATAGTATGCCCTCTATTCCCTTTTAGACTTGTAACAATTTCTGCCTGTTCTTCAAGAGTGTTCCATTCACCACACTGATAACATTTCCCTGCCCAGCTACCTGAGGTCGCACCACAATTAGTACAAACAAAATTTACACTTGGTTTCGCCATTGTAAAATCAAGTGTAACAAATCGCTAAACTATTTAGTATCTTTGGTAGAGATTCGATTATCTAGCGCCTTAACGAGAGCTTGCGCTTCCTCGGCGACGGCGTTTCTTTCGTTAAGTACTGTTTTATAGGTGTTTACCAAGTTTCTCGTTTTATTAACTAGGTTATTGTATGACTGGATCATCGCGTTGTAGCCAGGCACTGCTGCGTTATACTCGTCAACGTGATTAGCACTTCGTAAAGCAATGACCCGTTGTTCTTCGGCATCAATCTCGACGATTCGTTTATCTAGTTCTGCATTGTTTGACGCGATATCTTTTTCGAGATCGCTTAACCTAAGGGTTAATGCTTCCAGCCGTGCTTTTCTGGAAGTGAATTCGGCTTTATAGCCATTCGAATAGTTAACAATCTTTCGTCTGTCAGAAAAATACAGCCTGTAATGTGCCTCGAGCTCCGCAGGTAAATTGGCTACTTCCGTACCCAGTATAGAATGTAATTCATTTGTGATATCTGCGTTTGCTTGTTTGTACAGATTAATTTTTTCAGTAACTTCAGTGTTATTAAGCTCTTGGTACGCATTGTTCAGTAATGCTGAGATGCGCTGCTTTTCGTCTGCTCCCATGCGGTCGTAAGCGGCATGCAGCATCTCATGTGCAGCCGTTACTTCTTCAACACCGTGTAAGCGCTCGTCCGTTACATCCAGGATAAAAATGCCTTTATCGTCTATATAGCAACCAAGGACGGCTGTTTTTTCATTCTCAGTACAACTGCCGTAGAAGCTGGCCTTATCCTGTAACTGCGGACGATTTATATAAAAGACCCTGCGCGCCGAATCTACCATAGTTGTGTCGTTTGCTAACTTTGCGATTGCGCTGGGTGCTTGGTAGTTCCTAAGCGCCCACCAGTCAAGAATGGCTTGATAACGAACAACGGTATACGCCACTGGCGTAGCTAAAACCAATGTAATTATGGTCGTTGTTACAACCTTTTTTGTTTTACTCATTGTCACGAACTTTAGTATACGCTATTTTCGTAAGCATTATTCCTGTGAAACAGTATAGCTGTAATCTTTGTTCTTGTATGTTACGTCAATGATGTCGCCTTTGGTGTACGCACTATCCAACAACCCATGCGCTACCTGGTCTTCAATAGTATCTTGTAAAAGCCTACGCAAAGGTCTCACACCATTATGCGAGTCATACCCTGCCTCTAAAAGCTGTTTTTTTGCAGCAGCAGTAACGCTCAAGCCTAAACCGTGGCGGGTAAGTCTTTGGCGGAGCTCTTCAAGTTGCAAGTCTAGAATCTTCATGACATCTTTCTTCGTTAGCGCGCGGAACACCAAGATCTTATCAATCCGGTTCAACAGTTCAGGGCGCAGCATTTTTTTCAGTTCATCCTGGACCTTGTCTTTGTTTCGCGCATGTAAACTGTCTAAGTCTCGCTCATCAGCGGAACTTTTAGCCTGGAATCCTAGGCTCGCTTCTTTCTGGAGCTTATCCGCCCCTATGTTGCTGGTCATGATGATAATTGTGTTACTGAAGTCAACGCTACGCCCTTTGGCGTCTGTTAGTACTCCATCTTCAAGAATTTGTAGCAACATGTTGAAAATTTCTGGGTGAGCTTTTTCAATTTCATCAAACAGCACCAGACTATAGGGTTGTCTACGGATTTTATCAGTCAGCTGTCCACCTTCTTCGTACCCTACATATCCCGCAGGTGCACCCACAAGGCGAGAAGCAGTGTGGCGCTCGCTAAACTCACTCATGTCGATCTTAATCATGGCGTCTTTGTTGCCGAAAAACTCCTTAGCAAGGACTCGAGCGAGCTCGGTCTTTCCAACGCCAGTTGGTCCAAGGAACACAAAAGATCCTATCGGCCGTTGCTCGCTGCTTACGCCTGAACGATTACGTCTGATCGCTTTAGCCACCGCTTCGACAGCTTCATCTTGACCAATCACATGCTTGCCTAATGTTTTTTCAAGGCTTAGCAAGTACTTTGCTTCCGATCGGATAACTTTTTGCACCGGAACACCCGTCCACCTGGCTACGACCTCAGCAATATCGTCGCTGGTCATTACTAAGGCGGGGGAGGATTTACCCGTGATGTGTAACTTTTTAAGATCCTTTTCGATTTGACTTGCACGTGTTTTAAACTTTGCAGCTTGTTCATAATCTTCACTGTCGACTGCCTCGTCAATTTTTGACTGAACAAGCTTAAGTTCCTTTTGTAATGACCTGACCTCCGGTGATGTCCTACCCTTGTCTACGCGTAGGTGAGCCGCAGTTTCGTCAAGTAAATCTATGGCTTTATCAGGCATGAATCGATCACTAATATAACGATCGCTTAATCGAACAGTGTCCTCAATTACCTCGTTGCTAATTGATACATTGTGAAATTCCTCATAATGCTTTTTTAAGCCCTTAAGGATCGCTAGAGTTTCCGTGTTTGTCGCTTCAGGCACCTGGATAGGCTGGAATCGTCTTTCAAGAGCTGCATCTTTTTCAATATGCTTTGTATACTCATCAGTTGTAGTCGCACCAATCACCTGAATTTTGCCGCGCGCCAGTGCTGGTTTTAGAATATTGCCAGCATCCATTGCGCCCTCAGCAGCACCAGCTCCGACTAACAAGTGCAACTCGTCAATAAATACAATTGTTGACTTATCATTTTCAAGTTCGGCCATTACTTTTTTTAACCGTTCTTCGAACTCACCTCTGTATTTGGTACCTGCAATCATGCCAGCAAGATCAAGCATCACGATTCTTTTATCTAACAGGCTATCCGGGACGTCTTCTGCAATGATTCTCTGGGCCAAGCCCTCAACAATAGCGGTTTTTCCCACTCCAGGTTCACCAATAAGCACTGGGTTGTTTTTAGTACGGCGATTAAGGATTGTAATAACCCGGCGTATTTGATTTTCTCGCCCGACAACAGGATCCAATTTGTTGTCACGGGCTTGGGCTGTCAGATCCGTTCCAAAGAAATCTAGGGCTGTTTTACGACCCTTTTTACCTTTGCGACGTGTTCCTGCACTACCTGCTGAGCTTTGCTGTTTATTAAGAAACTGCTCTAACTGACCCATTAAGTTATCAACATCAATATTCATATCACGAAGCAAAATTGTTGCACGGGCGTTTTTTTGAGTAAGAATACTGTAAAGAATGTGCTCGGTTCCACAGTAGTCCTGTGAATAGTCCTGAGCAATGTCATATGCCATCTTTAAGGTTAGCTTGGCAGTTTCACTCAAACCTTTTGCGCCCATATTAATCACCATTGTTTTTGGAGTAAGATTTAGAGCCAATCTAGCTCGGTCGAGCGTTACCCCGACATCTTCAAGAAGCTTTGCACCCATGCTAGTGTCTTGCGCAAGCACCCCTAAGAGCAAATGTTCAGTGCCAATATAAGCACTGCTAAAACTTCGAGCGATAGCGTCGGCATGTTTTAGACTCTGGAGTGCATTGTCCGTTAGGTGGTTCAAAAATTCTTGGAAGTCTGGTGAGTTTTGCATACTGAAACAATAGTAGCAAACTAGCACTCGTCATGCAAGAGTGCTAGTTTTACTTTTGGAGTTTCTGTTGAGCTCTTTTTTAGGAATGTGACTTTCTATTCGCCGTGCTCTTCAATCGCTTCAAGAAGGCTGCTCTCAAGCTGCTCTTTCTTTTTCAGTTTTGGAACCGCAGGCTTTACTGTTTCGGGTTTTGCTTTTGTGACGCTGCTTTCGGTTTTTTCTGGAGCAATATCAATGTCGTACCCAGTAAGCTTACTTGCAAGGCGTACATTTTGGCCGGCCTTACCAATGGCAATACTCTGTTGGTCTTCTGGTACTAAAACCTCGGCTTTCTTTTCTGTTTCGTTAATTGTTACTTTGCTGACCTTGGTTGGACTGAGCGCATTAACAATAAACTTCTTCACATCTTCATCCCAAACAACAATATCTATTTTTTCCTGTTCGCCAACTTCACCCATAACGGCGTTTACGCGAGTTCCATGACCGCCTACAAATGTACCAACTGGATCAACACCAGGTACGCTACTTGCGACTGCAATTTTAGATCGAACTCCTGCTTCGCGGGCGATAGTCTTGATCTCAACCGCGCCGCTCTCCATTTCGGGGACTTCGGCACGGAATAAATCTTCAATAAAGTCGGCGCTACCGCGACTGACAACTAATTGTGGACCACGCATACCTCGTTCAACATCTTTCAAAAACACTTTCAGACGTTGTCCTGGATAATATCGTTCACCCTGAATCTGCTCACTTTTTGGCATAATACCCTGTGCTTTTCCAAGGTCAATGCGCACAATCATTCCCTCGACGCGAGAAACAATACCATTGATGATGGTCCCGATTTTATCGTCATATTCAGCCATAACAATTTCGCGCTCTGCTTCGCGGAGTCGCTGCAAGATTACTTGCTTAGCTGTTTGTGCTGCAACACGTCCAAAGTTTTCAACTTTTTGATGGATTTCTACCTCTTCACCAATCTTGGCATTTTTTCGAATAGTTTGCGCCTCTCCCAGCTCTATCTCAAAATGTGGGTCGCCAACACGTTCAACAATTTCTTTGCTAATGTAGGCATCGACCTCGCCATTGTTAAGGTTCATCGTTACACGAACTTCTTGTTCGCGATCACCATAATCCCGTTTATAAGCTGCGGCAAGCGCTTGTTCGACAATTTCTTGTACTGTTGCTTCAGGCAAATTTTTCTCTTCAGCAATGGTCTTAACAGCCATTGCGAGACCTTTCATATCTAGTTCCATCGTTACTCCTTGTGTGTCAGTTTATGAAAAAATCCGGCCAATTGGTCGGATCTACTAAAACAAGTATACCATACTCTGTGTTGTGCACAATACGCCGTTTTCAGTTACGTACCCATGCTAGAATTTAATGAATGAAGAATGTGCGAAGACTCTATGACCAGTTCCAACCGCAGCATTATATTTTGAACCTAGCACCTGACCGTGATGCAATGAAGTTTAAAGGTACAGTTGTTATAAGTGGGCGAAAAGTCGGCCGGCCAAGCCAACGCATAACATTACACCAAAAGGATTTAGTGGTCACAAAGGTTCATCTTATACATCACACAAAGACAGGCGATAAAGAGGTGGTCGTGCACCGCACGAACCCACATACCGCTTTTGATGAAATCCGTTTGCACAGCGAGCACATGATGTACCCGGGCAGCTATACCATTAGTCTTGAATTCAATGGCGTTATTACAAAAGCCATGAATGGCATGTATCCTTGTTACTTTACACACGAAGGTAAGGAAAAGATCTTAATTGGAACACAGTTTGAGAGCCACCACGCTCGTGAAGTTTTCCCATGTGTTGACGAACCAGAAGCTAAAGCAACATTTGATTTAACATTGACGACCCCAGTCGGTGAAGCTGTAGTTTCAAATACGCCTGTTAAATCACAGAAAGTTATTGACGATTCACTCGAAACTACGTTTGAACGAACGCCGCATATGAGTACTTACTTACTTGCATTCGTGTATGGTGAGATGGACTTTTTGGAAGCAAAAACAAAAGATGGAGTCGTCGTACGCACCTATGCAACGCCAGATAACGTTGTTCATACCAAGTTCGCCCTTGAAACAGCGGTGTCTGTACTCGAGTTTTATAACGACTATTTCGGTATAAAGTACCCGTTAGAAAAGTGCGATATGTTAGCCTTGCCTGATTTTGCCAGTGGAGCAATGGAAAACTGGGGGTGCATAACCTACCGTGAACATGCAATGTTGGTTGACCCAGACAACACGAGCCTTGCAAGCAAACAGTTTGTAGCTTTAGTGGTCGCGCATGAGCTGGCTCACCAGTGGTTTGGTAATTTAGTGACAATGAAGTGGTGGACTGATCTTTGGCTGAACGAGGGATTTGCAAGTTGGATAGAGTATCTGGCTGTCGATAATTTGCACCCCAGTTGGAAAATGTGGACTCAGTTTGTAGTCGACGAACAGCAACAAGGACTTAAGCTTGACGCACTCGAGCACACCCACGCCATAGAAGTACCAATACATCACCCGGATGAAATTAGAACGATTTTTGACGCTATTAGTTACAGTAAAGGCAGTAGTGCTATTCATATGCTTCATGAATATCTTGGCGCCAAAGCGTTTCAACAAGGACTACGCTATTACCTGAAGAAGCACGCATACAAAAACACAGACACAGTTGATCTATGGCAAGCGCTAGAAGAAACTTCTGGCAAGCCAGTGACTGATTTTATGCATAAGTGGACAACACAAAGCGGGTTCCCATTGCTTACAGCGACTGTTGACGAGGACACTGTCTCGCTTTCCCAAGAGCGTTTTATGCTTAATTCAAAGGCGAAGGTCAAACACACAACATGGCCAATTGCCCTACTATCACACGAAGACGTGTTGCCCGAAGTGTTGGATGAAAAAACTGCAAGCATTCAGCTAAAACAAACCTCACACCTTAAACTCAATCAGGGTCAGAGTGGTTTTTATCGGGTTAGCTATAACGCGACTCATCTTGAAGGCTTGGCTAGTCAAATCAAGCGTGGGCACCTCGAACCTCTGGATCGGCTTGGTATCTTGTCTGATGTATTTGAAGCTGCCAAAGCCGGGAAGAACGACACTGCTGAAGCACTACATTTACTCGCATCGTTTGAAAATGAGGACGATAACGCCGTCTGGGATGTAATTGCCACCAATCTTTCTAGCGTTCGTCACGTCATGAACAACGACGAAATCCGTGAGAATATGAAACATTTCGTGCGAAAGCTTGTCCATAGTCAACGAAAACGACTGGGATGGAAGCCTAAGCCACATGAGTCTCACTTTGATCGCTTACTGCGACCCACAATCCTGGGCATGGCAGCGCTTGCCGACGAAAAGGAAGTTGTCGAAAAAGCACTTCGCCTTTTTAAATCCATGCACGAACCGGACGATCTCGGTGTTGAGCTCAGAACTGCAAATATGCCAACAACCTTACGAAGTGGAGGTATTGACCCAGACATGAGAGGCGTGGTGTATGGCACGGCAGCCAGACACGGAGGCGCATTAACCTTTAATAAACTTGTTCAAATGCATAATGATTCAAAGTTTAGCGAAGAACGTCTCAACCTTTGTTCTGCTATTTGCGGTTTTGAAGATCCTGAGCTTATCCAAAAAGCTTTGGAAATGATACGCAGTGACCACGTGCGCTTGCAAGATGTTGCGTATTGGTTGGTTTATAGTTTTGCCAACAGACATGCACGACAGGCGACATGGGAGTGGATGGTGAAAAACTGGAGATGGCTAGAAAAGAATCTTGGTAATGACTTGTCATTTTATCGTTTTCCCATATATGCAGGACGGGCATTTAGTGATGCAAAATTTTTGCCAACATTTAGGAATTTTTTTGACAAGCATATGTCTCCAGCTTTTGAGCGAAGTATTAACCAAGGCATCGAGACAATCGAGTGGCAGGCAGCCTGGCGAGAACGAGACGAAAAGCTTGTCCACGCTTTCTTTAAAAATCAGTAACTAACTCTCCTACACGAAAGTCGCTACCAGAAACCTCAACGGCAGCAAGTTGATAACCACCTTCCCAATTATGCTCATGTACCCATGTTTCCGCTGCGAGGGTCATCTGTTGAAGTTTTGAACGCGTGATGTACTCTAGACCCGATCCTTGCGTGTCCGTCTTTCGATACTTTACTTCTACAAAATATATCTGATCACCGCGCCTCGCAACTATGTCTATCTCGCAGCGAGGAGTTTTCCAGTTCCGAGCCACAACACGCCAACCAAGACCGGAAAGGTGTTTTGCTACTTTATCTTCCGCTTCCTGTCCAGAATTCATTACGCTACCGCACCAGGGCCTTAACTGGCTTGTAGCTTTTCCGATGAATCTCACACGGACCAAGAGCGCGAAGCGCTTCACGGTGAGCTGCCGTGCCATAGCCAACATGCTTAAAAAATCCATACCCAGGAAACTGAAGATCTTTTTGGGCCATGTAATGATCTCGTGCCACTTTCGCTACAATACTTGCTGCGCTCACCGCAGGTACACTTTGGTCCGCACGAACCACTGCTCGAGAATTACGTAAACCCGAAAGAAAGTTATAAGACCCGTCAACTATGAGATCCTCGTATTGTTGTATGCCTTCCACGGCGCGGTACATAGCCAGCCTAACAGCCTCCGTCAAGCCAAGCGTATCAATTTCTTTATTCGTTACCCAGCCAAGACTAACTGCGCGCGCTTTTTCCCAAATTTGACGACTCAAGTCTGCCCTTTTCTTCTTCGTTAACACTTTTGAGTCTGCTAAACCGGCAATGGACTCTTCCAGAATAACCGCTCCTGCAACAAGTGGACCAGCCCAAGAACCTCTGCCCGCTTCATCAACCCCGAGAATCATGCTGTAATAATAACAAAAATCACCTCATCTCAGGTGATTTAAGTTGTAATTTCAGATTGAATTATTTTGCAGGTTCGTCGTGCTGTGCAAGCGCAGCTTCAACTTTTGCGTCGTTCTTAGCCTCTTCTTCGGCTTTCTTTGCAGCTTCTGCTTCGTGCTGCTTTGCGGCGGCTTCTTTAGCTTCTTTCTCGGCAGCTTCAGCGGCTTCGTCTGGCGGTAATTCGTTAACAGCCTTCTTGTTAAACTCTACTCCGCTCAATCGTGCTGATTTACCGGTACGTTCTCGCATGTACGTGAGGTAGTTTCGGCGCACCTTACTACGTTTTGTGACTTCAATTTTAGTAACAAGCGGTGAGTGCAGGAGGTATGTCTTTTCTACTCCGATACCGCTAGCGATTCTGCGTACTGTGACTGTAGCAGTTAGGCTTTGTTTACGGCTAACACGAATAACAATGCCCTCAAACACCTGGATACGGCTTTTATTACCTTCCTGAATTTTTTGGTGAACACGAACTGTATCACCTGGCATAACGTCAACTACCGCGTGCTTTTTGTACTTGGCTTCAATTTTCTGAACAATAGATTGCATAATCAATAAACCTTACACTATTTTTGGCTTGAATTCAAGTATATCACATCTGTTGTGAGAATGAAATATACTCGCAGCTCGAAAAGCTATATTATGTCACTATGGATTACGCTAAATTAGCTTTGCAACAACACAAAGAACTACACGGTAAAATTGCAATTTCCTTGAAAGATAACCTTGATTCCAAAGATAAACTCAGCATTCACTACACGCCAGGTGTTGGTGCAGTTAGCAGTTACGTCGCCAAACATCCTGAGAAAACGCGTGAGTACACATGGCTCAACAATAACGTTGCAGTAATAAGTGATGGCTCTGCTGTTTTGGGCCTGGGTAATATTGGACCAAACGGGGCATTACCGGTTATGGAAGGCAAGGCAATGTTATTCAAACACTTTGCTCATGTTGACGCCGTACCAATAGTGCTGAACGTCCATACAGCCGATGAAATCGTCAACGCAGTTACCGCCATAGCACCGAGCTTCGGTGGCATCAATCTTGAAGACATTGCGGCACCAATATGCTTTGAGGTAGAAGAGCGACTCAAAAAACAACTATCCATTCCCGTGTTTCATGACGACCAGCATGGCACGGCAATTGTAGTATTAGCAGCGCTTATTAACGCCATGAAAATTACAGGAAAAACTTTATCAGATTGTCGTATTGTATGCGTTGGAGCCGGTGCTGCAGGCGTAGCAATAATGAAGCTACTGAGTCATTATTCCAGCCCAAGTATACTTGCTGTTGACAGCAGAGGTATCATCAGTGCACATCGCACAGATCTAAATGAAGAAAAACGAAAACTGCTCGAGTTTACCAACAAAAAGAATGTTTCAGGCGACCTAAACATCGCGTTACAAGGTGCTGATGTATTCATTGGCGTATCTAAAGCTGGATTATTATCTATAGAGATGGTGAAAACAATGGCAAAAGACCCAATCATCTTTGCTATGGCAAACCCAATACCTGAAATTATGCCAGAAGAAGCAAAAGAAGCAGGTGTTGCTGTCATGGCAACTGGCAGAAGCGACTTTCCCAATCAAGTCAACAACGCATTGGCGTTTCCAGGAATATTTCGAGGTGCCCTAGACAATAACGTGACAAAAATTACAGATGCCCACAAAGTAGCAGTTGCCAAAATAATTGCCGACCTCGTTGACCATCCATCGCCCGAGAATATTATTCCCAGCGTGCTAGACGAACGGCTCGTCCCAACTATTGCAAAAACTATTGTTTAGTCCCGATATTTAGCCAAGAACTCGGAAGACTTCTTCTACGGTGGTTTGTCCACTAATTAGTTTGAAGAGTGCGTTGTGAAGCATTGTCAGCATGCCGCCTTCTATCGCTGCTTGTTCAATATGTTGCGTACTAACATCTGTTCGTTTTTCTTGCATCATTGAGCGCAATCTATCAGTCATGACCAGTTGTTCTCTCAAAGCCAATTGTCCTTTGTAGCCAAAAGGATTTTCTTCTGACTTACCAGGTTTGTATAGCTGAAGACCAGTGAGGTTTGGTTTTTGTACACTAGCAGGCAGAGAGTCGACTATTTTTTGCAATCGACTCAGGATTGCTGGGTCAGGTGCGTAGGGTATCTTGGTGGCATCATCAAGGCGCCGCACTAAGCGCTGTGCCATAACCAGGCGTATTGCTGACACAAACAGTGGGTTTTCTCCTATGACATCCATCATACGTGTAAGCGCCGCAGACGCAGAACTCGCGTGAAAGGTTGATAGCACTAAATGACCTGTTAATGAGGCTTGCATAGCTGTTTTTGCAGTATCCATGTCTCGTATTTCTCCAAGCATCACAATGTCAGGGTCAAGGCGAAGTACCGCACGCAGCTTTTCAGCAAACTTTGCTTGCTCGCTATTTTTGGAGGTGACCGAAACCTGTGTTATCCCACTAAACTGATACTCTACAGGATCTTCAATTGTGATTATTTTTCGTTCATCATTATTAAGAGAGTTGAGGACGGAGTACAGTGTCGTTGTTTTACCTGAGCCGGTCGGTCCAACTGCTAGTACAAGCCCGCTTGGTTTTTGAATAATTCCTTCAAGAACCGCTCGTTCGGCGGCAGACAGACCAAGTCGATCCAGGTTGTACATTTTGCTTTCCATATTAAATAAGCGCATAACAATGTCCATGCCATTAATAGCGGGTACGGTTTCTACGCGTAGGTTTACATCAACCATTTCCCCGTCAGCCATCTTAATCTTTTGTGCGATATGACCTTGCTGAGCCTCATCGGCGCTTGTTGAGACGTTTGCAGCGCTAGCAATGGCTGAGATAAGCATCCTGCTTCGTTCACGACTAATTTGTGCGACTGGGTGTAGTACGCCATCTATACGAAAGCGAATTCTTACAAAGTTAGGTTGATTTTCAACATGAATGTCCGAGGCGCTTAACTTGTGTGCTTGCTGGGTTAAGTAGGCAAGCATATCATCAGCTCGAACCTGGTCTAGTGTCGCTGAAACTTTTTGAATCAACGATTCTTGATCTGCAGCACCAATTGTGATGTCTTGGTAAATAATTTTTTTTGGTGGATCATACAAAGCCATATACTCTCGGAAACCCGCGTCTGAGACCAAACTAAAGTCTACTTTTTGATCAAGAAACTGCTGTTTTAACTGGCGTAGGGTCTGTTGAGATGTGGTATTAGTAATGCCAAAGTTAATTGCGTGTTCTGCGTAATACAGTGGAATAACACGCTTAGAGTACATCTCCTGGGTCGGAATGAGGTCTTTATACAGTGTTTTATCGCCTGGTTGGGATGTGTCAGTATAATCAAGACCAAGAATCCGAGCACGTCGCTGGGTTGATTGTTCTTCGTCGGCACGAGCGTTTTGACTCATGCATATAGTATAAATGCTTGTGCTTTTTTATGCACGACTGGATTACAATGCAGATATGCGAAAAATAGTTATTATTGCACACGACATAAGAAGTGCCCACAATGTAGGCGCGCTTTTACGAACAGCAGACTGTATGGGAGTCTCGGCAATCTATTTTACGGGGTATACTCCTTTTCCGAGAGTGTCTAATGACCCACGTCTCCCACACCAAATCCAAAATACTACAGCAAAGATTGCCAAAACTGCTCTGGGCGCAGAGCGTACAGTAAACTTGTGTGTTGAAGATGATGTTAACGCTCTTATACGTAAACTAAAAAAACGGTATCAGCTCATTGCACTCGAACAGCACAAAAACAGTAAAAAACTGCCTGACTTTAGTACTAATAAAGATGTCGCACTATTACTCGGGCGCGAAGTCGAAGGAATAGATGAAAAACTACTTTCTTCTTGCGATGATGTAGTTGAAATTCCAATATTAGGTAGTAAGGAGTCCCTTAACGTCACGCAAGCTGCGGCAATTGCGTTGTATCATTTCAGATTTGTTATATAGCATTAGCGTTTCATTCTCGCATGAGTTAGAATTGGATCATATGCCAACGGTCTCGCGCAACAGGCACCACACAAAACGACATGGCCAACATCAAAAAAGAAGCAGCCACTTTCTAAAAGTTTATCTCCCTTACGTTCCTCTGACTGTTTTTCTTGTGACAGGATTACTAATTAGTTTTTTGTGGAAGCCAACTGGAAACAAGGGCGTTTTAGCTTATTCTGTAGAAATGAGTGGCGGAGCTCTTTTAACCGCAACCAATCAACAACGAGCACAGAATGGAGCCGGAAGTTTGACATTAAATGAAAAGCTATCTGCAGCTGCTCAAGCAAAAGCCAACGATATGGCTGCCAGAAACTACTGGTCACATAATACTCCTGAGGGAAACCCTCCATGGATTTTTATTTCAAATGCAGGCTATAGCTATAGTCGTGCTGGCGAGAACCTGGCATACGGCTTTGCTACAAGCAGCGAAACGATCAACACAGGCTGGATGAATAGTACCTCACACCGCGAAAATATGCTTAACAAAGATTATACTGAAGTGGGATTTGGATACACCAATGCTTCAAATTATAACAATAATGGTGAGCAAACAATTGTCGTAGCCATGTATGCAACACCGCTCAGCGCGCCTACTCCAGCTCCAGCACCTGCTGTAGCAAAAACGACGCCGAAACAAACAACAGTTACCACGACTCCAGAAGCACCAAAAACGACACGCGATGTTGAGGTGACGGTTCTTGATGAAAACAATAAACCAGTACGAGGCATCAAGGTTACTCTTCATTCCGCACCACGCGAGGCGGTGACCGATAACGATGGGGTTGCACTGTTCAAAGATGTAGAACAAGGGGAACATACTGCAACCGCAGAGATAGATGGTGCAAAACGAGAACAAACACTCACCGTTTCAAGCGACACCCAGAAAGTGAGCATAGAACTTCCAGCGCCAAAGCTTAGCTCAAATTCTACTTCGTCTACCGCAACACCAGTGGAGCCCAAAAAAATAAGCCGTCTCGAAGTAATAACTAAAGGAGCTATACCTTGGCTTGCAAGCATAATGAGTGCCCTTGCCTTATTGAGCGGCGCATATTTGCTTGGCAAACATAGCCGTTCCTTGCACCGGCTAATCGTTCGTGGAGAGCGTTATGTGCTGCAACACAGTATTTTGGATGTTACAATTCTTAGTTTTCTTTGGTTGTGTTTTGTAGTGAGTCGTACGGCAGGCGTAATTTTGTAACTGAGTCAGTATTACGCAACCTGCACGTGATCGGCACCGAGTAACTCTTCTAAAAGACTAGTGAACTCTGCAGAAATAGTAACTCGACTTGGCAGCCGCATGGCTTGACGAGATTCTGGAGTTCCTAGAACAAGAATAACTTCATTTTTGCCTTGATGCTGGTCTATTAGTTTTTTTAGTTTTTCCAATTGCACAAGGTTGTTGCTATCCTCCATACGAACATACAACTTGTCACCAGCACTCTTCATGTTCGAGGGTTTATCGGTTGTTTTTTTTGACTTTGAACTCGTTTTAAGCAGTTTCATTGTTTTGCCGCTCGGTGCATAACTCTTTGCCTCGCTATGCGTAATTTCTCGAGCAGAATTCACAATAATTTTTAGTTCTCCAGGGTTTCCGTCACGATCTAGTGCATCAATCTTACCCGTCACCGCTACTACACGGTCTTTTTGCCATAAATCAAGTGAACTTTCGTAAACAGACGGGAAAAGCACGAGTTCGAGCTCGTGAGATTCGTCAGCAAGTCGGACAAAGGCCATTTTTTGACCTTTTTTAGTTATTATTTCTCTTGATGCCGCGATAACACCTCCTACTATTGCGATCTTATCTTGCATTGAAGAGTCCAAACTGTTTAGCGGGATTGTTTGTTCCGATAGCCACACACGATAATCTTCGAGTGGGTGTTGTGATAGGTATAAGCCTAGTAGTTCTCGCTCCCACTGTAGTTGTTCATGTTGTGGGATAGGGGTCACAGATGTATTGAGGGTTATTTTAGCTTTGACGCTAAGACCGCTTCCAAGGTCTTCGCCAAAAATATCGGTTTGTCCAAGTGCTTTCTGCTTTTGAATACGCGCACCATATGCCAGCAAAACATCAATGTTCGCTAGAAGTATGTCTCGCTTTTCAAACTGGTCAAAACTACCAGACTTTATTAAGCTTTCAACAGTTTTTCGATTGACTAATCGCACATTAACTCTCTCAAAAAAGTCTTCAAGCGATGTAAACCTTCCCTCACTTCGTGCCCGTAATATTTCCTCCACAGCAGATGAGCCAACATTTTTAACAGCTGCCATTCCGAAGCGGATTTGATTTTGTTGCGGAACCACGCCAAACTCAACAAAAGACTCGTTTACATCTGGAGGCAACACCGTGATGCCCATGTGGTTACATTCCGTAATTTCAATCGCCAAACGATCGGTATCGTCAAAATCGCTGGTCATTAATGCTGCCATGAAGGCAGCAGGATAATGTGCCTTAAGGTACGCCGTTTGATAGGCAATAAGCGCGTAGCATGCGGCGTGACTTTTGTTAAAACAATAGTTCGCGAACTCCTCAAGTTGATCCCAAAATTTCTCCATCAGCTTTGTATCGGCTTTACTGTGCTGAATGGCTCCTTCAATAAACTCTGGCTTAATTTTTTGCATCATTGAAAGAATTTTTTTACCGACAGCCTTACGCAAAGTATCCGCTTGCCCGCCCGTAAACCCTGCCAGATCCTTGGATATCTGCATAAACTGTTCCTGATACACTAAGACACCATATGTACTTTTTAGCGCGTTTTCCATCTTGGGATGCAAGTAACTGATCGATTCTTCTCCGTGTTTTCGTCTAATAAAGCTATCTATAAACTGCATAGGTCCCGGACGGTACAAAGCCACCATTGCCACAATATCTTCAAAAACGGTTGGCTTAAGGTCTTTTAAGTACCGCTTCATGCCTGCGGACTCAAGCTGGAATACTCCTGTCGTATCGCCTTTTTGCAACAAGGCGTAGGTTTTGGCATCGTCAAGACCTATTCGATCAATGTCGAGGTCCTTACCATACACCCTTTTTATGATTCTGAGTGTGTTCTTGATGATAGTAAGGTTGCTCAGACCCAAAAAGTCCATCTTTAACAGCCCAAGTTCCTCTACGGGTCCCATTGAGTACTGAGTCGCAACAACACCCTTTTGCGCCATTTCGAGCGGGGCGTACTTAACTATTTCATCAGGCGCAATTACCACCCCAGCCGCATGGACACCATGCGAACGGATTGTTCCTTCTAATTGGACAGCTAAGTCAAAAACTCGCTGAGCCGTCTCATTTTGTTTATACTCTGCTTTTAGCTCAGCATTTTCCTTTAACGACGTTTTGAGCGGAATGTGTCTGCCTTGCACTGGAGGGGGAATCATTTTAGCTAAACGATCCGCCTCGGCATACGGAACCTGGAGCACACGAGCAACGTCGCGAACAGCGTTTCGGGCTGCCATCCTACCAAACGTAACAATGTTTGCCACTCTATTGGTGCCATATTTTTCAACACAATACTGAATTACCTCGTCTCGTCTTGTGTCTTGTATGTCAATATCTATATCTGGCATGCTAATCCTGTCTGGATTTAAAAACCGTTCAAACAGTAAGTCATATCGCATTGGGTCGAGTTCAGTAATTTTTAAGGCATACGCAATAATGGAGCCCGCCGCCGAACCTCGCCCGGGCCCAAATACAATGCCCTGGTCTTTACCCCAGTTAATAAAATCGGCAATAATTAAAAAGTAACCGTTAAAACCCATCTTGGAAATAACCGATAGCTCGAATTCAGCACGCTCAAGGATGTCTTTAGACAACGTTTTTTTTGCCGTAGCCACCGACAAACCTGTTGTTTGCTCTTCTACAACGCCACCGTACCGCCAAGCGAGACCACGATAAACTAGCTTATGCAGATAGCTTTCTTCGGTTTCTTTGCTTGGCACTTCAAAACTTGGTATAAGGATATTTCCCAATGAAAGCTCGAGATCGCAGCGTTCTGCGATAGCTTTTGTGTTTGTTATGACTTCAGGATGTTCTTTTGACCAACGCGCAATAATATCATTTGGATTGGTTACATGGAGCTCAAATTCCTTTAATGACATGCGCTTCTCGTCACTCAAGAAAGCTCCTGTTTGTACACAAAGTAGAATCTCATGAGCCTCTTGATCTTTATGCCGTAAATAGTGCGCATCGCATGTTACAACACAGGGGATGTTAAGCTCATTACTTAGTTTAAACGTTTTCTCAGTAACAGCTACTTGTTCGCCCCAGGCACTACTATGCTCTGGGTGACCATGATCCTGAACTTCAAGGTAATATCGGTCACCAAATACCGACTTGTACCATGTGGCAATGTCACGCGCTTTTTCATATTGATCGTTCCGCAAACTATCGCCAACCTCACCACCAATACAGCCGCTTAAAACTATAATTCCCTCGTTATACTTGTTAAGCAGGTCATGATCAACACGCGGCTTGTAATAAAACCCTTCAAGATTTGCTATAGTACTCAGTCGCATAAGGTTTTCGTAACCAGTTTTGTTCATTGCGAGAAGAATAAGATGGTATGGTGTTTTGTCCTTCGCCGGGTCTTTATCACTGAACTTACGGGGCGCAACGTATGTTTCCATGCCAATGATTGGCTTTATGCCTTTAGCTTTGGAAGCCTTGTAAAACTCAACAGCTCCCGAAAGCGTTCCGTGGTCTGTCATGGCAATCGCTGTCATGCCGTGGTCAGATACGTAATCAACCATTTCAGGAATTTTCGTAAGCCCATCAAGAAGGCTGTACTGAGTGTGATTGTGCAGGTGTACAAATTCAGAAGCCTGCAATTGCCTTGGCATACGTTACCCCGTATTATCACTTAATTGTATAAAAAATTGTTCGCTACTGCGAGTTTAAGAAACAATTACAACGGTTAATTCTTGTCTTGGACGGTTTGCTTGATCGAGTCTACAAAAGGACCCACAAACGGAACCTGTTTGAACGCCGACAACAACCAGAGTAGTATCGCAACGACTATTGTTGCCCCTATAACACCTCCAAATCCACTTGCAAGGCCTTTAAAAAAACTATACTTATAGGCTTGGTTGTGATCAATGTACCCGGTTTCGTAAATATTATTGAGCATCTTGCCAAGATCCTCGAAAGTTGGTTTTTTGTTTTTGGGCATCTATTTTTTTACAAATGTCTTTAAGTGATTCAATGCTTTTAGTGCATCATCAATCGACTGCTGAAGATCACGGTCGTCCGCCTCTCCTTCGTGCACTGCGGAAAGTATTTTTTTTGCTTTATCTTTGGCTTTTGTCGCACCCTTTATGGCACGGTTGAGGTCTTGGTTTGCAAAGTTTTTTAGTTTGCTAGCGTTGCTCTGTGCTTTTTCGATAGCGCTACTAAGCTCGGAATATACTTTCTTTAATTGTTTTTCTGTAGCACTTTTAGCATTACCTGCGGCCTTTTTTACATCAGCTCGTGTTTCTTTGCCACTTTTAGGGGCCGTTAGTACACCCGCGACGTAACCCGCAGCTCCAGCCAGCAGTGCTCCTATTGCAATTTTTTTTGTTGTTCCTTTAGACATCTTGTACTCCTATTTTTTGCGCTTTGAGGTTACGGCTTGGGCAATATTTGCAAGCAGTTTAGCAATTGCCGCAGGCCCTGCCGATGCCTGGAAGAATGATGTTACCGCCTCGGCCTTGTCTGCAATTGATTCTGCCTTTTCAGTGAGTCTCTTAATATGGTTGAGTATCTGAATAAAAATGATTGTGGCGACAATTCCTAATATCAGGAATACTGCTAAGGTTCCGGAAAGTATAACAACCAGTGTTTGCTCTGCTCCCGTCATATGATTTTAGTATAGCATTACTTATTGAAAACTATACAACTGTGCGTAGATACTGGAGAAACGGCTCCTTAATATCATCATGCTGCAATGCAAAATCAACAACCGTCTTTAAATATTCAAGTTTGCTTCCTGCATCATGGAATTTTGCATTTTTAATCTCTGCTGCTATCATCTTGTGCCCATCATCTACCATCTGTTGCATAGCAGTCTGCACCTGCAGTTCCTGTCCCTCCACCAGCGTTTTGCGAGTTTTTTCAATATTTTCAAAAATGTCTGGTGTGAGCAAAAACCCGCACACACTCGCTAAGTTGCTAGGAGCGTTTGCTTTACCTGGTTTTTCTATAATTTGTTTCATTTCAATCAGTCCTGGTCCAAGTGTTTGTCCGTCTACAAAACCATACCGATCATAGTCACTATCTTCAGAAACCCGTATGCACGACAAGATCGTAGTTCCATGTTGTTTGTAGAGTTCGATCATTTGTTTAAAACGACTCGGACTAGCTACGATAAAATCATCGGCGAAGGTGTAAATAAATGGTTCATCACCAATAAGATGAGACGCGTTGGCAATTGGCGTGGCATTTCCATATGGACCTTTTTGACGGATATACACAAAGTTAGCAAGATTAGCAATTTTTTTTGTTTCTTCCAACAATTCGATCTTCCCTGCATCACGTAAGTTTTTACGCAAATCAGCGCTCATATTGTCAAAATGATCTTCAATTGAACGTTTCGAATAACCCGTAACAATGACAATGTCCTCGATGCCAGCATCAACCAATTCCTCAACTATGTACTGGATGATAGGTTTATCTACAAGCGGCAACATCTCCTTGGGCATAGCCTTGGTTTGCGGCAAAAAGCGTGTGCCAAATCCAGCAGCAGCAATGACGGCTTTTCGAACTGGTTTTGTTTGCATACTTACCAGTTTAACACTATTACAAAGAGAGCTGTTTTTTTATCAGCGTTTGGGCAATTTGAGGGTTTGCAGCACCTTTGCTTGCTTTCATAACTTGGCCAACCAGAAACCCTAAAACTTTCATTTCGCCATTTTTTATGTCTTCAACTGCCTGAGGGTGTTCCTTCAATACGTGCTCAACAATTTTTTCAAGGTCTGAGCTATTCGAGAGCTGCAACAACCCTTGGGTTTTAGCGTAATCCTCTACCGAATCGGGCAATGATGCTATTAGGAGCTGGGAAATAAGTGCTTTTGCATTCGTAGAGCTAAGCTTATTAGCAGTAAGTAATTTATAAACAGCACTATATAGTTGCTGTTTATGTATCGGGTCCATAATGTCAGCGGACAAATCGCTCGCAACAAGTGGTATTTCGAGATTAACTAACCAATTGGCTAGTTGCTTTGCGTACGAAGGTTCATCAAGAGCTTTTTCGAGCATTGGCAAATAGCCTGCTATTTCGTTCTCAGCCTGCGCCTTCAATAGCACGTGAATTTGGCTTTGGTCAAGACCGAGCGTTTCTAATCGCTTGCGCCATTCATCTGGCATGACTGGCATAGTCTTTTGTATTGATTGAATATAGTTTTTTTCTAAAATGACAGGGGGCAGGTCTGGATCTGGCATATATCTATAATCGTGAGCTTCTTCTTTACCACGTTGACTGACAGTTTTTTGCTTAGCTTCATTCCAGCCACGAGTTTCTTGGTTTACTGCCTTACCTTGTTCTACTAGTTCAATCTGTCGTGTTATTTCATATTCTGCTGCTCTTTCAACGCTTCGGAATGAGTTTAGGTTCTTCGTTTCCGTTCTTGTCCCCAGTTGGCTATTGGGGCTAACTGAAACATTAACGTCAAAACGCATATTCCCATGAAACAGATCGGCATCAGAAACATCCGCAAACTTCATTCTCAAATATAACTCTTCAGCGTAAGCGCGTGCTTCGGCAGGAGAATGCATGTCTGGTTCGGAAACTATCTCTAATAAAGGAGTTCCAGCACGGTTCAGATCAACTAAACTATAATCAGCACCATCTGGATGCATGTTTTTTCCAGCATCAGCCTCAAGATGAGCCCGCGTAATACCAATAGTTCTTTCTCCGGATTCAGTCATGATTTTTACCGACCCGCCCAATATGATCGGTTCATACAACTGGGTAATCTGGTATCCCATGGGCAGATCAGGATAAAAATAATGTTTTCGATCAAATTTGCTCACCGTTTGAGGTTTGCTGTTGAGCGCAAAGGCGGCTCTCACTGCGAGTTCTACGGCATGCTCGTTAAGTACGGGTAATGCGCCTGGCAAACCTAAGCAAATATGGCTCGTGAGTGTATTTGGCGAGGCGTCACGCGCATCATTGCTGACTCCGGCAAAAAGTTTTGTTTTTGTTTTTAACTGTACATGACATTCTATGCCGATGGTAACGTGGTATTTTTTTCGAATATCAGGGCTAATCATTTTTTAATGCCCCTAAGTCACGTAACGCTTGGCGGAAACCAACTAACGACCGTTTAACATCTGCTTCCCGAAGACGCGGGACAGTATCGTCAATAAGTTTTTTCGATAAATTGTGAGCAAACCAAACAGCATCGTTATCGCTCAATAATTTTTGAGCTTCCACTAGGCGCTCCCCCATTGACTTGCCCTTTACGCGTTTTTTCTTTAGTGCTTCATCGAGTAGCTTGTCGGCAGTAATGACCGCCAGTGGCCAGGTCTCACGACTGGCACAAAACTTTTGGAGTTCGACCCATTGCTCATGAAACTGAGCGGGTTTTATTTTTTTCCTTGGCAGAAAGCGCAACCTCATACCAGAACCTCTTCGACAGCTTTGGCGAAATTTAACAGCTCACGGTCATGTTTTTGTCCAGCCATTATTTGCAGGCCAACCGGAAGCTTTTCCTTTTCTCCGACTGGAATCACGATTGCTGGTATACCAACAAGACTAGCTGCTACCGTCATAACGTCTTCTAGATACATCTTGAGCGGGTCAGCTGTTGTCTCGCCCAACTTGTATGCTGTCGAGGGTCCAGTTGGACCAATCAGAAAGTCAACTGACTTGAATGCATGCTCGAACTCGTTGATAAGTTTTGTGCGCACCGTTTGAGCCTTGTTGTAATACGCGTCGTAATATCCACTACTAAGTACGTATGTGCCAATCATTATTCGTCGTTTTGCTTCCCTACCAAAACCCATGCTGCGTGAATGGGTGTAGCTTTCGTCAAGAGATCCGGCATCTTTGTCACTGTACCCAAAACGCTGCCCGTCGTAACGACTTAAATTGCTACTAATTTCTGCAGGCACAACAATATAGTAAACCGCCAGGGACAGAGGTATACTAGGCAGGCTAATCTCTTTAACGTTTACGTCTGATTTTTTGAGCTGAGCAATCGCAGCTTGAATAGGTCTCCGTACTGCGTCGTCTAAGCCCTTGTCCATATATTCTTTAATAACGCCTACCGTCTTGCCTTTTAACTTGCCGGTCAGGTTCGTATAGCCTGCATCGTCTTTATTTATGGTTGTACTATCCAACGGATCCTTGCCGGCCATAACGTCTAGAACTAAACCAAGGTCGTCCACATTCTTTGTGAGGGCACCAACGCAGTCAGTACTGCTGGCCATTGCAACAACACCGCTCCTTGAAACGAGCCCATAACTGGGCTTGTAGCCGACAGCTCCCGTGAGATGGGCGGGCATACGCAAAGAGCCACCAGTGTCAGTCCCCGTAGCAAAAGGAACTATATCTAACATCACCGCAGCTGCAGACCCGCCGGATGATCCGCCGGGAACTCTTGACTTGTCATGAGGATTTAGGGTCGGAAAGAAGTCACTTTTTTCAGTCGTGGTGCCATGCCCAAAAGCATCCATATTGGCTTTTGCAACACAGATAGCACCTTCTGCTTCGAGTTTTTCGATGGCAGTCGCTTGGTATGGAGCATTGAAATTTTTTAAAATATTGCTTGCTGCTGTAGTGTTAGAACCAAAAACTAAAAAGTTATCTTTGGCAATGAAGGGAACCCCGGCAAGGCGACCAGCATTTCCAGTTTTTGCGACTTTCGCGTCAATTGCTTGCGCACGCACCAAGGCGCGTTCCGTGGTTGTGCTAATAATCGCGCAATACTCTTTTTTTGATTCAATCTGTTTTAGGGCAGTTTGTACATTTTCAAGCGCAGTCACTGTGCCATTATTGACGTTCTGAACGATAGTTTTGATAGCTGGCCATTCACTCATAGGACGCGCTTTACCTTGATATAGTTTTCTTTACGCTCGGGTACATTTTTTAGTAGATCTTCTTGCGAAATGCCATAGTCAATGACCTCGTCTTTTCGCGTAACATTCGTAAGACCCGTTACCTGGCTGGTTGGTTTGAGACTTTCCACATCGACAGCCTGGAGTTGTTGAACATAATCGAGAATACTCGAAAGTTCTGTAGCAAACTCGTCAAGTTCAGTTTCGGTGAGTTCCAATTTGCTCAGTCGAGCCAATTTCAAGACTTCGTCACGTGTTAGTTTGGTCATTTGCTATCAAGTATAAAAGATTAACTGGTTAAGATCCAGCGAATCACCATGTCTCGAATTTTCATATATTCTGCTTCTTCAAATTGCATATTAGCAATCATAAACCGCCCGGTCGTTACATGAGAACAAAACATACAATCCTGCAGATCTTTGGCATCACTAATAAAAAACGAGTTCGTAATACTATTCGACCATTGCACACTAAAGCTATTTGCACACTTTCCACTGTCTTCTAGGCGAATACAAAAGGTAGAGTTAGCTGACCTTTGGCTGGCTAGAACGTACTCACACCCGCCTTGCGCTAAACTGTCGCAGTACACTATATTTTTACATTGGTTAATGTCTTGAGATCTATAGACATTTTCTGAACTATATACATTGTCACTTTGAGCAACATTGATCGAATCTAGCTGCCGTTCGGTTGTCATGTAATTGATCTCATTCCAAGCAGCCATAATGTCGTCCATGCTGTTTATCGGTCGTTTTGCTTGCCGCCAATCCTCTTTTCCATTAATACCGCCCATGCTGTGCTCCATAGTGACAAACCTGGTGGGGTTAGTTGACTGAGCCCATGTTGGTTGATTGTCGAAGGCATCAAACACCTGTTGCGGCAACCGAACGTCAAACGCAAATTTCTGCAAAACTTGTTCGAGGTCATACGGATTTTGATAGCCAAAAACCTGTCCAATAATTTTGTCTACTATTTCTTTTGCTAGCTGGTCGTTCATGACTACCTCTGTTACTTCTTGTTACGTTTTAACTTTGTTCTGCTTGATGATTGGCTTGCCAGTAAATCTTGTAGATTTAGTCCGCGCGGCGACTGTCCTTGAACTTGTCCTACGCCAGAAGGAGTTGTATTGGTCATTGCACTTTGTAGATCAAACGCAGGTGCCGGAGGATTGGTGACGGTCTGTGGCGACGTCATGCCCGATTCGGCTTCTATCTCCATACTCACTTCCGAAGCAATAGGTACAGCGACTTGTTCCGGTGCAAGATGATGTGGCTGTGCTGCAGTGGCTTCTGTGATTTGTTGACCAACTTCTGGCGAGATAATGGGTGGCGGAACTTTATCTTCTGCATCAATACCGAGAGTAGGCATGCCGGCAACAACAGACGGCTTAGTTTGCTCAGCCGCGCTTTCAACAAATTTGGACGGAAGCTGCTGTGGCTTATTGTATGCTTTCAGAGACTCAACTGCAACTTTGGATGTCGGCGAGGCGTCAAGGGTTCTTGCTTTAACACATGGCAGCATTGTCCCATCGCTGCTCAGGCGCAAAAAGCACTCTCGTGAGTTGAGTGCGGTCAACATTTGTACTCGAACGTCTGACTGTTTAAGTCCTTTGGCCTTTTCGGCTTCGAGTATTTCCTTCGGAATCTCTATGGTCAAGTTTCCTTCAATGGCTCGAGCGTCTTCTTCGGAAACACGAAATACATAATAATTATAAACATTTGTAAAAATTGCTTCTTGCAATGTTTTTTCAATTTGCCCAAAGTATTGTTGTGTCAAGAAGACAAAAAGATTGTATTTACGCGCTTCGGCCAAAATACTAGCCAGTGCCGGGTTCTGAACCACTGAAACTTCGTCAACTATCAAAATTATCTTTTCGTTGAATGCCTTAGCCTGGGCTAGCAGGAATATTTGCTGGATCAGCAACCCAGCAACCGTCTTTACAACCTTTTCTCCCATGCTCACTTTATTGAGTGAAAATACTGTCAGAAAATTATCGTTAATCAGTTTAGACAATGATGCACTTTGCTCGCCAGATTTTGCCAAACTAGGCTGCATCTGCATTTCGTCAACTAAACTGATGATAGGAACGATCGATTCGTTATAATACTTGGTCCTTAGCTCATTAAAGTCAGCCCCAAAAAATTGGACTATGTTTGCCGGAACATAACTTTCAACGTGCTTGAGTAACTGGTTACGAAACTCAATGTCCGTTACAAAGCGCTTGAGGTTCTCCAGAGACATTGCTTGCCCGGTCATTAATACAAACAAACTAAAGCGCATGAGTCGTTCTAGTTTTGGATTGAACTGGTCAGAAAGCAATGATTTGAATAGTGTTCCAGTCAGTTCAGTCGCCGCAGAAACATCAGTCCCAGCGCCCCCAAACAATTCTGTGGACTGATCTTCACCTTTGAAATCCAGAATGGTTGTTTTAGGAATTCCAGCCAAGTCTTCTGCCAATGCTGCATGCGGATCCACGACGAGCACTCGATAGTTTTGCTGTAAGCCACCCGCTTTGCTAAGCCGGTCAATAAAGAGCGTAATTAATTTGGATTTACCGCTTCCGCTCGCGCCGATAATGAAGGAGTGTTTGTCAAAATCGTATGCAGTAATTGGCAGATAGTAGTTTTTAGGCAGAAATGGGAAGGTATCGACCTCAAACACAGCATTGATATTGTCACTTTGCATAATATGTAGTGCTTTTTGAATATCCAAATACTTGGGTTGTTTGCGCCGCATATATTTTGTGTTGGTTACAAAATCTACCTGTAACAGGTGCGCAGGTAACGCAAATAAGTTTTTGCGAGAAACAGAATACTGTCCAGCGGCATTCTTAAAGAACATACGAAGCCGCACATGTGCCTGTTGTACATTTATTGTTCGAATATCAAATTCAGCATGATCTAGTTCTTTGGCGCGCTTTACCTGGTACTTCTCTTTAAGATCAAGCATGTTGCCGCCCGCGACATACTGCACGAAACGTTCGGCAGAGTTGGCCTTCGGAATCTGTACAACTTCAGTAGCCACCGGTCTTAGCACCACGCCCTCCAGATTATTCGAAAGAAGACCAACGTCTTTATTTGTCCCTATAAAATAGCGAACTGTGCTTTTTTCTATTAGCACAATTAGCTTCCAGCTCTTCAAGAAACCGATGTACTGAGAAATTGCTAATACGATCTTCCGCCAGTCCTCTTGTGTTAACTGGTCTTTAAGAAGATACATTTCGAACCAATGCTCATAGCCGAGATGGCGCTGGTTTTGCATGATCTTCATTATAGCGCGTAAGAGTTACAAGCAAAAGCTTTACATTTTACCCAGCCAGGCATACCATAAGAATAATTATCACACAAGGATCCACGAATGTCAGTCGCAACAAGTTTGCCAGCACAATCGCCTGAAGCATGGAGAGCAATTGAAATGCCTCCCGATCATTTTAATCCCTACGATGTTGAACTGCCTGGGATAGAAACGGTTAAGATCCATGGACGTGCCCGACTCGGCAGTATCTCAGTAGAATGGATGTTTGAGTCCCGTGCTGAGAATCTTGAAAAACCGCCACTGATATTTCCTTTCTTTTCGGGATTTGGAGGCATACAATTTTCGTCAGAACCGTTCAGTAATGCCATGGCACAACTTGATATGGGCACCCTTACAATCGAACCGATCCGCAAAGACGATCGTTCAGCTTGCGAGCGATTATTTGACCCACATGCTATACAGCTTGAGGCAATGGATATCGCGCTGGAAGGGCTTGCTGATGCAACAGGTATTCGACTGTCATCTGACGTCGATGGAACAAAAGCCGTTCCGCTTGGACATTCAATGGGCGGCGAGCCTGTAATAGCCTTCGCAGAAGAACACCTTAAAGAAACATACTTGGCGATCATGCTAGCTACAATAGGGTACGGATCACCAGACGTCCGCTCAATCGCGAAAAATCTGACACGACCACGTAAAGTTGTTGCCGCTATCACTGAGGAGTTCGCACCCTTCTTACGAATACCTGAAGTACCAAAAAACGTTCAATCACTTGGCAAAGCGGCTGGATATTTCATACTCAATCCCCTGCGTACGGTCGGCGAAATAGGCTCTTGCCTCACATCAGATCTTACGCAACGTAGCCAGACTCTCGACGAAAACGGTGTACCAGTTGTATATGGTCAGCCGGTGTATGACGTTCTTGTTCAAGGGCTTGAGGGTGCACGTAATGCGGTAACTGTTGTTAGTGAAATTGATAGAGCTGGGCATTTGTTTGTGCAGGCAAAGCCTAATCGTGCAGCATATTGGGTGCATAGCGCCATCAATACACCTGTTCTGGCTGACGTTGCTTAAAGTTTCTTTTTTATATCTTCAATAATGTCGCGCAGTTCTGCAGCTTTTTCGAATTCTAGGTTTGCTGCCGCCAAATCCATTTGGGCGGTCAAGTCGCTGATCAAGTGTCCGTATTCATCTTTTGGAATTTTCTTGAGGTCAAGCTTGGCTTTTTTTGCTTCTTCAGGAAGATCTTGGCGCAATCCCTTGTCAATTTGTGAATGGACGCCTTTTGGCGTAATGCCGTGTTTTGTATTATAAGCTTCTTGAATTTTACGACGTCTGTTTGTTTCATCTATAGTCCGTCGCATGCTTCCTGTTACGGCATCAGCATACATAATAACGCGCCCTTCCTGGTGCCGTGCTGCGCGCCCTACAGTTTGGATCAATGCTTGCTCACTTCTTAGAAATCCTTCTTTGTCGGCGTCAAGAATCGCTACTAGACTAACTTCTGGCAAATCGAGTCCTTCGCGTAACAGGTTGATGCCGACCACAACGTCGTAAATGCCCAAGCGCAAATCACGAAGGATATCAGTGCGATCGAGGGTATCTACATCGCTGTGTAAATAGGTAACCTTGATTTTTAGCTCTTGCAAATATTCAGTCAGGTCTTCGGCCATTCGTTTCGTAAGTGTCGTGATAAGCACGCGCTGTTGCTTGGCGACCGTATCCTTTATTTCAGCAATCAGGTCATCTACCTGTCCTTTGACTGGACGAATTTCGATTGGGGGATCCAGCAGTCCTGTTGGACGAATAACCTGCTGGGCTGGGTTTGGACTATGTGACAACTCATACTCAGCGGGCGTTGCGCTGACGTAGATCACTTTATTGATGTGCTTTTCAAACTCCGTAAACGTCAGTGGACGATTATCAAGTGCACTCGGCAGGCGAAAGCCGTGCTCGACCAAAACTTCTTTGCGAGCACGATCGCCGTTGTACATGCCTCGAATTTGCGGCATAGTCATGTGACTTTCGTCAACAAACATCAGAAAGTCATCTGGGTAGTAATCAAGCAGTGTGGCCGGTTGTTCACCTGCCTCACGGTTAGTCAGATATCGACTATAGTTTTCAATACCTTTCACAAATCCAGTTTCTTCCATCATTTCAATATCAAAGTTTGTACGTTGTCCTAGACGTTGGGCTTCAAGCAGCTGACCATGTTTTTTAAAGTCAGCCAGGCGTTCGTCGAGTTCGCGTTTTATTTGTACAATTGCAGACTTCAGTTTTTCATAAGGAGTTACGTAGTGCGAGCTAGGAAATACCTTGATGTACTCTCTCGTCTGCAGAACCTCGCCTGTCAATGGATCAATCTGGGTTATACGATCAACTTCATCGCCAAATAATTCAATTCGATATGCAAATTCTTCACCCGCGGGAAAAATGTCTAAAACATCGCCCCGTACACGAAATGTGCCCCTGTGAAAATCTACATCATTGCGTTGATATTGTATGTCAGTTAGCTGTCGCAGCAACTTATCGCGAACTCGGCGTTCGCCTGTTTTAACAGTAACGGCCAGACCGTCGTAGTCATCTACCGACCCAATACCATAAATACAGCTTACACTTGCTACTATAATCACATCACGACGACTGAGCAGCGCATCGGTTGCCGCATGTCTGAGGCGATCAATTTCTTCGTTGATCTGACTATCTTTCTCAATATACGTGTCGCTTCGGGCTATGTAGGCTTCTGGTTGATAGTAGTCGAAGTAGCTTACAAAATAATGCACAGCGTTTTTTGGAAAGAATTTCTTAAACTCGCTGTAGAGCTGTGCAGCCAGCGTTTTATTGTGACTTAGTATAAGTGTTGGTTTTTGAGCATTCTGAATGACATTTGCCATAGTAAAGGTCTTGCCAGAGCCAGTTACGCCAAGCAGTGTTTGCTCTTTTTCGTTTCGAGCAAGGCCTTCGCTTAACTGCTTAATTGCCGAAGGTTGATCACCGGTTGGCCTGTAATCGCTGATGAGCTCGAACTTTGCCATCATTATATTGTAGCAATATAGTGGTATTTATCGGTAAAGTTTACTGTGCAGGCGATGCTGTTTATCCAAATGTGCTACCAATTTTTCAATAAGACGCTCTGGGTTCTCGTCGAAGATAACATCCTCGCTTTTGGCCCTGCCGGCTGCATGTAATATGTCCATGATCTCTGAGCTAACTCCCCCGGCACCCTGTAAAAAAGCAATTGGTGTTTCAGTTTCCATAGCGATAGTAAACTCATGCAGCGTGCCAAGTCGTCCTCCGATACTAATTACCGCATCGCTTGACTGGATCAACAGCGCATCCCGACCAACATAATGGAGACCGGTGTAGAGGATTGCGTCATAAGCTTGTGTAGGCAAACGATACTTTAGGACATGCTCTACTTTTGTAGCGGCTGGGCTTATACCCAAACTCATCAGCCCATGACTTTTTTTATAGGCTTCGGCGGCTTCATTTGGCAAACCTATAGTCGCGCCAGTCATGAGCGACTGCTTGGCCTGTGCTAGAGCTCTACCAACCGAGCGAGCGAGGATTCTTCCCTCTTCTGCACTTTCTCCTCTCGAAGCCCCTGAAACACAAATCTGATACACTACCTAACTCCTAATAGTACTGGTTCGACCAATTCATCACTGAGTTGATCAAGCACCTTTTGCTCTAGTGCCTCTTGCGACATATAGCGAAGTAAAAGTTCGTTCCAGAGACTGTTTTGCGCATGATACGTAACGTGTTGACCATATTCAAGTCCATTACAATAGCTAATCGCGTTATCCAGCAAACTCATCGAGACGGGTCGTATGTTATCGTTTTTGTTTAACACAAAATCAAGACCGTCCCAAAATTTCAACGCAGGTTCAAGGCGATATATTAAATCTTCGGCTTTACGATACAATAAGTCCTCTTGTTGTACGTGAGGTTCAAAAACTTCGGGCTGGTGTCTTGACTTGCCGCCAAAATGACGACCAATCGTGCGCCAATGCAGTGGCTGCCCAGCTATGTACATGTCGCCAGTTTTGTCATGTAGCAGCGTGTCAACAATACTATCGCCAAAGTGCGGCTTTACCTGCTCAAGCTTAAAAAAGGCACTGTATAGCCTGATTTCAGCTAGATAATGCAAGATGAGCGGTACCAGCGTCACAAAGAGACCTTTCATGCGATCTAGCGGGAGTGGTAATACTAAAATAATGCCATACTCCTTTAGGTGACACACGTTGTGGTGGTTTTGTAGCACGAAATCATCAACTAAACCTGACCATCTTGTTTGATCAAGATAGCGAATTTCGACGTCACGAACCTCAAAATCAGTTGGCTTAAGGTGTTTGTACTGTTTAATTAACCGGTGCTGCCAAGCTTGTGATTCAGCAAAACGAGTTGCGCACAGAAGCTCCCCAACATGCTCTCGTTTCAACAGCGAATCAACCGAACGATATCCCAGGTGTTTCATTATCTTTTTCGGTGGCATCTTTTTTAATAGTTTTTTTGCCACGCTTGACTTCAATACCCAGGCATGTCCAAATTGCGGCAGTCCTTGCAGTCCGCTTACAATTTTGGGTAAAACTTCAGAGACGCTGCGCGCATCTTGCGCTTTAAATATCTGGGCCAAGTATTTATCATGAAGCGCAACTAGTGCCTGAAGTGCGTGGTACAGCTCTCTACCGGTTGTGTCGTTTGGGTCAAGTCCGAGCTCCTTCAGCTTTGCTTGTGTCGTTGCTGAAAGTTCTGCAATGAGTCGCACATCAACGCCCGGCAGACCAGCCGCGGACTCTAACCGTTGAATGAGCGCCGATAGATCAGTGTCGGGTTGCCCTAATAGCTCTGCTAAAACTCGTGCCATATTCCCCTTAAGGTTACCATGTTCAATGTCTAAAAAATAGACTATTTAAGGGGCTGGGGGCGGTACCAAGCAGGGCTGCTTTCGAGCAGTTTTTCAAGTTGTTTTACCGACAATAGACCCATTTGCGCACCAACGTGCTGCACGACACTCATAGAGTTGATTGGCGCCCACTGCAAAGCTCCTGCGATATCGCTGCCCTTAATAATTGCAGCTACAAATGTACTCGTAAACGCATCCCCCGCCCCTGTCCGCTCGTATGGCGGTGAAGGATCTGGATAAATTGGCATCTTCAGCCTTTGTTTGCCGTCAGAAGCATAGGCACCGTCATGACCATCACTAATAACCACAATTTTTGGTCCTAGCGCATGTAATCGATCAAACAAGTCATTCAAATTATCATAATCACCATCAGTAATCATGACCGCTTCTTCACGGTTAACAGCGACCAGCTCAGTCAACTTATACAACTTCTTTAGTCGTTTCGCGCCAGCTTGGATTTGAAATGTGCCCGGCTGAAACGCCAACTTAACATCTGAATGCCTATCAAGCCAATCGGCTAACTCATCTTGGAAATCCATAGCATTTTTGCTGATAGAACTAAAATAAATCCACTTTGGGATCTCGTGCGGACGCAGATGCGGCCAATGATATCTGTACTCTTCGTGTTTTATAAGGATAGTTCGTTCATCCTTATACCACAACACATAGTGATAGTTGCTGAGTTTATCAGGATTTACATGCATAAGCCTGGTATCGACTTTGTTTTTATGCAAGCTTGCCAACATGTCACGACCATGCTGATCTCCGCCTACGTTCGCCATCAATGCGCTTTTTAGGCCGAGACGAGCAAAACTGACCGAAGCATTAGCGGCATTTCCAACCGCCTCAATAACTTCAGCATGATCAAACGGCACCTTAACACCAAAAGGCATAGCAAGTAATTTATTATCGCCTTCTTTTACTACTTTTGCTTGCTCGTCTTGAAGCTTGATGAACGCATCGGTCACTATATCACCAACCGAAAGCACATCAATGTCTGATATATCCGTCATCGCCACCCTTACGTTAACCCTAAGTTGTTACGCTTATATTGTGACATACGCCATCTTGTTCAGGCAAGCTTTGCCTTATTACTAGAATTGAACACGTCCAGTTTACTCTCTACCACAGCTTGCACAGCATCAATAACCTCATCCATTAACTTCACAACCGCGTACTCAGTTTTATTTTCTTTTAATACTTTTTCGAGCGTGTCGCGGTATGCAACGCGCATGTCAGAATTAATGTTAATTTTACTCACACCAATCTGCACCGCGTCTTTAAAGTAGTGCCCCGGAGTACCACTACCCCCATGTAAACTAATGTTGCAGTCTACTGCGGCACGGATGTCTTTTAGTAGTTCAAGGTCGAGTCGCTTAGGTACTGGATACTGCCCGTGCAGATTACCAATCGCAGCAGCAAAGGTATCTATGCCGGTTGCGTCCACAAAGGCTTTTGCCGATTCTGGGGTGCTGAAGGTTTTTTTAATCTCGCTGTAATTAAAGGCTTTGGTAAACTTATTAGAACCGCCGCCGAAGTAGTGAGGTTCGCTTTCAACCAAGGCCCCTGTTAGGCGCGCATATTCCACCACTTCTTTTGTCTGAGCAATAATTTCTTCTTCAGAGGCGTCATGGTTTTGCTGGCTAATATCAATGTGGATAAACTCAAATCCCGCGTCGATCCCAGCTTTAGCGGCCTCTACAGAAGGTGAGTGATCAAGATTGATATACATCTCTATCTTGTACTCAGCACGATAGTTATCAACCATGTCTCGTACATTCTCTAGCCCCAAAGCCTCAACCTCTCCGTGGCTTACTTCAACCATCAACGGAGCTTTCTTGGCAGCAGCAGCCCTTGCCACGGCAATAAGTGTTTCTTGGTTGTCTAGATTAAACGCACCAAGAGCAAAATGCTCCCGACGAGCCCGTTCCATGGCCCTACGTGCATTGCTGCAGTTTAATCTGATTTGTTCTAGGGATAAAGACATCAGCTGTTAATTTGCTTACGCTTAATAGTAGCATATAATTGAAGATGAATTATGCAATCGAACGAACACAAAAACCGTGTAATGACCGTAATTGTTTGGTTTTTACCTACGTCGCTTGAACTAGTGCTCTACTTTTTTTTAAGTTTGTTTACAGTTTTCTTAAGCAATCTTGATGTCGTACGTGAGATTTTGTTTGCCACAGGTGACTTTAACCCGATACGTGCGGCTGTTGACTCGATTACCGTCCTACTCGAGAGGGTCGTCGGTGAGCGTGTTGCCGGATCGTTATCGCTCGGTATCTTCTGGGGTCTTGTAGGACTACTCGTCAACGCAATTTGGTGGGTTGGATCCAATTTTTCTACCGAGTTAAACAACGACCTTGTATTTAGCAATTACATGCACCCAAAAAACTACGATCCGAAGGCACCCCTTAAAGAATTTATATCCCGAAGTTTATTTCGCGCTGCCATCGCTATACTCTTTGTCTTTTATACAAACTTTGTGATCCGCGAAATGTTGCCGCATCTTACAAAGCGCTACCATGAGATCTTGATGAATTTCTCTGACGACAAAAATATCGTAGGACTACTACTAGCAATCATCGGACAAACATTGATGTTCCACGGTTTTGTAGTGCTTACTCGTCTACTTTTGCTGCGTAAACAAGTGTTTAACGACTAGTCTTCTCTACAAGAGCAACTGCATTGAGCGCTATGTGCTTTGCCGTCAAGCCAAAATATTCAAGTAGCTCATCAGGTTGTCCTGTCTCGCCGAACCGATCTTTCATACCCATCCGCGAAATCGGAACAGGATAGTGCTCGCTTACAAGTTCAGCAACCGCTCCGCCAAGTCCGCCTGCGATCTGAGCTTCTTCAATCACAACAACTCGTTTGGTCTTCTTAACACTAGTGAGTATGGTTTTTTCGTCTAAGGGTTTAATGGTAGGAACATGTACAACTTCTGCGCTTATGCCTTCTTTGAACAACATTTCAGAGGCAGCAAGGGCTTGATAGGTCATAGCTCCGGTCGCAATAAGGGTTACATCGTTTCCTTCTTCGAACACATAAGCTTTACCAATCTCAAACGGTGTTTTACTGGTAGTAATAATCGGTGTTGCTTCACGCACTACGCGAATGTAGGCAGGTCGCTTGTCTTGAGCCAACGCCAGCGTTGCTTTTTCTGCCTCCACACTATCACCAGGCGCAATAACGATCATATTTGGCAATACTCGCATAAGCGCTATGTCTTCGAGCATTTGGTGAGTAGCGCCGTCCGGACCCGTATATAATCCGGCATGCGACCCGACAATTCGAACAGGACGGTTGTTGAGGCAAACTGTTGTTCGTATTTGCTCCCAGTTACGTCCAGGACTAAAAGCAGCATACGAACTAACAAACGGTATCTTACCAACGGCAGCAAGGCCTGAGGCAACGGTAACCAGGTTTTGTTCAGCAATGCCAGCTTCAATAAAGCGTTCTGGATAAGCTTTTGCGAAACCATCCATAGCCGTGGAACCAGTGAGGTCGGCACTAGCCGCTACAATTGCTTCGTTATTGCCACCAGCCGTCACCAAACCATTTCCAAAACCTTTTCGAATTGGCTCCTTCTCGAATTCAAAAGTAAGCCACTTAGTAGTAACGAGGTGTAAATTACTCATGCTCACTCCGTATCTTTCCCTGTAATGTGCGTAACTCGTGTAGTGCTTTAATGGCTTGTTCGTGATCCGGCACGCCTACACCGGGTGCACCGCCATGCCAGTGAAAGTCGTATTCCATAAAATCAACGCCTTTGCCGGGCACTGTGTGGGCAATAATTACAACCGGCTTTTCGGTTATAGCACGAGCCATGGCGCACGCATCAATAACTTCTTCAATATTGTTGCCGTCAACTTCTATGACATGCCAGCCAAACGCTTGCCACTTGGCTGATAGGTCTTCCAGAGGCATAACTACTTCTGTGGGACCGTCTATTTGGATATTGTTTCGGTCGACAATACCAATTAGATTTTCTAGTTTGTATTTTCCGGCCAGCATTGCCGCTTCCCAGATATTGCCTTCGTCTAGCTCCCCATCGCCCATCACAACGTACACCCAGCGGTGCCTTTGTTTGTCCATACGTAGCCCGAGGGCAATGCCCGCCGCTTGACTCAGACCAGAACCTAAAGGACCGCTCGTGGTTTCGAGGCCAGGCAGCCTTTCTCGCTCGGGATGTCCTTGCAACCGACTTTGAAATTTGCGCAGCGTTAACAATTCTTTACGGTCAAAGTAACCTGCGTGTGCCATGGCTGCATACTGTACAGGAACACAATGTCCGTTACTTAGGAGCAAAAAGTCACGTTTATCCCAGTCGGGCTTTTGTGGGTCATGCCGTAGAACGTCAAAGTACAGCGCCGTGAAGATATCAGCTAACCCCATGGGTCCAGCTGAATGACCCGAGCCAGCGTGCTCCAGCATTCTAATGATATCTTTTCGTATTTCGACCGCCTTCAAATCAAGTTCTTCAACTGTCATGTACTTACTCCTCCACTGCTTCTTCAAGTGTAGCATAAGCTTTTCTTGGGTGAGGTGAGCGTTGAATGGCGCCCCCAACATTAAGCACATCAACCCCTCCGCGAACAATTTTTGCAGCGTTTTTGGTGTTTATGCCACCGTCCCAACCAATTTCTATGTCCGGGTTAGTTTTCCTGATTTGTTCGACCTTCTTAAGCAAATCGAGGTTGGCCGATCCCCCAAAGTGACCCAGATTACCACTAAACAGCAGGACGTGCTTGATGTCTTTGAGTGCGGTTTTGATTTTCGAAACAGGAGTCCGAGCAAGTAAGGCAACACCAACCTTAATCCCAGCTGTATTGAGCGGCTTAGCAACATCATAGTAATTGCCGACCGATTCTGCCTGCACGATCACCATGTGCGGCTTTAGCGCGATCAACTGCGGCATAAACGGTCTAACTGCCTCGTACATTAAATGTATGTCCGCCGTTACACCGGCAGGCCACCAAACATGATGCAGATCAATTAGTTTGTTCTGGGTAAAAACACCATCTGCCAAATCAATATGTACCCGTTTAGCGAACTGTGCTATCCGCTCCATCTGCTCACGATACTCGTGCGGTGTTGACGCAGTCACGGTTGGACAGATCACGGCCATTGTTTATGCACCCTTCCTCAACAACCGCCCAACCAGGGCTAAAACAGATGTGCCAACAAGAATCCAAAAACCGCCAAGTGGTATTATTAGCAGAGCGAAACCACCATCAACTACAGGAGCAGCGAAAACACTTATCAAAATATACGCCTGCAGCAAGTCAAAAGCTGTGTTCGCAAAAAAACCAAAACGATATACGAGCTCAGACCGTCTTTGATCGTGCACGAAACTCCAACTTACGAGATACAGAGCAAGATAGCGTATTGCAGCAGAAACACTTAAGGCTGACCATACAAGTACCATCGTCAGTCCATTTGTAGGCGTGGCATCTAAGACATCTCCCCAACCAAAACGCCGCCCGACAGCAGCAAAAATGACAATAAGGCAGGTGAAAATTGTCTGTGAAGCAAGAGCAAGACCAATTAACCACTTAAGGTCAGGCTTTTTGACACCCCGGATGTTTTTCATAACTGATCCAGTTCATCTTTTCGTCTAATATAACGCGGGGCAGCAGCAAATGCGGTGCTCAAGAAGGTTTCAACAACAACATTGGCGTTTTCAGCTTCCAATGTTTTGGCGGGGATACATAGTACATTGCAGTCATCGTCATTTCGAGCAGCGCGAACCGACTCACGGTCATAGCCTAAACAGGCACGAATGCCTTTAAACCGGTTGGCAGCAATGCACATACCTTGTCCACTACCACAGATCAAAATGCCCCGCGGGTCTTCATCGTCGCTGGCAAGCATATCTGCTGCTACTCTTCCGGCGAACACAGGATAGTCATCGTCTGGGTTAAGCTTTTGATCTCCGTCATCAACAACTTCATAGCCAGCACGAGTTAGATACTCGATCAGTTTGGCTTTAAGCCTAAACCCGTTGTGATCAGCACCAATATATACTTTCATGGGAACAAACCCTATTTTTTATGTGCTTCTGTTTCAGCCTTCTTATGAATCAACGAACCAACATCGGCTACCTGTTCGACAAGCCTATTACTGTACCCCCATTCGTTGTCGTACCACACAACGACTTTGGCAAGGTTACCATCTACAACATTAGTAAGAAGTGAATCAATAATCCCCGAATGGCTGTTACCTATATAGTCACTACTAACCAGCGCCTCCTCACTCACGTCTAGAATTCCCTGAAAGTACGGCTCTTTAGCAGCTTTTTTTAGCGCTTTGTTGATGTCTTCTTTGGTCGTTGATTTTTTAAGCAGCATGGTTACATCGCTCAGGCTAACTACTGGAGTGGGCACGCGTACACTTAGTCCATCAAACTTTTCTTTCAACTGAGGAACCGTCAGCGTTACAGCAATAGCTGCACCTGTCGTAGTTGGCACCATATTTTCTGCCGCCGAGCGTCCTTCTCGCAAATCTTTAGCTGGAGCATCCTGCAACACCTGGCTTGCAGTATAGCTATGGACAGTGGTCAACATGGCTTTTTCTACGCCAAACTCTGCGTCCATAATAGACATAACGGCAGCAATGGAGTTAGTGGTGCAACTCGCATTGCTAATAATGTCCCCTGCACCACTTAGCTTATCTTCATTGGCACCTATCACTAGGGTCTCAACTCCATCACTTTTACTCGGACCAGAGATGACAACTTTTTTTGCGCCTGCTTCAATATGCTTTTTTGCGTCCTCAATCTTGGTAAAACGCCCTGTGGATTCGATCACGACGTCGACCCTAAACTTGTGCCACGGCAACAGCACGGGATCTTTCTCGGCTGTAACAGGTATTTTCTGCCCATCAACAATTAAATTGTTTTCGTCACTCTCGACTGTATGCTCGTACGTTCCGTAGTTACTATCGTGTTTTAAGAGATACGCCAAAACGTCATTGCTGGCTAGATCGTTAATAGCAACAACTTCCAAATCTGACCGTTCAAACGCAATTTTAAAAGCATTTCGTCCAATTCGGCCGAATCCGTTAATGGCTATGCGTGTTTTCATCCTACCCCCTGATTAGCAATTACCCTGCGTCTGCATTAAGCATAACCGATGTTGCTTTCTCGAGCAACGTTTATCGGTCGACTTCTTTACCCACAAACTCGGGCAAACTGACAAGATCATCTAACGATGAAAGATCGGAAATTAGTTCTTTAGGCAAGTATCTATTTCTGGGATGGTTGAGCATACTTTTTACCTCATCCAAAGCTTTGAACATAACTTTTATTTTTTCTCCGTCACTTTCTGGCTTGTGAGTCTCCTCACGGTCAAGATCGGTGGCAATAAACTGATAAATGAACCACTCTATTTTGGCGACCGGCTGCACCACGTTAATGAGTTTCCAGTTTTTGTAGTATAAACCCGCTTCTTCTGCCAGCTCACGCTGTGCTGCTTGCAGTTCATTCTCGCCTGGCACATCATGGCGTCCTGCAGGAATAGTGTAATGAACCGGCAGGTTTGGCTGCTCCTCTTCAAGTACCACGATCTTACCGTCTTTTATAGCTATAATCTCAACCGTGTCTGGTCGGCGAAGCATCTCGAAGGTCTTAGTGGTGCCATCGAACATCTCTTGTTCCCACTGGTAGGTATCGAATATATTTCCCGAAAATACTTTTTGAGCCTTGTCAGGAATTAGAATTGCGTTTTTCGGAACTGTTTTTTTCAAATTATGCCGCTTCTTTCTCCCATCGGGCTTGGCATTCTTTGATAATTGCCTTGGCATCATCCGCATCACCCCAGCCAAGTACATGCGTAGTTCCTGGCTTCTTGAGGTCTTTGTAATGATTGAAGTGATGCTCAATTTGCTTTTGTAGCCCCACTGGTAAATCGTCTAATGAATCCGCCTTTTCGCCTGCATGCCGATCGTCGGCGGGTACCACTACTATCTTATGGTCCATTTCGCCACCGTCCTCAAAATTCAAAACACCGACTACGCGCGCCTCCTTAATGACCAAACCCATAGGCAGCGGTTCTTCAGTCACTATAAGCGTGTCGAGTTCATCACCATCTTCATCGAGCGTCTGCGGGATAAAACCGTAACTAGTCGGTTTGGCAAAAATACCCGGCTCAACTCGATCAAGTTCGAAGGTACCTTTTTTGCGGTTATATTCAGCCTTCAGCATACTGCCCTTGGGAATTTCTACAACCGTTACAATTACTCCGCCGTTAACATCACCGGCATCATAAATTTTATTAAAGTCAGTCATCTTTATTCTCCTTAAAGTCTATAGCTTAAATTTATTGTACACTATAGCTAATATGAAGATTATTGGTCATCGTGGTGCCGCAGGCCTGGCGCCCGAGAATACGTTACTGTCAATCCGTAGCGCTATTGCAAATGGGGTTGATGCGGTTGAATTTGATATTCGCGTCACACGCGATAAAAAATTAGTGCTGTCGCATGACTCATCTTTGGAGCGAACCCACGGGACCGATCGTAAAGTACGCGACATGCACTCGGATGAAGTCAAGTCCGTCCGCTCACGTGCTGGTCATTCAGTACCCACTCTTGCTGAGGCGGTTATAGAAGCTGGGAGTGCACCGCTGTACATAGAAGGCAAAGGCGGTGATTGGGCGCGACCACTGGCATCATTTCTCAAAAAACACCCGAAACTCAAACCTACGGTTATTTCGTTTAATCATCAAGCGCTGCACGCGTTTCATGAGCTCATGCCAGATGTTCGAGTGCTGGTTCTCGAACACCGGAATCCATTCGACGCTATTAACGCAGCTCGCGTGTATGATTTTGACGGTATAGACATAAATTATTGGACTCTTAACCCTTTGAGCTATTGGTTAGCGCGGCGTCACGATTTAGAAATTGCGGTTTTTACCGTAAATAAACCCTGGATTGCAAGCTTTTTACGGGTTCTATACCCGCATATTGCCATAACAACGAATGTACCTCATAAGCTTCAGTTTCTGCGACCAAAAGGCTTGCGCAAAACCGCAAGTCATGAGCAAAAGAAATGAAAGCCTTTTTTCAGAAGAAACACCATTTGGGTAGCGACCTATGGATATTTTACTTCAAGCCCAAGCGTCCGCTTCGCTATGTGGCGGGTCAGTTTGTCGAGATAGTACTGCCACTTTCCATATCTGATGACCGTGGCTCTAAGCGCTGGTTTACTTTGTGTTCAAGCCCGACAGAGGACTTTTTAGCAGTGACTACTCGCATAGATCCAAAGCACCCGAGTAGCTTTAAAGCTCATCTCGCCAGCTTGTTGAAAGGTGATGAAATTTTAATTAGTGAAGCGATGGGTGATTTTGTACTTCCTAAGGATACTACAATCCCCCTTGTTTTCATTGCCACGGGCGTTGGGGTCACACCGTATCGCAGTATCATCACATCTCTAATAGATTTAAACGAGTCGAGAAGCATCGAGTTCTTATACGCAGCGGCCCGTACAGAGGATATTATCTTCTCAAAAATTTTTAAAAGCTACGACCTTATCCTAGTGACGTTGATCAATCAGCGGGTAAACGTTCGCTTGCTTCAGCATTACATCAAAAACCTTGATAAAAAACTTGTATACGTGTCTGGGCCTGAGCCGGTAGTTGAAGTGTTTGTTAATGAAATCAAAAGAACCAAGCTACAACTAGTAGGTCTCGTCACAGACTATTTCCACAACTACGAAACGTGAATAATTTAAAGCTTTCCCTCTAAGTATTCGCGAATTTTTAAAGCTGCAGTTGCACCTTCGCCGGCGGCACTTGCAATCTGCATTGTTGCTCCGCTTCGAACATCTCCAGCAGCGAACACGCCCTTCATACTTGTTTCTAAATTCTGGTTTGTGACTACAAAATTTTGATCATCAAGCTTAATTTTCGACTCCTGTAAAAAGCCAGTGTTTGGCAATAAACCAACGAAGATAAATACCCCATCTGTTGGGTATTCTTGTTTACGACCTGTCTTTTTGTTCGTGCCAAGAACTTTTACTACCATGTTGTCTTTGCCAACAATTTCGTCTGTCGTCGTATTCAAGTGCACGGTAATTTTGTCTGAATGTTTTTTTAACTCCTGCACAAGCACATCGCTAGCTCTAAATGTATCTCCTCTCACCAACAAGTCAATGTGACTGGCAAATTTAGTCAGAAAGATCGCTTCTTGAACGGCTGAATTACCACCTCCGACTACAACCAAACGTTTGTCACGATAAAAAGCTCCGTCACAGGTCGCACAATAGTGAACGCCGCGGGCAAAGTATTCTTTTTCTCCTGGGACATCAATTTTCTTGTAGTCACAGCCCGTGGCAATAAGTACCGCTTTGGCACGAAAATCTCCGCTGGTTGTCTTAAGTAGCTTATGGTCTTTCTTATCAATAATCTCGTTTACCTCACCCAGCTCAATAACAGCACCGAAACGTTCAGCCTGCTTCTGTAGCTGATCTGCCAACTCTAAGCCAGCTATTCCTTGTGCAAATCCAGGATAGTTGTCTACCCAGTCAGTGATAGCAGCTAATCCGCCAATGACTCCTTTTTCGAACAAAACTGTTTCGAGATCTTCGCGAGTCGTATAGATAGAAGCTGTCAAGGCAGCTGGTCCCGCTCCAACTACAACAAGATCATATAGCTTTTTGGTGCTTGCTTGCTCCACTTCAGACATACTGCTCCCAATTATACCTTACACATATGTTTGTCTCTAAAGACCTTACGAGATTGCAGGCGCTAATTTTGCCAGGTTATAACCCACAACAACTTCTTTGCTGTCGTCTTGCTTGGTAACAACCGTTACTGGCACCGCTAATTGACCACTCACAGCCAATGCTTCTTGTTGTCGTTCCGGATGTTCATCCAGATTAACTTCTTCGTAGCTAAAACCCTTGGCACCGAGCCATTTCTTAACCATCACACAGTAACCGCAGGTGTTGGTCGTAAAGATAGTAATATTCTTGGGCATAGCTCTCTCCTTCTGGCTAATTTTGTATTTTTGTGAGGTTTGTACGATTAGTATATATAGTGCTTATTTTTATTACAAGACCCCATATATTGTGTTTTTTACACAATTATTCGCCAATTTTCACTAGTTCAATATCGAACACCAGATCAGCATTAGCCGGGATATTAGACCCGCTCGGAGGATTTGCTCCATACGCCTGAGCGGCAGGAATTAGCAGTCGCCGCGTTCCTCCAACCTTCATACCAGGAACACCTTCTTGCCAACCCTGGATGACATTACTAAGTGGAAACGTAGCAGGCTGTCCGCTATCTTTTGAGCTTTGGAATATTATTCCTGTAGCTGCAACAGCGCCAGTATAGTGAGCGGTCACAGTGTCACCCGGCTTTACTTCATCGCCGTCGCCTTCTTTTTGGTCGATCTTCTCTAGTGCCTCAATTTTTTGAATGGGATCAAACCCGTTTAATTTTGTGCCTTCCAAACTATTCTCCTTTTTTGTACTTTCGGTTGTTGGATTCTCAGTTGTCAGCTCTTTTGCTTGCTTAGCTGCTTGATTATCTTTGTGCATCTGCCATACTACGAGCCCACTAAAACCTACTGAGGTCAGTAAGAACAATACTGCACCAGTAAATGCTGCTACCCTATGAACTTTAGATGTTGCCAAAACCCTCCTCCTTAGGTCTGTTAGTATAACGCAGTTCGTGAATTGCGGCTACCCATTGCCGCGATGTAGAGTGACAGGTTTTTGAGCAGCCGAAGCAACGACATCGGTTACTAAGTGCTCAGGCACATTACGCCAAAACACCGTCCAATTACTGCCGTCAGGACCTGTTGCTCTTTGGTAATTATCTGCAATGTCCCGGTAGTTACTGTTATACGGATTATCAGGAGCTGCTCGCCAAAAAAGTCCGTGTTCCCTTGCAGCATCTTCTATAATTTGCCGAGCAACACCACGACCGCGCGCCCGTGCTGCAACTGCAAGCTTGTCCATATACAAAACCTTGGCTTTTCCTAGCGGTTCAGAGTCGGGTTGCGTAAATATTCCTACTCCAGCATAGTCCTGCGGCGTTATGACAATTTTTGCGATATTCTGTGTCTCAAAATAGTCTGCAGGTAAGCTGGCCTGGAAGACATCTTCGATCATTTTTCTTAGCCTTTGTTTGCTAACCGGGAAATCATGCCCGGGAGATACTTCATAGCTTGCCAGCTCTGCCTCGGCGGTTAACATCGTACCGTAGCCTTCATGGGTGAATAACTCTTGGATCAGCTCGGGACCAACCATAACTACATCGTTCACCGCACGATGCGCGATAAGGTCAAAGGCTTCGTCCACTTTTTTGCGCATACCGCCATCAAGCACAAGCGTTCCTTTGTTTTCCATTTCCGAGCGCAAGCTCGGCGTAAGATACGGTATTAAACCACGAAAGGTGTCAAAAACACCCCCAGTTGGGGTAATTGCCAAGTATTTTAGTGGCGCCAAACTTTCAACAACTGCTGCTGCTGCATCGTCACCATTAACGTTTAGCGTACGTCCACCTTCATCACGACCGAGACAACTGATTATTGGGATTGTTCCGCTCGCTGCAATGGAAGCGATTTTGCGGTAATCAACATTGATAACCCTTCCAACTTCGCCATACGAAGAACGATCCAGGTCGGTTGCACTAATAATTCCACTAAACGGGACTGCTGCTGCACCATATTGACGTATCCTGCTTGCAAGCGACTTTCCGACGCCTTCCATAACGTCTTCGATAACCGGGATAGCCTCTTCAGGCGTAACGCGCAGCCCGTCAACAAATTTCGACTCAATACCTGCCTCGTCGTACGCACGACTTATCTGACTACCACCGCCATGTACAACAACGAGTGGGTATCCCAGCCGCCTTAAGTACCCAGCACTGTGTGCAAAATGGTCAAGCTGACTAGGATCATCGACAATTCCTCCGCCTACCTTTGCCACAGCAAAGCCTGCAGGTCCTCGCTCATCCAACGCAGCATCAAAGACGGTCATGTTGTGATGTGCGCCTGGTGCAACGCTAGCTAGGTCCCTTCTGACAGCAATCACCGCAGGGTCAAATTCTCTCATAAGTATATTTTACCACTTTTATAAGGTTTTGCCAAGTATTGCCTACAATTTTATTGGGGTTGTTGGCCATCCATGCGACAGGCTGTGAATAATGGCTTTTTGGAGTGTCGGTGTCCTAAACGGCAAGCTGCCAAGTGCGTTAACTTCTGCCCAAAGTGGTGTGTGTACGTTTATGCCAATGCGATTCATAAAACCTTCCTCGCTCATTGTCTGAATTTCAATTTTGTCATGCGGCGCTACGTTACACAAAAAAATGTATTGGTCATTGAAGTCGGCACTATGGTGTTCCTCGATAAATACCATTCGTGCGGCAGTAACAGTTAGCCCAGTTTCTTCTTTGACTTCTCGTACCAACGCCTGCTCAGGGGTCTCTCCATCGTTCAGACGTCCGCCAACAAGCGTAAAGTACTTGCTATTGTACTTGTCCCTGTGCATCACAAGGCATTTGTCATCTTCAATAATAATAGCTCGAGCCGCTTTGCCTGTTTTTCCCATTGTGCGCATAGTATACACCCTAGCCTGCAATCTCAAATGCCTTGAGTTTGGTGTCTGCCATTTTACCTTTACCTTGCTGAAGGTCTAATAATTGAGCGTAGATACCACCGGATTTACTTAGTTGTTGAGGCGAACCTACCTCATCGACCTTACCATTTTTTAAGGTCACAATTTGATCAACATGCTGTATCGTACTGAGTCTGTGCGCAATAATAATTGTTGTACGCCCCTTCATGAGGCGCTGCAAGGCTTGTTGAACCATCTGTTCGCTTTTGCTGTCTAGGCTACTCGTTGCTTCATCTAAAATTAAGATCGGCGCATCTTTTAACAGCGCCCTGGCTATTGCGATGCGCTGCTTTTGCCCGCCGCTCAATTTTAGCCCACGCTCGCCAATTTCAGTGTCATACCCTTTATCAAACTTATTGATGAACTCATGTGCATTTGCTGCCTTTGCTGCCGCAACAATCTGCGCTTTAGTGGCGTTCTGATTCGCGTAACAGATGTTTTCCCTAATCGTACCACTAAAAAGAGCCGGATCCTGAAAGACAACACCAATGTTAGAGCGTAGGCTGTGCTGCGTCACATGCTGTATGTCTTGACCATCAATCACAATAGATCCATTCTGCGGTTCGTAAAGACGGAGCAACAAGTTAGTTAATGTTGTCTTGCCTTCACCACTTTCACCAACCAGCGCAACTTTAGCATTTGCAGGTATAGTAAAACTAATATCACGTACGACCGGTTTTTTATCATATGAAAAACCAACGTTATGAAAGCTTATTTCTCCACTGGTTATCTTCAAGTTTGCAGCTCCAGGCTGGTCAACGATGCTAGATTTTTTCTGCATAACTGCGAAGTAATCCTTGCTGTCTGCAACAGCACGTTGCGTGCTGTCAACCAAAAAACTTATTGTGAATATTGGAATTCTAATCTGTTGTGCGTACAGGATAAGTGCAACAGCCTGGCCGGGCGTAAGATACCCTTTCACTGCCGTCACAAAAACATACAAATACACACCAAGGAATATTATGTTTAACAGCAGCCGACGGTTGACATCCCGAGTATGCCAAAATTTGCTTTGCGGCACATTTATTGCGACAGCTTTTTGCGTGTAGTGAGTAAAAAGTGACAGCTCATGTTTTTCTTGCAGAAAGCTCTTAATGACTTTGATCTGTCCGATCGCCTCCGTAAACCTACCGTTAGCGATATCATAGTTTGTATTCTTTTTTGCTTGATAGTCTTGCCACTTGTCACTACTGCGTATTGTTAGCCAAATGTACAGGGGATAGAGTGCTAGCAGCATGAGTCCCACAGGAACGCTATAGTAAAACACAAAGCCCAATGCAAAAATAGTACTAAAAATAAACTGCATAAAATTATTGCTAAACATCTGCACGAAATTACTGATTTGTAGAACAGAACGGTTTAGCCGATTAATTATCTTCCCCGTGAGTTCAGTATCGAAATATGCTTGTGGCAATGTGAGTAGTTGCTCGAAGTAGCTAACTGCTAACTTTTTATTTAGCCGAGCAGATAGTTGGTCACCAAGATAGCCGTTAGCATTGTTTAAAAAATTGCCTAGTACATCCATTAAAAAAATCAGACATGCTAAAACGACTACGAATGAAACGCGTCCGCTCGTGGATCGGATTTCGTCAATAGCCCAGCCAGAAAAAAGAGGAAGTAAAACCTGCGTTAAACTTACGAATATGGTTAACACCGATATTCCGACGTAGTAACGCCACAGTGACTTTGTAAAAACGATGATGCGCCAAATGTGTTTCATGCCATGTTAATTCTATCTTACTAAGGACGAGGTTCGATAGCTTTTCGATATCTCAGCAAGTGGTGACCCAGACCGGCAATAATATTAATTGGCGCAGCTGCTAGTACACGAAGATCCTCTTGCAAACTTGCACGCTCATGGCTTTCAATATCTAAGCGAAGAACTCTACGAATTATTTCACGGGAGTCGAGGTGCCCGCGAGGGGCGTTACGATGATAAAAGTTTGTACCAGCACTCACTAAACCTTTCTTTTCAGAATAAGGACCGCTGAACCACTCATTAAACAAAATCGGATCGGCAACAAGCCGTGAGACGAGCACTGGATCAATCTGAGATCGAGCTCCTACTAGCGACTCGCGACCGAGAATGACCGGCAAAAACTGAATTGCCTCATCAAGACCCAGGATACGTAGCGCATTACCAACCGGTGACGCTTCAGCCTGTACTAACCCATGCTGTCGGGCAGCAATACTATCGTATTCATCCCACAGATTCAGTTCGCTAAGATGTTCAAGCCATTGTTGATTATCAATTCCAAAATCAAAGTAGTCTTGCAGCAATCCAGGAACGGGAATCGCTAGCTCATTTCCCTCGCCAAGTGTTCTGAACTTCGTTACAACAAAATGACCAAAACGATCTTGCCGACGCTTTTGATGAAACAAAATGTTATTCGGACCATGTTCGACAGCCGATACAATGCCCACCCCAGCAGCAGGTATAGAGGCAGCTAGACCTAGTAGTGTTCCACCAAACAAGTCTAGCCCGCGTTTTAAAGCACTGCCCGGATAGGACGAAGCTGTTTCGCTCAGAATAAACTCCTTAAAAGTATCTCGACGACTATACCATCAATGATGTACACGGTAAAGTTTACCAGCCACCTCCGCCACCACCTCCGCCACCACCGCCAGAGAAGCCGCCGCCACCAAAACCGCTACTTCCACTACTGCTGGGCGCACTAAAGTTAGTGTTCATAGCCGTGAATGAGTTATTGAGACTTGAAGCTAAATACACGCTATTAAAACTCGACCAATTACCTCTATACCACTCGGGAGGTGTTGTGTAGATATCCTCGAATTGCTTTGCCCAAGTCTTTTCAACCCCGAGCACAATCGCAAACGGCAAGAGCTTTTCAAAAAGTTCCACTGTTTTCTTAGGTTCGCTTGGTTTAGGCACATACTTAGCATCCGCGCTTTGCAGCATTGCAATGCGATCTTTTTCTGCAACGTTTAGGAACAGCTTCAAACCTTCAATCGATTCCTTTGCAGCTACACCTTTGGCGCTACGCTTAGTCATCAATGCTGCAAACAAACCAACCAATGCCGAGCTCAGTAGCAAGCCTACGGTCAGCCAAGACCGAATGAACCAGGCACCAAAAAAGAGTACAGCGGCTACAACATACATTCTGCTGCCAGCTTTGGTCGGGTCTCCATCGAAATAGCCCGCGGTCGTTAGATTCGCAGGCACATCTTTCTGTAGTTTTGTGATGACTTTATAGAATGAGTTCTTAAGACTCGTAAACTCAACTACAGCCCCCGAACTTAGTGAGGAGAATATGCCATTAATAATCGCTTTTTCGTATTCGTTAAGCTGCGAAATATCACTCTTTAGCAACTTTAATGAGTAGTTGGTCTTATCTTTTAGGATTTTTTTCTGTTTTTCCTCTACGATCACAATGTATCCACGGACTGCTAGATCAATAATAGTAGCCGAGACATCCTTTGTGTCGATTCGGTAATCATAGATCATACCAGCCTCGAGAGGAGATAGTTTATTCGGTGGAGAATATTCGGGCACAACAACGCCTCGCCCTGCTCTATCTTTGCCAAATTTTAACCAACGCTTGAATGCCCACCCGCCAAACAGAAGTGGCGGTAGAAAAACACCAAGAAGTATATGTAAATTATCTTTTAGATTATCAAGTAGGGTTGGTGGGTTAAAATAACCTTTCTTAAACCCTGTAACGATAGTGAGTGCTTGGCGTGCAGACAGCCCACCATTTGTTCGCGCTGCAACCTTTCCATCCTCCATGCTGATTGCACAGTTTTGGATTACTGCGCCAAAAGCGCCGGTATAGCAGGCTACGTTGTTGTTCAGCTTGTCATTCGGCGTAGCTAGTGTTACGTCTACTGACGAAAAGGGTTGATTCCATTGGTCGCCGTTAATATCCCAGTACAGTTCGTCGTGGTTATCATAAAAACTAATGACATTTTGAAGCCTGTACTCAACCTCATAGCTTTGAGGTCCTGTCACTGTCCTATTTGGATCACCGATTTTGAGAACCTCGTTATCGTTCTCGCCATAGGATGTATATGAAGCTGGTGCGCCACTAGGTGAACGAACGCCCAGCACCTTCAAATGCAAGGATTTACCCTTATACGTTTTGGGAAGCGACCGGAGAATACCATGATTGTTGTCCGTAAACATCACAGTAAGCGATTCTTTAATAGTCAGCTCACCCTGCGGGTCATTATTTGTCAGAGTATAGTCGGCATGAAAATTGGTAATCGTAAAGTTGTTAACATCAGCATGAACAGGCTCTACCGAGCCAACAGTCAAAAGAGTCAGTGCTGCAATCAACACCGAAGCAAGGAGTATGCGCAACTTCATTACAGCCTCTTGGCGTCCAGTTTTTGTTCTGCTACGGCGGCAACATCATCAATCACCGCACTAACTTCGTTTGTGGTGAGCGTTTTTTGTGGATGAGTCAAAGTAATGCGAAAAGTCATGTGCTTGATATCTGGCTTGTCCTGGTAGATGTCTAACGGTCGTAACTCGCTCCAGTAACCATCTTGCTGGCTCGAAAGACTGAGCTGGGACTGGATGACAGACACAAGTTCCTGGAATGTCGTTTTGGCTGGAACCGACAAGCTAATGTCCTGGCTGCTCGAAGGAAACCGCGAAAGCGGACGATACGCTGCCAGCTGCGGTAATTGCTGGAGCAGTTCAATGTCCAACTCGAATCCTGCCGAGAATGCGGGTAGCTTTGCTTCTTGTGTTATAACAGATTTGAATTCTCCGACAAACCCATAGATGTTGTTAGCTTGGTCAACAACTACTGCACTGCGTTTCGGCTCGAATGGAGCGGCCCACTGTGCCTCATAATCCTTCAGTTTATGTCCGCCCAATGGCTCCAGGCGGAGCGTGCTGCTGTCGAGCACACTGTCGAGTGCGCTCCAAAGGTATTTCACGGCCTGATAGTAAGAAGCACCTGCGTACCGCTTTTTTACGACTTTATCATCACTGGCTATTACGAGAGCCAGATGCTCCAATTCTTTGGGCAGTTTTTCGTCATTCAATTTCTGCTTACTGTGAACTGGATTAATTTCGTAGAGCACGAATTCTTCATGACCGGCTTTTATGTTGCTATGCACCTTTTCCAGCAAGCTTGGCAACAAGCTCAGTCGATAATACTGCAACGCCGGGCTAAGAGCGTTACTAAGCCTGTATGCGTGTTTCTCATCTTGACCATAATTTGACAACATATCTCCATGCACAAAACTGTAGGTAAGCAGTTCGCTGGCGCCTGCTTCGCGTAAGTTAACACGGAGCCTAGATTTGAACTCGCGCATCACATTACGCGGGGTCGGTTTGGCGCTTCTTGGCGGCAAAACCACAGGAAGCTTGTCATAGCCATAAAGACGTCCAATTTCCTCAACAATATCTTCCGGGATCTCCAAATCTGTTCGCCAGAAGGGAGGCGTTATTTCTAGTTTGTTCCCGTGGACTTCGGTTTGTATTTCTACGTTTTGCAGTAGTTTAGCTGCAGCAGGTGCCGTAAGACTGGATCCAAGCCGCTCGTTTATGAAATCGATGTCAACTGTAATCAGTTTTTGTTTTGGTAGCGAATTTTTAACATCCTGAACATCGCTGGCGACTTTTCCGCCAGCAAGTTTCTGAATATCCTCAGTTATTCTGGCAACGACTGCCAAATTCTGTAAAGGACTCTGGCCCTTAGTAAACCTTGTTACCGCATCAGTGAAAACTCCGTACTCCATCGCTGTTCGACGAATTGTGTACATGTCCCAGTTTGCGGCTTCTATGATAATGTTTTTAGTGCTGGAATCAACTTCTGTTTCGACGCCGCCCATTGCACCACCAAGACAGATAAGGTGATTAGCTGTTGCGACCATCATCGTCTTTTCATTTGGTTTTATTTCTTTACCAGACAATAGCCTGATCTTCTCACCAGATCGTGGGTGCCTTATGTGCAGTTCAACGCCATCAGCCCCACCCAAAGCCTTGACTTTATCGTAATCGTACGCATGAATTGGCTGTCCTGTTAAATGCATGTAGTAGTTCGTTAAGTCAACGATATTGTTTATTGGTTTAATGCCAACACGCTTAAGATCAAACTGAATGTGTAGCGGGCTTGGTTTAACCGCCACATCACTTATAGCGACAGCGACAAAGCGCCGCACTAATTTTGGAATATCATTTCTGATGCGTAGTTTGAGCTCTTTTCCTTCAACTTTAGGAAGTGATGGATTCTCTGTATACCAGTCTGGACTCTTAAAGGCCTTGCCCTGAATTCCCGCCAACTCACGGGCTACCCCTAATATGCCAAAACAATCTGGACGATGGGTGAACATTTTGTTCTCTAGGTCAATTACTGCTTCACCGCTAAGCCACAGCGCTTCTGCAAAACTTGTCCCGGGCTTCGTACCTTTGGCTAGTTGATCAAGTTTTAATACTAAAATGCCTGAATGATCCTCACTGATACCTAGCTCTGCTGGACTTGCCAGCATGCCGCTACTCACATAACCTCGGATCTCTCTCGCATCAAGTACGAAAGGATCTTTCTCTATTGTTGAAGGCACGGTAGCACCCGGCGGAATCCAAGCAACAGTTAGACCCGCTTGTACGTTTGGCGCACCACAAACAACCTGAACATATCCGTCTTTGTCACGCTTGATGTTTTTTACGGCTCCGCCGTCGTCAATAGTACACAAGCTAAGACGGTTGGCGTTTGGGTGCTTAATGCAACTCATGATTTTTACAACCACAACCTCTCTGTACCGCGGTCCCCACTGAACCACTTCCTCAACTGCGCCAAGCTGTGCGCCGATTCGTTTTAGAATCTCGTCCGTGCCAATACCAACCAAGTCGACATTACTGTAGTACTGTGCCCAATTTAACGATACTTTCATGCTTTGATCCTTACAAAAATCATCTCGTGCTGATGCTGCGAGGGATTGTGAATTTTATGCCGAACACTATTAGGAAAAACAAATACATCACCTGGTTCGTAAGAGTACTTGCCATCCTCGTCATGTACTTCACCGTTACCCGTCACAACTACCATAATCTCTTCGACTCCTTCATGGTTGTGCCAGTCGAACGTCTGCCCTCCCGGTAAGTAGCCGCGCGTCATCATTTCGAAATGTTTACTCTGTAAGTGAGCTGGGCTAACGTAGACTTTGCGTGATCCACTTCCGCCATGCGCTTCTTCCAGAGGTATGTCTTTGTCAGATCTCTTTATAACTTTCATCTGAATTGCCTCAAGAAATCTAATTTGCCGCTCTCAAAATGCCGGACATCTTCAATTCCGTATTTCATCATAACTAGTCGCTCAATGCCGCCACCCCAGGCAAATCCTGTATATTCCGTTGGGTCAATGCCGGCATCTTTTAATACGTTCGGGTGAATCATGCCGCATCCCAAAATTTCTAACCATTGCTCTGCCTCGGAATCGTCTTTTCGCAGCCAAGCTGGGCGCTCGATAGCGAACTCAAAGCTCGGTTCGGTAAACGGAAAATAAAAAGGCTGTATTTTTGCTTTGAGCTCCTGGCCAAAATATTCGCTCAGCAATGCTTGCAATGTTGCAATAAGATTACCGACTGTTACTCCTTTACCAACATATACACCTTCGTACTGGTAAAACGTATGCTCGTGCGTAACGTCGAGGTCTTCGTTTCGAAACACGCGGTCTGGCACGATAACCGCAATAGGTTCGCCATTTTTCAGATTATTTCTGTACTTTTTTAGTACCCGGTTCTGCATAGTGCTGGTGTGTGCCGGAGCAATTAAACCTTCGGTGGTCGTAAAGGTGTCGTAATCGTCCCGTGCAGGGTGACCTTCTGGGAAGTTCAGACTCTCAAACATATGATAGTCGTCATCGATTAGACGGCTCTGCTCAATGACAAACCCCATGCGGTATGCGATGTCACTTATGTATTCTAGTTCAGTCAGAAGCGGGTGTTTGCTGCCGTGGTCACCGGTTAATAGGCGTGGCTTTTTCGCATCGGGGGTATTTATATCAAAAGGAGCGGTAACGTCAATAGATTCAACCTTTTCGGATGAGGCGCTTTGAGTATGAACCAACGCTTCCAGTTCTTTCTTCAACGCATTGATTTCACGACCCAGTACCGCACGCTCCTCACCAGGTAACGCTGGTAATTGCGCATACAATGCTTTGAGTTCGGGGGCACGTAATACCGCCCCTTTATCATCAAGCTTTACGAGCCTTTGCTTCAATACTTCAGCAGCAGCAGATACCTGAGGGTTTTTATATGTCATGACTACTAGTAGTATATCAGGATAGCCGCATTTTACCCCTCTGCTTGACATGCGCTACACTATATCTATGCCAACTTTCTCTTTTGACATCGTAAGCGACTACGACCTATCCGAAATTATTAATGTATTTGAGCAAACAAAGCGCGAACTGGACAACCGCTATGACTTTAAGGGCACCCATGCTGGCGTTGATTGGCTGGATAACGAAAAACGAGGACTAAAAATCACTGGCGACAGCCAATACCAGCTTGATGCAATCATCGAAATTGTACGCAAAAAACTCGCTGCGCGTAACCAAAGCCAAAAACTACTTGATACTAGTCGTAATGCCGAGACAACCAACCTTAGAATGATTTGGGAAGTTCCGTTCAAGAAAGGCCTGGATCAGGATAAAGCCAAGAAAATTACTTCAAAAATTCGTATGGACTTGCCAAAAGTCAAAACACAGGTGCAAGGAGAAGAAGTGCGAGTGATGAGCGGCAGCAAAGACGATCTTCAAAAAGCAATGCAGCTACTCAAAAGCCAAGATTTCGACTTTCCACTAAGTTTTACTAACTTCCGATAAGCACGACAAATCATAAGCACGTTATACTAGACTCATGTTAAGCATTGCCGAGACTCGTGAGCAGGCCAAAAAGGTGCTTGAGGCAAATGATCGGGGTGAGTACACTATTCCGGCGCATGGTCTGTACTCGCACCAGTGGCTGTGGGATAGTTGTTTTGTCGCAATCGGTCTACGGCATATAAACATTGAGCGTGCTCAAAAGGAACTAACCAGCTTGCTGCGTGGACAGTGGAGCAATGGGATGCTGCCTAACATTATTTTTGCTGGCGATCCGTGGTATAACCAGGATCGCAACATTTGGCGCAGTCACCTTTCTCCTTTTTCGCCTGACGACATCAACACAAGCGGGCTAACGCAACCACCTATACTTGCCGAAGCCGTGGTGCAGGTCGGTAAAAAGATGACCAAACCAGAGAGGCGTAGCTGGTACCAAACTATGTACCCAGCTTTGGAAAAGTATCACTTGTGGCTGTATGCAGATCGAACCGAGGCGGATGATGGGCTGGTAACGTTAATCCATCCGTATGAGTCAGGTCTTGATAACACTCCTCCATGGATTTACATGCTTCGGCAAGAGCACTGGCCATGGTGGGCAGCGTTGCTCGATAAGACCAAATTAGACTCTGTCGCAAGCTTCTTTAGGCGCGACACCAGACACGTACCACCAGGGCAACGCATGAATAATCTAGAGGCGCTCCTGTATTATCACCGCGTAACACAATTACGGCGGAAGCATTACAACGCTCCGAAGGTGCTAAAACGGACACATTTTGCTCTTGATGACCTTGGCTATAACTGCATGTTTATTCGAGCAAATCAGCATTTGGTAACAATAGCCAAAACAATTGGGCGGAAATTGCCAGACGAGCTACTCGCAAGCATGAAGAATACTGAAGCATCGCTTGAGCAGTTGTGGGATGGCTACAAAGGGCAATACTTTTCGCGTGCACATAAAACAAAAAAATTAGTACGTGAATCAAGTATTGCAACTCTTTTGCCGTTGTACGCAGGCTCTATTAGTAAAGAACGCGCTGAACAGCTAGTTGATTTATTGCGCAATCGTCATATCTTTGGTGCTGAATTTCCAGTACCGAGCGCCCCATTTAATTCAAAGTTTTTCGAACCACACAGCTACTGGCAAGGTCCTACCTGGATAAATACCAACTGGCTCATCGTAGATGGGCTGAGGCGATACGGGTACAAACAAGAAGCAGAAATTATAGAGGCAAAATCACTACAATTAGTACGAGAGCACGGTTGCTACGAGTATTTTTCTCCGGTCGATGGAACGCCTGCTGGAGCAAATGGTTTCAGTTGGACGGCTGCCTTAGTGATTGATTTCCTTGCTACATCAAAGCGATAAAACGAGTATTATTACTACATGTCAGTGCGTAAACGGCTTGATTCTATTCTAGGAAAACTCGAGCGAAAATACATTACACACAACCAGATTGAAGTATCACGCTCGGCTTTACTTCACAATCTCGATTTATTCACTGAATTATCAAAGCAAGCAGTTATCCCTGTATTAAAGGGCAACGCATACGGCCACGGTATTGCTCAGGTTGCAACCGCATTGCGCGACAGGACTCTGCCCTACATTGCAATCGACGGTTATTTTGAGGCACTGAGAATCCGGGAAGTTTCAAAACAACCAGTCCTGGTAATGGGAGCAATACCAACCGAAAACTACAAGCATATGAAATATGATAATTTTGCTTTCGTCGTACAAGATGCCGACAGTATTCGTGCGCTCGGCAAAACTGGTAAAAAAATAAAAATTCATTTGGACTGCAACACAGGTATGAATCGCTATGGCGCTCAACCGGAAGCAATCGAAGCGCTGACCAAATTAATCCTAAGTTATAGAAGTCTCACGCTTGAAGGAGTCATGAGCCACCTTGCCGATAGCGACGGGCTCAACAAGCAAACCGTAAATGAAGCGGTTACTATGTTTGACGCGATCTGCGAACAAGTCTTAGGCCTTGGCGCTACACCTACCATGTTTCATATTGCACAGACTGCAGGTAGCCTCAAAGTTACATCGAAATATGCAAATACAATTCGCCTCGGCATTGGGTTATACGGTATCAACCCGTTTGCGCCCAATCACCCGCTACATAAGACTCTTGATAAACTTAAACCAGCCCTAAAACTAACTAGTACAATTACTAAAGTTACACAACTTAAAAAGGGTGCTAAAGTTAGCTACAACTATACTTATACGGCGAACAAAGATATGAAGATTGGTGTTTTGCCGTTAGGTTATTTCGAGGGGCTGGACCGTGCACTCAGCAACAAGGGTTTCGTCAAAATCGGTCGTACTTTTGCGCCCATTGTTGGGCGTGTCTGCATGAACCACACCATGATAAATCTTGATGGTGTGGATGCAAAGGTTGGCACTAAAGTTTTGGTGTATAGCAATAACCCCAAAGATCGTAACGCTATTGACTCAATCGCCCAAGAATTTGGCGTATTTAATTACAGCGCATTAACGAGTATGAGCCCCGACGTTCGTCGCGTGCTCGTTGCTTAAGCTGGTTACGCAGCATCTCCAGCCGTGGGATTTGGCGGCAACATAGCAGCAACTCCTAGCCACCACTCTTTGCAACCCTCTAGCACCTCGCCTGGGCTTTGACGAATCCACTCCTGCCAAATGCCATTTGCGTCTTCTATACTAGTGTCCTGGCAGGCTCTTCTGATCATTTCTTCACCATAGCAACGAAGCAGTCGTGCATTGTCTCGGTAATCCTGGGGGTAGTCGCTTCTAGATCGTGCTACTTGCGCTGCAGCTTCGTTTGGGCCCAGTCCTTCCGCAGTCAGCAAACCTACTTGCAGTCTTTGATAATCGGCGTACATACCTATAACCTACCAGCTTGAACTTCCAGGTTCAAGCATTTGCATATTAAATAATGAGTTAGGAATTGCCTGGATCACCAAGACTCAATGCTGTGTTCTCTGCTGTTTGCTCTGTTTTGTTAGCAAGTTGCTGTACTTTGCCAAGCTTTCGCTCAATGGTTCGGCTCTTTGTAGTTGCTGTATCTATTGTCTTGGTTGCTTGCACCAGTTTTTCGCGGGTTTTATCTAGTAAGTCGCCAAATTTGCCAAACTCTCCTTTAATGCCCGTTAATAGCTCCCAAACCTGCCCCGTCTGTTCGGCTATAGCAAGTGTTCTAAAACCGAGTTGATAGCTATTGAGAATGGCTGCTATTGTTGTTGGTCCAGCAATAGTCACGCGAAGTTCAGACTGAAGCTGTTCAAAAAGCCCTGGCTCTCTCAGGATTTCTGCAAACATACCTTCCGTTGGCACGTATAAAACAGCAAAGTCAGTGGTGCGAGGTGGCGATATATACTTAGATTTTATAGACTTAGCCTCCAGCTTGACCCTGCTAACCAATGCTTTCTGTGCTGTCGCGGCTGTTTCGGTTTCTCCTTTTTCTTGTGCAACAACTAAACGTTGGTAATCCTCAAGTGGAAATTTGGCATCGATCGGTAGGTAAATATATCCTTTTTCAGAACTCTTGTCCGGGAGTTTGATGGCGAAATCTACCAGCTCGCTCGAATGGGGATTAACTTTTACCTGCTTGTCATAGTGATCCTTTATGAAAACTTGCTCTAATAAACTTTCTAGCTGCACCTCGCCCCAAGTTCCTCGAGTCTTTACATTTGTAAGTACACGCTTAAAATCGCTAACATCGCTGGCTAGATTTTGCATTTCACCCAGGCCTTTGTGCACCATCTCTAGTCGCTCGCTTACCACCTTAAAGCTCTCGCTCAGTCGCTTTTCTAGTGTACTTTGTAGTTTCTCGTCCACAGTGGAGCGCATTTTTTCTAACTTTTCGGCATTGTCTTTTTGAAGACTTTCCAAACGATACTCTACAGTTTTTCGTATTTGCTCTAGTTTTTCATCGTTCTTGTCTCGCAGCAAATCAAGGCGCTTGTCGAGTGCATTACGTGAACTACTCAAATTAGCATTTAGCTCTTGCCGCAAGTCTTTGCCTGAAGTAGCTATTTCTTTTCGATTACGCGCAAATTCGTCTCGCAAAGGTTTGTCTAAATTTTGACTTGTTTTTCTGAGTAGCAACACGGCTAGCAAAACGCTATTAACCCCTCCTAAAACAATTGCGACCATCTCCATGCTTCAAGTATACCAGCAGCTACATTAGTGATGGTGTTGCGTCGTGCGTATGTTCAGCAGGTTCAGGCTGTGTAATCTGTTGGGTTGTTGGCATATCGTTGTGCTCTTCGGTTTCGATAAAGCGGTGCGAAAGCTGAATAGACAGCGCAACAACCGCTACGCCCAGCAGCAAGAGTATTGGCTGCAGTTCAATAATTTTTTTACTTGGGGCCTTTTCGTGTAGTGTTGGGATGATGTCACTCGTAGCAATATAGAGCAAGAAGCCACCACTTAACCCAAGTAAAATACCGGTGGGCAAAGAATCACTTTGTCCGAGCTGAAAAGTGAGCAAGGCAGTACCCGTGGTAGCGAGAGCACTCAAAGCGTTCACTGTCAGAACTTTTCTACGGGAAAGACCCTTCGATAACAGTAACCCAAAATCACCAATCTCCTGCGGGATTTCATGCGCAGCAACGGCAATTGTTGTTACGATGCCCGTTGGAATACTCACTAAGAATGCAGCTGCAATAGCTATCCCGTCCATGGCATTATGAAGCGTATCACCAATAATAATTAGGTTCGCAGTCGGGTCTTCTTTGCCGTGTTGGTGATGATGGTGAAACCACCGCAAAAACCGTTCTGCAAAGAAGAAGAGCAATATTCCCGCTAGTGCTGCATACAAAACAACGTCATGATTTTCTGTATCATGCATGCCATCTTTGAACAGATCAAGGAATACTGCAGCTAGTAGCGCCCCTGCCGCAAACGGAGTTGCATATTCTGCAAGCAATTTACTCGATTGTCTACTTGTTAGAAGCAGCACCCCGCCAACTAGCGAGACCACCCCGCCGATAAGTGAAAAAATTAAAACATATAGTATTTCTGGCATAACTCATTCCTTTCTATTGAAGTCTACTAAATTGTACTGAGTCATATGGTTTTTGCAAATTTGTCGCAATTTAGTAAAATATTGCAATGGTTATTGATGATTTTAAAAGTAGTCTCAAAAAAAGTGGCAACAGCGTGACTACTGCCCGCATAGGTGTGTTTTCGGCGCTAGCCCAACACGGTCCTATTGCTCCCGCCCGACTCGCAGAGTTGCTTACAACAGCGCATGACCGCGCAAGTGTGTACCGTACAATTTCATTATTCGAAGAGCTAGGGTTTGTTCGTCGTGTTCCCATGGGATGGAAATACTTGGTTGAGTTAAGCGATATGTTCAGTCATCATCATCATCACCTTGTATGCACGCGCTGCCAAATATCTGTGGAGATTGAGGATGACCTAGTACTTGAGTCAGCAATTAAAAAAATGACTAAAAATTATGGATTTTCTGATCTGAAACACGAACTCGAAATAAGTGGGGTTTGCAAAACGTGCTTTAAAAACATGGAACCCCGATGATTAACCGAGGTTCTTTGGAAGCCTCACACTTCCACTATCTAGCTTATGCTCGTCGCCTACGTTTTGCAAGCAATTTTTCGTCAAAAAAGTAGAGCCACGCGAGCCCTCCTACCAATGCACCGCCGAAGATGTCCAGAGGAAAATGCATGCCTAGAAATATACGACTTAGATATACCAAAAATAGCAAAACATAAACATATTGGTGATAAGCACGTGGAAGAATTTTTAGTGCAAACATAGCAAGAAGAGTAGCTAATGCTGCGTGCCCAGACGGAAACCCATAGCCACCACGCGTAAACATATCTTGTGGTGTTACATCAGTAAGTGCTACAGATGGTCGTGGACGTGCAACAACGCGTTTCAGCAACTCGGTCAATATAAACGAAGCGCCAGCGGCCGTCGCAAGTCGCGTTGCTAGATCTTTGCTTTTCTGTTTATACGTCCAGACAACTGCAACAACTGCAGCGAAGACAGACCCCAGCTGTGTTATGAGAAGCAAAATTGGCCACAAGATTACTGGCCAATGATATACACTGAGCAAAATTGATTTTTCGATTTCAGGAATTCCGGTTCGCGCTAGTAGCCCAAGAATTAAAAGCATTAGTGCCAAGGATCGAATGGTTTTCTTACGATACTCAGTGTGTTCTATTGATAACCCACCTGTCATGGTGGTCATTGTATATCAGCAACTGGTCAGCCGCTAGTCTTGTATCTGCTCCCAGGGCAAAGCCTCTTTGCCAAAGTGACCGTACGCGCTGGTTTGCTGGTAAATGGGTCGTCGAAGATCCAACTTCTCGACTATTCCCCGTACCGAAGTATCGATCAGCGACTCTGCAAATGCCTCAATGTCTTCCTGACTTTTGGTTCCAGTGCCAAACACGTCTATGGTTTTCATGAGAGGCTTTGGTTTTCCAATTACATACGCTAACCCTACTTCGCATTTTGTTGCCAAACCTTTTGCAACAATGTTCTTTGCAATAAAGCGTGCTGCATACGCACCGCTACGGTCCACTTTGCTTGGATCTTTTCCACTAAACGCGCCGCCGCCCACACGGGCATAGCCACCATAGGTATCAACCACAATTTTGCGGCCGGTAAGTCCTGCATCGCTTTCTGGCCCCGGGATGTGCCATGTACCAGTACCGTTCACAATGAGCTGATTCTGGTTGATGGAATAGCCATATTTGGCTAGAACTGGTGTCACCACCTGCTCAAAGATAGCTTGCGCAACGGTTTCATCATCAACGTCTTCGCTATGCGCTGTTGCAATAACCACCGTTTCGATTCCAGTAGGCTTAGCATCCTCGTAACGAACCGTCACCTGGCTTTTACCGTCGGGCCGTATGTAATTTAAGATGTTCTTCTCACGTACCTCATCGAGTCGTCTTGTTAGCGAATGGGCGACCGCAACCGGTAGCGGCATTAGCTCTGGCGTCTCGTTGACAGCAAACCCAAACATCATACCCTGATCGCCAGCCCCTGTGTCGTCATTCGTCCCTTGAGCAATCTCTGGTGACTGCTGATGGATATTATTTTCAAAATCTGATTCTAGCGAGAATCCCCAGTCAGGGTTGGTGTAGCCTAATTCTTTGATAGTTGCGCGGACAATCTCTTCAAAATCAATTTTTGCAGTTGTGTTAATTTCGCCGAACAGCGCCACACGATTCGCGCCGGCAACGGTTTCAATTCCAGTCCGTGCGTGGGGATCTTCTTTTAGAATTGCATCGAGTAGTGCGTCACTAATACGATCTGCTATCTTGTCTGGGTGACCGGCGCAAACCGATTCACTCGTAAATAATGTAACTGACTTTGGCATTAAAAAATCCTTTCGTGTACTTACCGCGGAAAGGATTCGAACATGAATATCTTCCCGCTAACTTTTCTGGCGGCTAGATGGAGCACCTTGTCGAAGACTGGTTGCCGGCAGGTCGACGAGCTAGATCTCTCGCTGCACTCTTTATACTTAGATTGTTAATGGATCTATGATATCACTCAGCCGCAGCGGGATCAAATGCTGCTATTTCTGCACCTTTGTTGGAGCGGATTCCGCTATGAACGCCTCGAGCGATCCAAACATATCAACAATATCTCCAAGAAATGGCGACAGCCCGTACCTATCTAATGTGCGTAATGTTTCAACGCCGCGGTCAATCGTAAAGCCATCCCCACTTGTACCCAACTTACGGCCGAAGAAAATGTAATCAGCACGCTCCCAGGCCAACGTAACTCGTGACTTGCGAAACATTTCACTCAGATACTCCACCCTCACGCCTTGTTGATCTAATCCATAGAGCAGCTTGAGCCTATCACGACACTGCTCCTCAAACTCTTCAGTTGGTTCAAAGTCACGAGCAACATAATTAAATACTTGTTCTCCAAAACCAACCTCCTGTGTCAAAGCAGTTCGTCTTTGTACGTATTCTGGCACCGCAGCACGTACTGCCGCAGTAAATTGTTTATAGGAACTTGGCTTATAAGCACCAGGCTTTACTTTTACGGACCTGAGTGCTTTAAAATCCTCAAGGGGCAACATATTACCGTCGTTTGCTAGTGCGTACTGTACGCCATGCGTCACAAATTCAGCTTCTGACCACTCACGGGGATCGGGCAGACCAAGACGAACATTAAAATCGTCTATGGTGCCGAATCTTCCTTGTGCCATTTTAAATGTAAGACTTTCGCTATTATTAAAATCCTCAGTTTGTAGCCGCTTTACACCAGTTGCACCAAGGAGTCGCAGCCCCTCTTGTAGGACAGCACGATTACTTATACGCCTCGCTGCAACGTTCTTATCTGGCTCCTGACCAATAAGCGACTGATAATGCGCAAGCGGTGCGTTGTAATGGTCCCATACTTGATGTTCTGAAGGTCCAATGTTTAATACACTAGCTTCACGCAGCACCTTGTACCCCACGTATGCCGGCTCCTCTGGGGTGCCTGCTGCGTGGCTAAGCCAAATACCGTTATCTATCCAGTCTTGCTCGCTCCAACGCTCAAGCGTGTAGTCTGTAACAAACCCAATAGCGTCTTGATATCTTGTCATTTGACCCTTAAACCCAGAGAGAGCCGAGCTTGGTGGCGGGCAAAGATCAACCTCACTAAAACGCTGTATATCGTCTTTTGTAGGCATGACAGGTTTGTCGGGCGTTCCCAGCATGTGGCTTAGCCAAATACCATTTTCAATGTATTTCTGCCGATCCCAAGTCTCGTAACCAAGTTCTCGTTTTCTCACGGCAAAACCAAGTGCCCTTTGATAATCAGCAATTGTCCCAAAGTGCTCTCTAATTGCTACGACCGACGGGCTGACTCTAACAGCCGAACCAGCTTCGATTGACACCTTTGTAGGCATGACAGGTTTGTCGGGTGTTCCCAGCATGTGGCTCAGCCAAATACCGTTATCTATCCAGTCTTGGTCAGTCCATCTCTCATAGGTTGCAGACGTAACAAAGCCGAGCTTATCTTGATAGTTTGCAATTGAGCCGAACTTTTGTGCGATTCTATCATAGGCCGGGCTTATATATAGTCCCGATGCCTGGTCTAGAGTCGGTTGCTCGGGCATTACTGGGTGCTCAGGTGTTCCCAGCATGTGGCTCAGCCAAATACCATTTTCAATCCACTGCCGTTCTGACCAGCCCTCTCTGGTTCCAGGCATGACAAAGCCGATTTCCTCCTGTAACGCGGCAATGCCACCAACGACCTTTTCCACCACATACCTACTACATCCATTACCCGCCAAAGCAGCTGCTCGTATATGGTGTTTTGTTGGAGGAATAGGCGATCCATCTTCCAAGCTATTAGCAATACTTAAGTAGGTGCCAAAAGCAATTACATCGGCACGGGGGCTTGTTACGGTGAGCTGATTAAAGTCTTGTTGACCCAAATCAGACCAAGCCTCTGCCCCGTGCGACAACGGAAATGGCAAAACGGTATTCATTTATGCATATTATATCACTAATTTGCTTTTTTCGCTTCTTGTAGTCTTCACTGATTTTTTATACGATCGGTTACTGTTGAGCGGACATGGTACTAATGCATTCATTAAAAACCACACAACGCGCCTAACAACTGTTAATTTTTCGCTCTTTAGGATATAATCACCTCCTGTTAATGGGGATTGGCCAAGTGGTAAGGCACCGGGTTCTGGTCCCGAGATCGGGGGTTCGAATCCCTCATCCCCAGCCA
>CAZXLT010000004.1:0-62628 GCA_964641545.1 uncultured Candidatus Saccharibacteria bacterium
CTAAACTCACCAAGTTGGTTCCTCTTCCGCAAAAACCATTCCCGCTTTATGCGGGGTAAACGCAAAACCTGCGCAACGATTCCCTAAAACAAGAAAACAACAGGGGTGATTGTATCATATCTTTGAACAAAAAAACAGCGCCGTGATTTTGCGGCGCTGCTGCTGTTTATGTGAGTATTAGTTTTCTGATTTTCGTGGAGCCAGACCAAGTAGTGCGATGAGCAGTGTCATGCTGACGACTGAGATTGCTGTGAGCACTTTTGCGTAGCTTTGACCGGTCTCTGCAAGCACTGCCGGTGTGCTGGCGGCAAGGACTTTGCCAATGCTTAGGCTGTGGCTGTCCTGAGCGCAAACTGGGTCACGCTCTTCTTTTGGTTGGTCGATGATGATATTCTCGAGACGGTACAGAATGATCTCTTCGTCCTCTTCGGCTTCATACCCACAAGCCTTTACTGTGTTGTCGACATTTGCTGTTTGGTTGGCAGGGATCGTGTAGTTGGCTTTGTACACCCACGTTTCTGTTAGGTCGAGTTGGTCATTCAGGTTAGTGTCACCAGATACATAATTTGCGCTACCGGTGATTGAATCAACAACTGTAAGCTCACCAACTGGCACGTCTCCTGTATTGGTCACGGTAAACGTGTACGTTACAGTGCTTCCTGCGAGTGCGGATGCTGGACCATCCTTCACAGCCTTGATTGAGGCGTGGAGGACATCAAGCGTATGTGTGTCGGTGTCGGTAACTGTAGTGTCGTCGCAATCCGTACCACTTGCTGTAACTGTATTCGTTACATCTGCAGACTGCTGGGTAGGGATTGTGTACGTTGCCGTGCAATATGTTGACTCGCCTGGATCAAGCTCCGTGTCTCCGCAAAGTTCGTTTTCGGCAATGTCGTCGTCGATACCTACATTCTTTAGTTTAGTATCACCAGTGTTGGTTACGGTGAAGTTGTAGACAACTACATCGCCTTCATGGGCAGTTGCTGGTCCACTCTTTTCAACCTGAATACTTGGATGAGGAATATCGTTGTTTATGATGGTGCAGTACTTGGTTTCACCAAGTGCAATTGTGCCTGTACAGCCACCACTCCTTGTCTGCGTATATCCTTCGTGCTCTAATTCGTCTACATTGTAGCTGCCTTCATTCAAACCAACTGACACATAGCTGCTGCTGCCAGGAAAGTTTGGTAGGCTGGCTGAATTTCCTGAGACTACCATCGTGAAGTCACTTGCAGTTCTCGTTCCGCTATTGTCGTTGATAACGACTTTCTTTACTTTGAGCTTGGGCTGAATAGCTTGGTTATTGACTGTGCAGTTGGCGTCACCGTCAAGACTTAGCAGCAAGCTGATGATCCCTTTATCGTACGTACAATCACCGGATACTCCAGTGAACTGGTAGCCTGCTTGTTGATTTTCTGAGATGACGTGTACACCTGCATCAAACTGAGTTGCAACACCGTGGGTTACTGAGTTGCCATCTACGAATAGAGGAAACGCGGTTGGAGCGAGGGGAGTTCCATATGGGTTTGAAACGCTCTTGTTAACAGTAATCTTACCGGCTTGGTCATCGTTTGTGATAGTGCAGACTACGGTTTGGTTAGCGCCCAGAACAACTGGGTGTGCAACAACTTGGTCATTAGCTTGGTCGACACATTTAAGTTCGGTTTGGGTGTAACCGCTTTTAACACCTTCGCTTACAGAGTATGTTCCGGTTGGCAGTGAATAGCTGGTGCCGCTCGCGGAGCCAGAAGCCGGGCTGCCACTTACATCACTGGCACCTTGCTTTACATGGAGAGTAAAATCATCTGCCGTTGCAGTCCCACCATTGTTATTTACGACCTTCTTTTTAACTTTCAGGGTACCGGTGTCGCGTGCATTACACAGTGTTATTTCGGCTGTTTGGTTTGCGGTTACGCTAACGGCAACTGGCAAGGTTGTGCCTTGGGGGTTGCTGCACGACTGTTGTGCGCTGTTTGCCGTTGGGTACCAGCCTGTGAAGTGGTAGCCTGCAATATTATTTTCGCTTACGTTGTGGTTGCCTGTTGAGGCATTGCTGACGGTCGAACCCATAGTATTCGACCCAGATCCATCAAGTGCCCAGCGGAAACCGAGGTTGTTAGCTTCGGTGTTGCCTCCCTCGTAGATGCCGTTACCATCAGCATCAACTTGCTTGTTAACTTTTACTGAGCCTTTGCTTGGCTTGTTAATGAACACGCACGATACGATATTTTCATTCGCCACGCTGACACCAACTACGCTATTTCCTTGTACTGAACCATTGCTTGCAGCACCATCACAACTAGCATAGATAAGGTCGTAGCCAGCTTGAGGTGTCTCGTTAACACTATATGTTCCGGCGTCAACTTTGACGGCTACAGTTTGACCGCTTACGCCAGTAACAGCTGGTGCTGGGTTGCTTGGGGTTCCATTGATATCGAATGTCCAGTTTTGACCAGGTGTTTGGTCTCCCTTGGTGTTGAGGTCGCCATCTTGGTCGATAATTTTCTTTGTCGTAATGGTGCCACCACACGTTTGCTTGGCGAAGGTTGCAAGATCGTCCGCAAGTTCGTCAAATTCTGAGGTAATGACATCTGAGGTTAGAACATTACCAGTGTTGACATTTGGTCCGGAAATAGCTTGCAAGCGAGTGGTAGTTGAAAAACCAATGCCTAGAGCAAGAATACGGCTCCCACCACTTTTAATGCTGTCAGCTTGTGTTACTGCGGGCGCCAGATGGGCGTTTGGCTGATCATTATCAAATGGACCTGCAGAGCTGATGGTTGGGTCACCATCAGAAGCAAAGAGTATAAGGTTTGGGTTGGTGCGATTTGGTAAAGTGCTGTTAGCTTTGATGAGGCCATCTTCCCAGTTTGTGTACTGAGGGTTAGGGGAGATGGGTGTATTAGGAATGCCATTGATAGCAGCATTTACGGTGGCAGTATTAGCGGTAAAACCTTGCAGTACGCTTGCGCTAGTTCCAAAAGAAGTAACCGAAAATTGAGTTGGCGTACCAGCCAGCGCATTAGTAAAGTCGGTCATGGCTGACTTCATTTGGGTTAACTCGCCGTTATTAATGCTGGATGAGCGATCAATAACAATAGCGATGTCAAGACCGCAGGACTGAGTTAGTGTTGGATTTGCAACCGGCTGATTTACTGCAGCATGCGCTGTTGCTGGATTTAGCAACAATGCTAGGGGAGCAAATGTTTGAATCCCTACAAAAGCAGCTGCTACTGCTGCACTCTTAGCTCGTTTAAGAAAGCTCCGTACTTTCGATGAGCGTTTATAATTTGCACGCACCATACCAACCTCCTGTTATTTCGTAAATAAACCCTATAAGTTCAATATCCCACCTAGTTGGCAAAAAAGCAAGTATTATTGTTTGATAAGCTTAAGCGTATTCTATTAGATCTCATGCAACAGCGTGATATTTGCACCCAGCTTGTTTAAGCGGTTGGCAAGGTCTTCGTATCCACGATTAATAGAATAAACGTTTCGCAACATAGAGACCCCCGGTGCAGCTAGCATGCCGATGAGTAGTAAAACAGCTGGACGGAGAGCAGGAGGGCATACAATATCGGCGGCGACAAATTTAGTCGGACCATCCACAAAAGCGCGGTGTGGGTCTGCTAAGGTCACGTTTACATTCAACTTGCGTAACTCCGTGTAGTACAGCGCGCGTTCTTCGTAGACCCAGTCGTGAATAAGCGTTCGACCTTTGGCAACGGCGGCGATAGGTACAAAGTACGGAAGGTTATCTATGTTAACCCCTGGAAAAGGACGGGCATAGATTTTTTCGTCTAAGGCTACCAGTTCACCATTGTGTTTGTGAATAGTAATGTCGCATAAGTTGGTGTGTCCGTTTTCTGCCTTGTAAGGTTTACTTTGTGTAACCTTCAGCCCCATTTTCCTTAATTTCAGCAGCTCAAGTTCTACAAACTCAATCGGACTTCGCTTGATAGTCAGTTCAGAGTTGGTTGCAACAGCAGCGGCAATAAACGTCATAGATTCTATTGGGTCTTCGCTCGGCGCATAGGTGATGTTCTTTTTGATTTCCTTTACGCCGGTGACGCGTAGGGTGCTGGTTCCTACACCTTCAATCTTTACGCCTAGCCGACGCAGGAAGAAGCATACATCCTGAACCATGTAGTTGGCGCTGGCCATTTTAATAATAATTTCCTTGTCAAAGCGTGCTGCTGCCATCAGTAGGTTCTCGGTTGTCGTATCGCCCGATTCGTACAGGATAATCTCGGGTGTGTGTTTCTTGTTGACGGTTACATTGTAGTGGCCGGTCTTGGCAACAATATTTACGCCAAGCTCTTCCAGGGCGAATAGATGGGGCTGTACTGTGCGCGTACCGAGCTTACAGCCACCTGCATAAGGTATTTTGAATTCATCGAATAGATGCATTAGTGGTCCAAGCATCATCAGTACGCTTCGGGTCTTGCGTGCAGCAACTTTATTCATCTTGTCCAGTTCAAGCTTTGCTGGCGGCTTAATTTCTAGGTCATCACCAACCCATTTAACATGAACGCCGACGCTAATGAGCACTTCGATAATGCGATTTACTTCCTCGATACGGGGCATTTGTTTTAGTCGGGTTGTCCCTTTGTTTAACAGAGATGCAAACAACAAAGCAACGGCTGCGTTTTTTGAAACTTTTGTGTCGATGCTTCCTTTGAGCTCATGACCACCTTCAACACGGAAGTTAAGAGAACTCCCGGATATATTAATAATAGGCTTGTTTAATACATCACTAATGCGTCCAAGGGTTTCCAGGCTAAGATTCTGTTTGCCATGTTCAATACGGTTGACCGCTGATTGACTGGTGTGGAGCAGGTGCGCAAAAGCAGCTTGCGTGAGGCCTCTCTCTTGTCGTATCTGATAAATTAATTGACCAATTTTTTCGTTGGTTGTTGCCATGTAACAACAATTATATCCCGCATGATATACCAGTCAAGCTAAAAAAGCATAAGAAATTTACAGTTTTTTGTCTGCTACAATAAGGTCATGATCTAACTTTTTCTACTTTAAACGGCAAAAGTTATTAGATTTGGGAGAAGAACATGAAGGACAAAACGATTGAGGAGTTAATTAAGGCCGAGGCTAAACGACAAGCCGAAGGCTTGGAAATGATTCCGAGTGAAAACCACACATCGGCGGACGTATTGGCGGCGCTCGGCTCACGTCTGACTGACAAATATTCCGAAGGATATCCCGGTCAACGCTATTACGGAGGGTGTGAAGTTGTTGATAAGGTTGAGAATCTGGCACGGGACCGGGCAAAAAAATTATTTGGCGTAACACATGCCAATGTTCAGCCATACTCTGGAAGTCCGGCAAATCAAGCGATTTATTTTGCTCTCGTTGACCCGGGCGATACGGTCATGGGGATGAGCTTGTTTTACGGCGGCCACATGACGCACGGTCTAAAGGTCAATTTTTCGGGTACCTTGTACCGCTCTGTACAGTACACAACCAACAAAGATGGATTCATGGATTACGATGCGATTGCAACTTTAGCGCAGAAAGAAAAACCAAAGCTAATCGTGGCAGGTACCACTGCCTACCCACGCATTATTGACTGGAAAAAACTCCGCGTTATTGCTGACTCGGTGGGTGCATTTTTAGCTGCAGATATTTCCCATATTACCGGGCTAATTATTGCGGGCGTACATCCTGCTCCGTTTGGAATTGCTGATGTTACTATGACAACCACGCATAAAACTTTACGTGGTCCACGTGGTGCGTTATTGCTGGCAAACGGTTTACCGTCGAACCCGCTCAAGAAACCAGAGCGAACTGCAGAAAACATTCCATCACTACTTGATAGAGCAATTATCCCAGGGCTTCAAGGTGGACCACATAATCACCAGACAGCCGCAATCGCTGTTGCTTTGCAAGAAGCATCGCAGCCGGAATTTAAAGAATACGGAAAACAAATTGCAAAGAATGCCAAGAAGCTATCCAAAGAGCTCATGAATCGTGGGTACAATCTTGTCACCGGAGGAACGGACAATCACCTGATGGTTGTTGATCTGACCAACAAAAATCTGAGTGGCAAAGAGGGCGAAACCGCATTAGGTAAGGCTGGCATTACGGTCAATAAGAATACGGTGCCGTTTGACCCCCGTTCCCCATATGATCCAAGTGGTGTCCGGCTCGGAACACCAGCTCTAACAACCCGTGGTATGAAAGAACCAGAGATGATTATGGTCGCAGATTGGATCGATCAGGCGCTGAGTGCTTCTACAAACGAAAAAATGCTCGCTAAAATTCATAACGAAATCAAGGCATTTGCTGCAAAATTCCCGCTACCTTCCTAGGTGATTCCAAATAGACCAAGTGAAAAGCCTTTGCTGAGACCTTGCTTGGGTTTTGGCGGCATGCCAAAATTGACAAGCGTGCGCACGTCCTGAAAAAGGACGTCACGAAAAACGCGCATTGCACCGATCGCGACACCATCATCTTCAAGGCGATCACGTAAAGCAAGCTCGGATAACCCGGTCAACACAAAAGGATGCTCAAACTCACGCATGCCGGTAATTTCTAGCATTCGTTGACGTCTTGATTCCTGCTCGACAGCTACTGTATCGGCGAGTACTGAAGCGCGAAGTGATGTGTCTGCATCCCAGCATAATATTTCGGATGCAACGGCTTCAACACCTGTTGCGAGCACACCCGCTCTTTTCCGGACCACATCGTAAGCAGTAGGCTTGTCGTTACTTACTGTAAAAAATGTAACCGAATCAAAAAACTCCCCACGGGGAGCTTCAAGCCCGGCAATTGCTTGAGCGACGTCAGCAGAGAGAATAGTAGGGTCAATGGCTCTCTCTGGCACCGACAACATAAGCACGATTGTACGTCTGTTTTGCCAGCCTGCCAAGAAACTTACCAAAAATAACAACAAGAGCAGCACAGGGTGTTCAAACCTACGTTCGGTTGATTCCGTCTCGCGAATCCTTTACGCATGCTAGGGCTTTGTTAAGAGGTGATGAGACCAGAAGCATATACCAATTACATGCCAGCCAATTAAGCTGTCTCAGGTTCTTGTACTAGCTTAATTTCAAACTTTTCTTCCACCTGTTGTTGAATGAACTTCTTAAATTTCAGTAAATCTTTCGTACTTTTAGCACGCTCATTTACGAGCACCAGCGGTTGCAGATGCCAGGTTGCCATGCCGGTTTTCTTATCGTGATAGTCCTTTAATCCTGCTTGCTCAATAAGCCACGCGGCAGAAATCTTATACTTATTATCTTGTGTCTTCCAATTCGGAGCACCGGGGTGTTTTTTTATAAATCCTTTGAAGAACGAAATAGAAACAATTGGATTTGCAAAGAATGAACCGGTATTGGCAACCTTGGCGGGGTCTGGAAGCTTTGATGTACGGATCGCTATAACTACCTGACGAAGTACCTTTGGTGTAACCACCTGAATTTTATGGTCATGTAAGTACTGCGACACTGCAAGGTAGTACGGTGGTCGTGGGTTTATGCGTGATAGCAAAAACGTAAGTTCAACGATTAAAAATCTGTTTTTATCCTTGGTTTTAAATCTGCTGGTACGATAACCAAACTCACAGTCTTCAGCATTAATTGTTACGAAACGTTCGTGCTCAGTGTCGTATGCCTCTAGGCTCACGAGGGTTTGTGACATGTCTTGACCATATGCACCAACATTTTGGATTGGTGTAGCCCCGGCCGTTCCGGGAATAAGACTTAGTGCCTCAATACCATGTAGACCTGCGGCAACTGTTCGTTGTACGCACTCGTCCCAGTTCTCTCCTGCCCCCATAGTAACGTAGCTGTAGTGTTCGTCTTCGGGTACTATCTTAAAGCCGCTGATTCTATTGACGATAACAAGTCCTGCAAATCCATCATCGGTCCATATGATATTACTCCCGTTGCCGATAACTTTGACAGGTAGTTTCTGCTCTTTGGCCCACTGTACTGCGTTGGTGAGTTCATGCTTATCACCAGCCTCAACCAAATGTTTAGCTTTGCCCCCCAGACGCATTGTGGAATGTTGTGTAAGTGGTACGCCGTTTTTAACCCTCATGCTTATATAGTATACGTGAAAATTTCGGCTTGCACTGTTTGCAGTTTGGGAGGTAATATTGTGTCATGAACAGGGAGAAAGCCTCACGCCGGCCGTATCGTCAACTGGGCAGCAAGCTTCGTTCAGTGCGTGAGCGACAGAAACAAAGCGTTGCGGAAGTGTCTGGTGCTGTTGAAATAGACAATGCATTACTGGAAAAAATTGAGTTAGGGCATGAACGCCCCAGCGAGGATATCCTGATGCTAATTATTAGCTACTTTGACATTAAAGAAGATGAGGCTGCTGTGTTATGGCAACTCGCTGGCTACAACGAAGAGCCTGGGCAGGATGAAGCAAAGACAACGTTTGAGCTCAATCAACCTGTTGCCATGCTCATGCCAGTTGATTTACGAATTGTATATTCAGATATGGTGCATGTGGCGGTTAATAAATTTGGCGTGGTTATGAATTTTATGCAAAGTGGCGGCAAAGGAAGCCAGCCGCTCGCTATATCACGGATTGGTATGAGCAAAGAGCACGCCCAAAGCGTTGCTGATCTTTTGCAACAGTCGCTCTATCCTGAGCCGAATACACCGAAAGCTCTGCCTGGGCCTTCGGAAAAAAGAGCTAAGAGACGTCACGACAATGGTTCTTAGGCCAGGGGGTAGCTCCAGTTCACAAAGCGAAAGGGCACCGAACTCTGAGGATGACCAAAACGCTCGAACTAGAACGGCTTTTGAAAGACTATTTGCTCGCGACAGAAACAAGGAACCAAAACAACGCCTAACGTTTACTGAATTCACCGGGCGTGCTGTTGTCTCGGGTGTTGTTTCCGTCGTACTTATACTAGTGGCAGGAAACGAATTTAGCGCGCGTACTGATGGTTTAGCGAATCGAATGGACAAAATCATCGATCTTGGTGCGGATTTACAAGAGCAGACAACGGAGGTGGTAGAGACATTCTGCGCGGGCATAGAAGAAACGGGAGCAAAAATGGACGGCGTGAGTAGTACAGGAAGAAGATTTATTCGCGAGATCAATGCCTTAAGAGAGCAGCTTGGTATAACGACAACTAGTACCAGCAGTACAACAGTCGTCCCTGCAGCTGTTGCGGCGCCGACTACCACAACTACAACGCTTGCGCCAAATCAGTACTGCAATTAGGTGCTATACTGCTGGTATGACCGAAGCATTTCGGAAGTTCGCTCAAAAAGTTTCAGTAGTCGTTGGTTCTGCCCCAACGTTTGTTCTGGCTTTTATGATAATTGTGGCATGGGCATTCACTGGGCCAATTTTTGGATTCTCTGACACGTGGCAGCTTGTTATCAATACAGGCACAACCATTGTTACATTTCTAATGGTTTTTTTAATTCAAAATACTCAAAACCGGGATGCCCGAGCCATGCAGCTTAAACTTGACGAACTGATCGAGACGCAAAAAGGCGCTTCGCACCAGTACGTTAACCTAGAAGATCTATCAGATAAAGAGTTAGACCGCTTACACAATCATTTTCAAGAACTGCACGATCGTATAGAAAAACACCGCAAGCAACGAAAAAGCTCATAAAATTTGCTCTGTTAACTTCGGTCACAAGGTGGTATAATCTGCGCTTATGCACCCGTAGCTCAATTGGATAGAGCGTCTGTCTTCGGAACAGAAGGTTAGGGGTTCGAGTCCCTTCGGGTGTACCAAATTAAAGTCCCTAGCAAAGCTAGGGTTTTTAATTTGGTTTATTCGCGCAGCGAATCCGAACCCTAGGGTTCGGTCGGCAAAGCCAAGCGCATGAGCTTGCTCAGAGCATGGCTGTAATCGTGTGGCTGTCCCTTCGGGTGTACCATTTTACGGATCAGAGTAGTTTCGTTTAGCCAAAGACCAACGCAAAAATCGTATCTGTTGGTGCAGTTCGAATCCCTATTGCCCAAGCGGTTGTGTTTATCTATATGTGCCATTGTACAATGTTCAGAAGTAAGGAGATATTATGGCAACTGCAGGCAACGAACTTATTATCCGTACATTTGAAGTAATTGAGCCTGGAGATTGCTTAATGCTCACGGGTGGTACTTTTCCTGGTCAAAATGATGAAGCCACTGTACAAATTGATGTTGCTCATATTTTTCCTTTCATGAATGTGTTTGCCACTGCGCTCGGCAACAGAAAACAGGCTGACGAACATCCAGTACGAGATAATCCCTTGGGTATTACCGACGAACATGCTGAGGAAACTATGAAAAGGAATGACAGCAGGTTTCGCTTTGACGCTGCAGACCCGTGGTTTAGAGTTGCTTCCAGAGCCGCATTATTAGGAGAAATCGAGGTTGATATGGTGGCTGTAGGTGCCAATATTCAGCCAGATTTTTACTTTGTGACCAAACCAAAATAGTTCTAACCTGTGCAAGAACGCTCGACCACATTGCTCATGGTAGACTGGTCTTATGAAGAAATCTACAAAGTGGCTATTGCTAGTTATTATCGCATTTATACCGTCATTCTTTGTTACACGATCCGAAACTCGATATAATGCGAGTCCATGTCTATATACTGAAGTTTGCCAGGAAAAAACTTTAGGCACTAAGAAAATAATAAACTACGGTTTCCCGGCAAGTTATGGTCAGTCCACGGAATTTATTCCAATCGACAGCTCAAAATTTGGATTAGTAGACCAAGGCGGGGACAAGAACTACACACTAATAATTGCGAATATACTTTTTTGGACTCTAATTCTTGACAATTTACTTATGTTCTTAGTCAAGCGAAGGTCTGGGAAGTAGTAGAGTTGTAAGTTCCAGGATGATGCTGTGTCGATGAAAGCGGCGGAGTACGATTCTGGCATCTGCTCCGATTTTGTGTATTGCTCATGATAAACAACGCACCAGCGTGTATGCTTAATTGATTGGGAAATGTACGACGCACTATGCTTACACGAGTGCAAAATGAACTATTGAAATTTATTAAAACGGCGTATAGTATTACGGCACTTAATAGGGAGGCCGCGATGGTCGCCAACCACATTGAACGAAGACGCGCTGTAAACAAACTAGCTGAAGAATACTTAACGTCTCGACCGAACTTGAATAGAGCTCATGAACCACTAGGTATATTTTTCCTAGCATGTACGGGCGCGGGTAAAACTACAATTACCAAGCAACTGGTTGCACGTTGTCGGGTAACGTATCTTTCAAACGATGAGGTCAAGGAGCTCCTTAAAAGACATCCTGAGACAAGCCAACACAATATTCACTTCAGTGAAGTGGTGGTGGCGACGTGGGTGAAGATTATGGATGGCTTACCCAACAAAGCGGTTATCTTTGATACAAGCATCATTGCTCATTACAGACGACCAGGAAGCTATTGGGAAATGGTGGGCGAACGTGACGTGAAACGGTTTGTAATAAATCTTGAGCTTAGTGCTGAACAGCTGCGAGCACGTGTGCTGCTCCGCGGAGAGGAAACCACGTTAACCCTTGGCTATCTTCAACAACAGATGATTGACTACAAGCGAACGCAAGAAAATATAAAAGCGGACTGGACTAAACGCGGTAGTTTTTCTGAGTACGACGTTAATCGCTTAGTCAGTAATCTTCCTGTACGCTCTGCACGTTCTGTGATACCGATTGCTTGAAAAATCAAAAAATACTTCTATAATAGGCCGATATGTTGAGGAGAGTTGAAAATTTAAGACATTCGACCGCTGACCCAGTGGTGAGGGCTGCGGCTATGGCGTATTACGGTTTAGACCCACGCCACGGAGTTACAGAAGTTGCCCCAACTCTTGAACGTGTACGTGACTCAATGGATGATACGCCGGTCCAACCCCAGCATCGCTTATTACTAGCTTCAGCAATAACGGAACTTGCACTACGCCCAAGGGAAACACCCAAACGACGCTCCCGGGCAATTAGAGCTGCACGTAGGCTTCTATTGCCATTCGACGAATGGACCGATGGAAGTATAGGCAAAGATGTTGACGTCGATACTGCAGTTGGTGCACGCCGGCTCAACGAAACAGGCCGGATTATTAGTGACTCTAGTAAAAGTACTCGTGTCGAAGCTGCACGAATGAATGCTCATCTGCTTGAGCAACTTATAGCCGCCAGCACCAATGACTCGTTGAAGCGAGAGCAGCGCGAAGGGTCTTTAGGTCAGGCATTTCGACAAAGTGTTTTGTGCTTGCTGAGTGGTCCAGAAGCAGCGGAACGAGGCTTAGCTGCGTATGGAGCATTTGAACGGCAAGATACCAATGTCACATATGTCCCAGAAGGTAGATATCAGTGGTCTGTTACAGTTGAGTCAGACGGGACTGACCTGCCTGTGGGTGAATATAGAGTGCAACCAACCCTAGGTCTAGCAGGCAACGGAATGAAACTGCATCCTGATCTCGCCGTTGTCTCAGCCGTAGTCCACTTAGGTGATAACCCATACATGAATGAACGGCTAGCAGTTGGGAGGGCAATTCTTGATGGTACTGACTGTGCTGTTGAGCAAGGTCTTAACAATGTAGTGCATGTTCTTGAGCAAACTGGTCCAGTTGCATCGGCTCGGATCGTCTTTCCGAATGCAGCCTAGGGTACAATAGCTGCAGTGAAGAATTTCGAAGAAGTTAAAAATCTGCTTGGTCAGCACGTTGCGAAACCCGGCATGTTTAAGAAAAAGTACAATCTTGATACCATGCGGCATCTTTTAGATGCCTTAGGTAATCCCCAGGAGCAGTACAAGACGGTGCACATTGCTGGAACCTCCGGCAAAACATCAACCGCTTATTACATGACCGCTCTCCTGCATAGCGTTGGGCAGAAGGTAGGGCTGACAGTATCGCCCCACATAGATGAGGTGAATGAACGAGTGCAGATAAATCTTGTACCGTTGGAAGAAGCAGAGTTTTGTAAAGAATTCACAGAGTTTATAAAACTAATAAACAAGTTAAGTATTAAACCTAGTTACTTTGAATTGCTGGTCGCTTTTGCGTACTGGGAATTTGCTCGTCAAGAAGTTGATTACGCGGTAGTAGAGACGGGCTTGGGAGGTTTGCTTGATGGTACAAATACTATTTCGCGCCGCGACAAAGTTTGTATCCTTACGGATATTGGCTTTGACCATGCTGAAATTTTAGGAAATACTCTCTCAAAAATTGCCTCACAAAAGGTGGGAATTGTGCAGGCTCACAACGCGGTTATCACTTACAACCAAGACGACGATATTATAAAAGTATACCGTATGCACGCCGCTAGGCAACACGCACAACTAGTAATCGCAGAAGAACCGAATAGTAACGAAAAGGATGATTTGCCACTGTTCCAGCAGCGAAATTACTGGCTGGCGCTACAAGCATTCGAGTATGTTGCGCAACGGGACAGTCTACCAGGCATCGATAACCACAAAGCCAAAAAAGTACAACAAACGCGTATACCGGCACGAATGGAGGAAGTCGTCCACAAAAACAAGATAGTGATAGTTGATGGGTCGCATAATTCGCAGAAAATGCACGCGCTTGTGGCCAGCTTCCGTAGTAAATACCCAGAAACCAAGATTCCCATCTTACTCTCTATTGTAAGTGATAAGCAACCAGAATTGCGTCAAATTCTGCAAGAAGTACGACCAATTGCCAAACGTATTATTGTAACTGCATTTGCATCTGCACAAGACATGCAGAAGCGAGCAATTGACCCACAAGTCATTAAAGGCGAGGCCGATAGTTTGGGCATTGCAACGCTCGTAGAGCCAGACCCTAAACAGGCATTTGGCAGGTTATTGGCTGAACCAGAACATATAATTCTTGTTACGGGATCGTTCTACTTACTGAACTCTATCCGACCCATCCTATTGGAGGAAAAGCGTGATTAGATTTATCGCCGCAATAGACGCTGGGCGTGGACTAGCTAACGAGCATGGAATCCCATGGCAGGGCAAAATTCCTTCGGATGTTGCTTACTATCGCCGGGCAATACAGGATGGGCTAAAACTCATGGGGTTTGGGGTCTACAAAGAAATAAGCAAGCCATTCCCCAACGGGATTAACTATGTTGCTACTCGGAAAACCGAAAAATTGCGTCGTGGGTTTGAAAACGTAGAAGATGCTCGCCAATTTTTGCTGACTCACGCCGATGAGGACGTGTGGAATTTGGGTGGCGCATTGCTATTTGAGGATACATTTGACTTGGCAGACGAACTCTACCTAACAATATTGGAGGGTGATTTTGAGTGTACAAAATTTTTCCCAAAATATAATGAAAAGTTTGAGCAGGTCTCTACCGGCAAACCAATAACTGAGAACGGTATCTGTTTTAGATTTACAAGGTGGAAGAAGCGTCGTAGTTGACTGTAAGGCGTGGTATTATCTTCTATTCTCGGCGCAAAGCATCTATTGGGTTGATCTTTTGGGCACGTCGAGCAGGGAAGTAGGCAACCGCTAGTCCGACGGCAACCATGAACACTACAAGCGATAATATAAGCCATGGGGGCATGTAGAACACATCAAATGTTTCGTCGACACGCTCTGCGGTGCTTCGATTGATGAATGCGTTTACAATCCGCCCGCCTGTAAATGCGAATAGGACACCCGATAGCGCACCAATAATAGAAAGCATGACTGCCTCCAGCATGAATAGTCGTCGCATATCTTGGCGCCTACCGCCCAAAGTGACCATAAGACCAATTTCTTTCGTACGCTCTAACAAAGATATGGTGAGCGTGTTAAACATACCGAGCAGTGCAACAACAATGCCAATTGCACCAAAACCTGCGAGGATAATGTTAAAAAACTTAAAAAGTTGATTTATCTGCTCGAGGGTGTCAACAGGTGAACTTGTTTGGAATCCACTCGACTCGATTTGTTTACGTAGTGCGGGGATGTTATCGGCATTGTCGGCAATTACCTTTGCTTGTTTATAAGTGGGAACCCCCGCAACAGTAAAGATGCCTGCTGGTACAAATACTTCATTATTTTGTCCTGAATCAATGATACCAACAATTTTAAAGCCGCTCTTTAGTTCATTGGCTTGAGTGGCATTTTGTAGTGGAACAGTAATTTCTATTGTTCGATTCAAAGCTTTGTTCGGGTCATTCAGTCCTATTGCCTTGAGCGCTGCAGTACTAATGACAGCGGCCTTATTGTCTTCATTTTTCAGCAATCGTCCCTTGGTAATATTTAAAGTTGTCATTTCCTGAAATGCTTGATCAATTCCATAGATTACCGAATCGATACCGCCTCCGCTCAAACTTATGCTTGCAGGAAAAGAGTATGCGGACCCAATTTGCTCAATATGTGGAAAGCCTTTTATTTTATTCATTGCCTGACTGTCGAGTTTGACGATTTTGGAGTTTGGGCTTGTTATCTCGACAGATTTGATCGATGTGTCACCGATAACATTTTGTGTAACTAGACGTTGGAGCCCAAGACCGAAAGATACCAGAAAACCGATGGAGCCGATGCCAATTACAATTCCAGTCATCGTCAGAGTTGAGCGAAGTTTTTTGCTTGTTATATTTTTCCAGGACAGATAGAACAAGTTTTTATACTGAATACGTGGTCTTCGGTTTTTGTCTATTTCATCCATTTTGCTTCACCCTTGCTAGTCGCTCAACGCGGTGCTTCATTTCATCAAAAAGTTCCTTAGTTGTTTTTTTGATGTCATCGTTAACCATCTGCTGACAGTGACCATCAACAATATGGATAAGCTGATCGGCCAGTGGTAAATACTCCATATTGTGCGTAACGAGGATTACATTTTTCTTAAGGTCGGTATTGTAACTTCTAAGCAGTGCCATGACCATGTCGCCATTACGGCTATCTAAACTTCCTGTGGGCTCGTCGGCAATAATAAACTGAGGATCTGCAACAATTGCACGCGCTATAGCTACACGCTGTTGCTCACCTCCAGACAGCAGTAGCGGACTCTTTTTGGCGAATGTCGCCATATCGACGCGCTGCAGTGCATCCATCGCAGTCTTTGCTGCAGCAGAACGAGTATAGCCTAAAAAGAGTAGGGGTATGGAGACGTTCTCGATAACATTGAGGCTGTGTACCCAGTAATTTGACTGATACACAACACCAATTCGTTTGGCTCTAAAATAGGCTCGTTGCTCCGGATTATACTTATAAATGTCTCGTCCCTCAAAGAAAACGGTTCCGGCAGTTGGGCTTTGTATACCACTAAGCACGTTAAGTAGTGTTGACTTACCAGACCCTGATCTACCAAATATTATATTGAAGCTGCTGGGCTGGATCGTAAAGCTGCTTTGATGCAGAACTCTAACGGTTTCTTCGCCTACCTTAAATGACTGTTCAATGTTGTCGACCTTAACGATTGGGCTTCCGTTTTGCATTTACAGCCCAAACGCTTTCCGTAGTGTATTGAGAACAATATTGAGGACGCTGTCTGACGCGCGCTCAATAATGGCAGCCTGTCCTGGTGCAGCCGTGAGGTTACGCGCTTTGTCGCGAGATTCTGGTGAAATGCTATAGACCTTACTTGGCGGCAAGTCTGACACGATAACGAGATGCTCGGTTGTGAGTTGTGCGTCCTCGGCGGTTCGATTATTAAAGGTTTTTACATTAGAACCCTCTGCAAATGCAACTTGACTGGTGGAAGGCTCGTCAGTTTTCCATGATACGACGATCTGACCACGCGCTTCTGCGCCAGATCCACGAACCGTGGGTTCAATGACGACTTCGCTTATTGCTGGTGGGCGCGTATCGAGGGCGGTTTTGAATGTTTGCCTATCCGACACTGCCAGATTTCCGCTTGCATCCCGACTTTGAGCAAGCAGGAAATACTCACTTTCATCTTGCAGGCTGCGTATAATTATTTCGTGGGACGTCTTAATTTCGCTGTTCTGAATATTTGTTCCGTTGCTGCCGATTTTTCCATACTGGAGTGTTGCATCAGTTGGAACGTTAGTTTCCCAGGTCACTTTTTGCGTGCTGGTTGGCTCGCCGCTTATTGGCTGGAAGCGCAAGTTAGAAATTTGTGGACGTGGTGGGGTCGTAAACGAGAATATGCTACTTGTATATGTTCCGCCTTCCGAATCGTACATTGTAAGTCGGTAAAAATATTTAGTTCCATCATCTATTCCATCTATATCGATGTCGTAGGTTGATTGCTGCGATGACGTATTAATTGACTTTATGCCGCCAAAGGAATCGCTTTTACCATAGTTCAAATCAATCTTAACCGCATCTTTGACAGTGAACTGAATTGTTGCGTTACTGAGTCCTATAGCAAGTGTATTTACTTCTTTAAGTACCGGAGCCGGTGCTGTTTTAAAGCTGTACTCTTGACTTGATCCTGTGTTTCCATCTTCATCTGTCCATTTTGCTTTGAAGTAATACGTTGTGCCCGCTGCCAGGTTATCTAGACTGATTTCGTGAGATGTGACTTGGTTTGAGTTACCAACCTCTGACTGACTATATTCACCACTTGATGTGCCTATTGCAATTTTGCTGTCAGAGTTACGATCGGTTGACCAACGTATTGTAGCGCGTTTGGTTGTTACTGCGCTGACTGCGGGTTCGCTAGTAGCGCCCGCCGGCGAGGTGAATTTGCCAGTTGGTGTTTTTGATGCGACTGAGGTTTCGGCGCCGCAGTTGTTGGCGCTGTCACAAGCTTTGACTTTGTATGAGTACTGGACCTGTGAAAGACTGCCGTCAACGAAGGAAGTACTGCTACTTGTCCCGACTTGGGAGTAGCTTCCGCCAGTTGAGCGATAAATGCGGTATGAGTTAATTCCTGCTCCGGCATCACTTGGCGCATCCCAGGTAACGGCAAGCCGCCAGTTGCTTGTAGCCTTGACTGAAACATCGGCAACATCAATATTGTTTGGTATTCCGGGTGCCGCGGTATTTGCGGTAAAGGTCGTCGATGCGTAACTTGAGTAGTTGATGGCATTAAAGTCATCTTTGGCAACAACATAAAAAGTATTGGCTCCCGGCTGCGTAGCAAATGCACCTGCAGTGAGCTCGGTAACGCCTTCGTCCGTGAACGTACAGTTGTTAGCTGTAGGGGTGGTGTTGACCGTATAGCAGTAACGCAGTTTGTCCGCCTCACCTGTTGTTGTGTTGAATGTTGCAGGGGCATTCCACTCAAAAGCGAACGAGTTAGTTGTATTTGTCGTGGGTGATGCACTGACGTTTTGTGGTTCACTTGGCGCGCCACTCGTGTTTATTTTGACAGCAGCGCTTACATAGCTTGTACTAACATTGCCTGCATTATCCCAGGCTCTAAAATAAACGGTGTTGATACCATCTTCTAAATTAGAAAAGTCCGGACTTGAAATGGTGGTATAACTGCCATCATTGCTGAGTAAATCGTCAATATCACCATCGCCAGTATGTGAGTCGCCATACCATGTAGAATTATTAATTTTGTATTGCAGGCCTGCAAGACCAGAGTTGCTGTCAGCGGGTGCACCAGTACCACTGCTTGGCCACGTTAAGGTTACTGTCTTGGTATTAATAAACTGGGATGGTGCCGAAACATAGCCCGGGTTGCTCGCCGGAGTATTGTCGAATCGGAATTGGAACTGTGCGGCGGGTTCGTCAGTTACATTACCCACCACATCCACGGCCAGCATTCGCAAATAATAGGGTGAGCTTGACGTTGATAGTGCGGTTTGCAATAAGCCGGCAGTTGCGAGGTTTAGTGAGGTCCCCGATACAATGAACGGACAGCTATTGTTGTTTACTGGACTTGTTCCTAAAAGTCCTTTGGTGGTCGTTGGGTCGGCAGTATTATCGGTCCCTAGGTATACACAGTAGCCAAGTAATCCGGAGCCTCCTGCATTGTCTGCTCCCGCGGTCCACTCAAAATAGGGACTTGCTCCATTAGTCCATCCGTTTGAAGATACGCTTGCACCGCCACTAGCTTTTTTCATGCTCAAACTAGAGGCATTTGTAGTTGGGCCAATAATGTCGTAAGCATCGTACTCCAAACTAAAACTTGTAAAGACAGGTGTATTCCCGCTCGATTGGGTTAACGTAACCTCGTACTGTATGTATCTATAACCATCGGTGACGCAGCTGTTATTAGAGATGTCTGCTCCAGAACTAATTGCACTACACGACCCAAAAGCCGTAGCGCCACTCATGTCTGAATTGGATGACGTACGAACTTTTACTTGTGTCGACCCAGGAATTGTCGTGCTGTAACTCAGTACCCCCCAATCTCCTCCGTAGCCTGGGTCAAGTATTGCAGAAGTCAAATACCCACTAGATTCGTACCTATAAAGGCTTACATTATCTACGTATATCGTTTTTCCTTGTTTTGCTAGCACGCCGAAACCACGCTTGGCGTTCACTCCGGTGATTGTAGCGGTAAGCTTATACCATCCTGGGCTGCTTGTTGAACTAAATGATGTGGTTAAGGATCTTCCGTTACTGTATAGTTCAGCATCACTGCTAGTAACTTGCGTACCATCTTTATAGACGTAAGCCTCAAGTTGATGTACGTCGGTGTTGCCAATGTTGATTGGCTGAGTCAATGTCCCACCTTGAGAATTATTCTGTATTACAAAAAGCGTGCTTGTAGTTGAGTTAGTAAAGAGCCCGCTTGCTATATCCTTTTTACCGTTGCCATCAATGTCGATAAATGTGAAGCTACGTATCGCTGAATTACCCGACAAGGGATCGTTCTGCTTGGTAAATGTACTATTGCCGTTATTCATAAATACCCTAATACTTGAGCTGTTGCCGGCAAGCGCAAAGTCTTGATAGCCATCCCCGTTAATGTCTGCGTGTTCGAATCTCTGCGCATTACCTATAGCAGTTGCAGACTCGGTTGTGTCTGTTTGGCTGCCTATGCCACCAGAAGTGCCTTTAAATACGGTTAAGTAGTTTGTGAGATTGCCGGTTCCTCCGGTGCCAGAGTAACGAGGCAGTATTATATCGTCCTTACCGTCGTTATCAGTATCAAAAACATCTGCCGTATAGTTTTGCATGCCGCTTGTACCGCACGTTGTGAGCGTAACATTTTGTTTCGTCAGCGTGCCCGAGCCATCGTTGCTAAAATAATCAAAGGAGCACGTTGCATAAGCAGGGATAACAACCTCGTCTTTGCTATCTCCATTTAGGTCTCCAAGCGCTGGTCTCAACCCGACATTTAGCGCACTAGGTGTGTTTGTAAGCGCCAGTATGTTGGCCGCACCATTAAATGCTCCCGAACCAGTATTGATAAAAGTGTAAAGACTAGCAATACCACTACAGGTAACTGCAATATCCAAATAAGTATCACTATTTATGCGACCTAGATCAATTCCGCATTGACGAATTCCCCCGGAGCCACTCTGAACAGTGTAGGTTGTAGACGTGGTAAAGCCTCCACTACCGTTGTTTAGAAACACGCTTATGTACTGTGCCGTCCAGTAGCTCACTACCAAATCGGCAAATCCATCGTTGTTGAGGTCTGCGGCACGAATGTCCATTGGATTTGTTACTTGCCCGTTTAGTGTCGTGAAAGAACCAAGAGTACCATCGCTATTGGTGATAGCATAGGAGACGTTAGCCGTAGTGTTGCCATAATGTGCAATTGCAAGATCCTCGCGACCATCCCCATTAATGTCCCCTCCATCTTGGGCAAACGGATAAGTGCTCGCAGTGTTATATGTTGCGGTTTGTGTGAAGTGTTGCCCGTTTACGTTCGGTCCGGTGATCTTTGCTGAACCTGAGGCAGAGTAGCTCTGGGAGGTGTCATGACTATTACCAAAGCCGTTCCAGCCAGTAATATTGCTATCAAATGTTGAGTTGGTAAATTTGTTACTTTGTCTTGAAAGCTGAAGCTGGTTCGCGGTCGAGGTGTCAATATTGGTTGCGGCGTTGTATTGGTTTGTAGTGCTTGTGCCTGTGCCCTGATCCCAGTTTGTCTGCGCCCATGTGCTCGATGCAAAGACAGGACGGGTAAGTGCACCGATAACTATGCCACTAACTAGAAAAACATACACACCGAGTATTGCAAGGTGAACCACCTTGTGCCAACGCCAGCCGTGCCATGTTCGGTACCAACTCCAACGTTCGATAATGTAGGCATGCGGGCGTTGAGCGGTATGATAATGGGCAACCTTTGCTCCCCTGATGATAGGCTGGGATGTTTGTTTGGCAACATGAATTGTCCGCTTTGCAGCACGGTGTGTTGCCGTAACAGCTGTTTTAGCATGCTTAACTAGCCGCGGACCATGCGTATTAGCGGCATTCTTGAGGCGTCGTAGCCTCTGTTTTTTTGATGTTTGTTGCAGTGTCATTAACCCTCACTAATGCGTGCCGAAAAAGCTCACGTTTAGTATAGCAAAAAAAAGTCAGTTACAACAGGTTAATTCCAGGGGTATGACAAGTTATATGACGTCGAATGTGTTTTTTGCCTCCGCAAATGATTTTTTAATGATTTTTTTGAGTACTTTTATGTCGATGTCGGCTAGTTTTTTGATATATAAACACGAAACACTCGTCTTATGTTTACCGAGTTTTTCCAATTCTTGCGTAAGGTTATTAAAGCCCGGCATCATGTAAAGCGTAAGACTTTGTTTGCGTGGAGAGAAGCCAGTCAACGGCCAGTCTCCTTCTTGACTACTGCGCTCAGACTTGTAGTGATACATGCCATAGCCGACAATTGCGGTTCCCCACATTGCGGGTTTCTCGCCGGTAATTTCTGCAAAGACCTTGAGCAATTCTTTGCAGTCAGCTCGTTTTGTATTGTCTGGGATGCTATTGATAAAATCTTCTACACTTGCATCGTTCTTGAGGGTTTTGAGTTCAGCCATACGGTTAGTATGCAGAATAAAATAGTCACCGTCAAAGTGCTAGCTTGTTTACAAATTGTAGTCTTTGTCAAGCTATGCTGGGTCGGGTTTGGTGATCGCGGTCATAGTATGGTCCAGATCAGGCAGCGAACCATCGTCGCGCAGAGCCCTAAGCTCGCCTATATAGTCCCTGACGATATCACCAACGTGAGCAGGGAAGCCATATGCATACGGGTCGTACGCATCATATTGCTTTTCTCCTCCGTTGGGACCATGTGTAACTTCTACTACTTCAGTTAAGACTGGCAGATGGAGTGTGCCTCTGCAGCAGCCTCGAGTTCCAGGTTCCGCTGGAACTATACCTGTAACACTATACGTGTCGAGCGTAAACCACTTGCCACGTTCTGTATACGAGCCATCTGGTCCATAGACGCCAGCGCTGGTACTAAATGCGCCAACAGGAATCGTTTCAGCAAATCTTCGTTCGAATTCAGCACTCGTTTTATGATTCCACCGAAATTGATCGCGCCCATCATATTCTCGTGCTGCCGCAACAATTGAGCCGCCTAATTCACCAATTAGCACGCGTGCATTTTGCTGCTGCATTTCGTGCAGAAGAGCTACTTGTTCACCAAAAGAAACTGACATGCTATATATTATAGCATAAGTATAAGAATTATGCAAGCATAAGAAGAGCCCTTGCACAAGGAATTTAAATGTAGGGGGTTAAGATCTTTAGTGTGCTGTTCGCGTTTTGTAAATACTCTAACTATTGCGTGGTGCCCTGGGCGAATGCTGGGGTCATATCCTTCATCAAGCACCCGGCCGGATCTTGTTTGCTCGTGTCGTAAAGTTCGAGACCAGAGGCAGACTCCCACTCATTCTGCATGTCAACAAGCTGCTTTTCCCAGGATGCTTTTACTTCATTGTCCAGCAGTGCTGTGGGGCAAATGTGCGTATCGTCTTGACCATTCTTGTTTTTGTTCACCTGGAACTCAAATCTCAGCAGACCGTTATTTTGCCGTGCTGGTGAACCAAGTACTTGACCAACCTTAACCGCATCACCTTTTTTTACCTGCAAATCTACAAGATGATCATAGCCGATAATCCAGTTTGATTGTTCGTTCGTCATCAAAAACACTTCTGCGTCATTACTATCTGGCTGTTCTTTTATGAAGCCAACAATGCCATCTATAGCGGCGATAATTTTGGTGTTTTCCTTAACAGATGCAAACTCGAAGTTAGGGTTATGCCGCACGGGTGTTCCCGGCAATATATCACCAAAAACATAAAATCCCTTATGTCCACTTTCTTTAAATTCACGAGTAGCCTGGGTGTTAATGTCTACACTGTCAAGGTTTGTGATGCCCAGGTTTTGTATAACCAAATCAGCCTCGTTATCGCCAGATTTTGTTTGCTGATTATTGCCCCCATTTGCTGTCACATCGTTTTTGTTATTATCCTGCTTGCTTTTAATAAATAAGCCTGCAAAAACAACAGCTCCAACGAGCAGCAGTACGATAATGACTTCGACGACGGAAAATCCTTTTTGATTTTTTAATGTTTGTTGTAATTTATTCATAGCCTAACAATACCGCAAATGGTTGAACACCTGCAAGCACAAAAGTCTTTCATTAAGTTTACAATACCATTTTTGTGGGGTCCTAAAATTGGAAGGTCGCCCGGGATGCTATTGCAGCTATAAATAAGGATGTTCTATGTAGCCCGCGTTCGATTGCCACGTGGGTTGTGTTCGACCTCAGCCAATCCAAGTTTCTCTAACAATGTCGGTACGTACATCCCGAACCTCCCACGGAAATTCTTTTGTGCCTTTTTCTTGTGACATAACCTTTGCCTTCACGATATATAATTTATTCGCTATTGAACGACTCTTTGTAGTTTGATCGAAATGCATTTGTAATCATTTCTTTAAGCACATCAAGATCTACATCACTCAGAGATTTTATATACAGGCAGCCCTTGCCAACTTTATGAAGCCCAAGTTTTTTCAGCAATTCATTATTAGTTGTCATAAGGTCATACATCACAAGCCCATAAATAGTTAAGGCTTGCTTTCTAGGAGAAAAGCCAACTCGTAACGAGTCGCCTTCACGCCCCGACGGGTATTTGTAATGATAACTACCATAACCAACTATGCTCGGACCCCACATAGCTGGCTCTTCGCCAGTACAATCTTTAAAAATTTCCAAGAGACGTAAACTATCTTGTTTCTTAGATTCACCTTCTACTGAATTTATGAAATCCAGGACGCTCGCGTTATTCTTCTGAGTTTTAAGCTCTGCCATACTGTTATTGTAACAAAAAACAGAGGCTGTTGCCTCTGTTCTAAGTATGACAAGGATTGGAGGGCTACTGGGATCGCTTCGCTCTTTCGTTCTGTCATGCTCGAAGCAAGCTTCTGCGCGTGCCATCCATTTCACCGAACCCACTTTTGCCGTGAAAAGATCAGGGTTCTCGAATCCGGGGGCTACTATTAAAAAGACCCCAGACAAGCTGAGGACATTTCAATGGAGGGCCCACTGGGACTCGAACCCAGGACACGTGGCTTAAGAGGCCACTGCTCTAACCAACTGAGCTATGGGCCCGGAATCGGGCTTAACCGAGAAATGTTAGCACACTACCCCTGTAAAAAGCAAGCGTTTTGCTAGTTCCTGAAACGCATTTCCAAGCGTTCAACAGGTGCGTACCAGCCTTGATCAAGCACATACGACTGGAATTTCTTATCAACTCCAGTCATAACTGCCAGACCGACAACAATGAATAATGTTCCAATAATGCGTCGGAGTTTACCGTTTGGATCTGCCAATAAGCCAAGGCGGCGTGTGACTTTTTGGCCTAACAAGCCGATGAGCAGTAATGTTCCTGCCAGACCAAGTGCATACGTGATCAAATATACAAATCCTTGGGCAAATGACTTTGGCAAAATTATGGCAACTATCAAAGCGTATGTTGGGCTGCAACTGCTAAATACGGGCCCAAGTGATGCTCCTAGCAAAATATCTCCGGCATAACTATTTTTTTGAAAAGCTTTCCCGTAAGCTTTGTTTGATGCGGCATACAGTCCGGTTGCGAGCATGAATTTCTCCCACAAAATAGGGAAGACAATGCTAATCCCAAACAATAGTACGATTCCACCCGAAACAATGCTCCAAAACATCTGTGGGATGCCCAACAAGGCTGTACTCGCCTTGAGGAGTAGTGAGAATACTATGACTGAAACACCAAGACTGGCAGCAATAACTGGAGCGCGGTAGTTTCGCCTCTTTTTCTCGTCACCAAGACTTGCTCCGCCAACTACGATTGGAAGCAGAGGTAAAATACACGGAGCGGCCACCGTTAAAACACCTGCAAAAAACGAGGCGATGAGTAACGTCATTGAAGTAAGTTTTTAACTACAGAATCCAGAGTTGGTTCTTCATATGCAACATACTTCTCGGCACTATTTGCGTTTTCATCTAGTTTTACGACGGTGGTTTGTATGGTTACGCCGAATTTTTGCCGAAGCGCTTGGTTAGTATCGTAGTCTACTTTAAAAATCGTTACACCTTGTGGTATATCGCTCGCCGTAATGCTTGCTTCAAGTTGCCGGCACTGCGGGCACCATGGGGCATGAAAAAACAACAATCGTGTTCCGCTGGTTTGTTCTAACAAAGATTCATTGTAATCAACGTATTTTCCAGAGTCGGCTGGAATTGTCGCCGAACCGTTTGAGTCGGTTGGTTGTGTTGCCGCGGTCGGCATAGAAATGCCTTCGTCATTGATTCGATTCTTGACGGGCTTCGGTTTTGAGATTAGCCAAAGGCCACTAACTGCCACCACTAAAACCAGCATGCCCACTAGAAGTTTTACTGGCTTCGTCATTAGTCCCAGTATACCATCATGGCCTATGGTCAAATTAGTCTATATTGAAGTCTGTACTGCTGTCGGGTGTTGGAGTGTAGTCAAGCGAGTCGGTGCTTGGATAACGAGTGTCGTAATCTTGTAGTGTTGGAGTAGTGGTATCGCCAAAACCCGATGAATTTCCAAGCTTGCTAAAAGTCGAAGCAATAAGCGCAACGTACGCTATAACTAGCACTACTAACAACACCATAATTCCGATATTGAGCCAGTTTGTCCAATGGACCTTTGGTTTGGTTGCGCCACTAGCCTTTAGGGCTTTTAGGTCAAAGTAACGCGCTGTCATTGGTGCTTGACCAACGGCGGGCGTTAACAGGCCGATTCCATTGCTTCCACCCGTAAGCATCCCCCCAGCGATAAAGGTTCCGATGATTTCTACAAAATGCCCAGAGGCAAGCTCTTTGCTGCGTTTCATGGCTGCGACAGGTCCAAGATTTTCGTCTAACATGGCAAGGTACGAGAACGACAACCAAACAGATGCAATAATGCCTGGGATGATGAATAGCACAAGCCCAACGCCGATGATTAAAATCATTAACAGCGTAAGCAGAAATAGAGGCCAAAATTTCTTTGTTGCATCTGTAACAAGTTGCTTTGAGGTGACTGTTTGTTCTTGGTAGCTTCTGATTCCAAGTAGAGAAAATGCTCCGTTCGCGATGACACCAATAAACAACACCATAACTACTGAAAGTAGTGCGGATACAATAGGTGCCACTCTGCTAAATAGTAGCGAGGCTAAGAAAAACGCGATTACTATCAGAATAATGAATAATCCCACTAGCAGCGAACTCATTGGATTAATTTTTAGAATTGTTACTACCCCTCGGAGGCTCGATTTGTACGGGTTAGACTCGTAGTCCGTCGTAGGGGAATGGTGCGCTTGTGGCGGCACAGGTTGTGCTGGAGCTGTAGGTGCTGCATATGTTTGGTGCTGCGAGTAATGAGCCTGGTGCTGAGAAGGTGGCGATGACGGAGAAACTGGCATTGGAGGTGGTGGAGTTGGAGAAGGAGGGTAGGGATCTTGCTGGGCTGGCGCCGTCATGGGTTGCGACACTGGGACCTCACCGTACGCATAGCCTTGCGGTTGCTGTGGGGGTAAATTTTGAGGCGTGGGCGATGCAGGGTCTAACGGGGTTTGATATGGGTCGTTGTTCATAGCTTTCCTTATTAGGTAATTTACATTCAGCATAGCACAATGCTTACGCTAAAGAACTCACTCCATTTCATACTCTGTTAATCATGATAAAATTAAGCTCAATGAAACTATTAAACGGCAGAGAATTAGCAGGCTTTATCCAGGAACGTCAAGCACAGCAGGTACGCTCTTTGAAACAGGGGAGTAACGTGTCGCCAAAACTAGCAATTATTCGCACCAATCCTGACCCAGTTGTCGATAGCTACATGAAAATGAAGCAAAAATACGGTGACGAAATCGGCGTTGTTGTCGAGGTTCACACTATTGAGCAGTCACGAGCGCTCGATCAACTACAGCAACTCAACCAAGATGACTCAGTTCATGGAATCATAGTACAAATTCCCCTTCCCGACCGCTCTCAGACGACGGAGATATTAAACGCAGTGTCGGCAAGTAAAGACGTAGATGGATTGGCGATAAATTCCGAGTTTGATCCTGCAACCCCGATGGCAATTAGCTGGTTGCTCGCCGGTTATAATATTGATCTTCAAGGAAAAAAACTCGTCATTGTTGGGCATGGGCAGTTGGTGGGCCGTCCCTTAAAACGTATGTGGGAACAATCTGGATTGAAGGTTGAGGTGGCAGATAAAACAGTACAGAATCTGGGCGAATTAACACGCAGGGCAGATGTGCTTGTGTGTGCGACAGGTGTCCCGGGTCTTATAACAAGTGACATGGTGAACCCCGAAGCAGTGATTGTTGACGCTGGCGTTGCCACCGACAGCAATGGTCTGATTGGTGACGTTGCAGCTAGCGTACGTGAACTACCGAACATTACCATCACCCCAGAAAAGGGTGGTGTTGGTCCACTTACTATTTGCGCTTTGTTCGAGAACGTAATTCACTCCGCAAGAAAGCAGGCACATGGCACTCGCTGAGCAAGACTTTATAATAGATGCAGCCTTCAAGGAGGGCATTTGGCGAGTTGGTATTGATCCACCGATTACGTTTGCTAGCGGAAAAGAAGCAAACAATAAAGTTGACTGGGAGGGGTTATTTAGCTTTCCAGAAGATCCGTCTAATCTGAATGCCGGCATTAACTTCGAGTTGTCGGCCGCCGGTAGTTTAGTCGCAGGAGTGCTGCTGGAAGTTGTTGACCAGTATGCACCCGATGCTGTTGGCGGTGTACCTACTGGCGGGCAACGCTATGGACGATGGGTTGCCCGGGAACTCGGTATCCCGTTTATAAGAACCGAGAAGGACACAAACGAACCGGGAATCAAGACGTACAGATTTGCCGACGAAACTGAGCGCGCTAAGGCCATGGATAGCCGCCGATTAGCCGTAATCGAGGATGCCACAACTGAATTCACATCATTGGTGGGATACTTGGCGTTGATTCTTGAAACGCCTGGGGAGCGGGAAGTCGGGATTCGTGCGATACAGCGGCGTGATGATGGAGCCAATGAACTTGAATTGCCAGAAGCGGTGGATATTGAATGGCTCATTGAGCTTGCCATGCCCAACATGATGACGGCAGAGCACCCGGCCTTTCGCCGCTGGGGCCATCTCGCAGTTGGTACATTTAAACCTGAGGTTGCAGCGCTGCGCGCAGAATCGTAAATAATTCAGGCGGCATTTGGTGTTTGGATAAGTCGTGGTAGCTGTACCCTTCTGGAATTTCAAAAGAATACTTAACATGTTTAGTTTTATCTTGCACAAGCTTCATTGCTGCGCGCGACTCTTTAATTCCGCCGACACAGTCGAGTGGCTTGTCCCCTTCTATGCCGAGCAAGTTTTTGTATGCTATTTCTAAAGCTGGTTCTTCAAGCAGGTTCTTACCCCAAATGGGATCGAGTTTTGTGCGGTCGACAAAAGGGGAAAGAACTAAATAGGTAAACGCACATTTTGCGCACTCACCACACCAAGACATGTGATCGCTCGATAAAACGAAGGCGCGGTTACATGAACTGAAGACGTCTTGATACTTATCAAACGCAACGCGTGCAAAAGTCTCGGCTATAGCTACCTCGCTTAAAGGGCGGAGGAATGAGTAGTAACGTTGTGTGTCTTTGAAATGTGCACCAAGCAAGTCTTGGTAGGCAACCTCGTAGTCGGACGATTTCGAGTACTGGTGGTTAATAGGATGTCCCTGGTATGAAAGTGTTGGTTCATCGGCCGAGCTCTCATTACTTACTACTACATCTCGATAGCCTGTTAGTATTGCAACAATCGTGCCCACGCAGCCAATAATTGCCGAAATCGGGATGTGCCCATTCAGAGCATCAATCTTATTTAAATCGAGTAATTCTTTATCTAGTGCTCGCTTAACGTAAAAATGAGGTAAGCCAATTCGTCCAACTAACGGTTCTAGCTGTTCGCGGTGGTTCAGGCTCCATGTTGCAACCTTAGGCTGGTCGCGCAGAAGTTCAACAGATACTAACGAATCCTTTCCACCACCGAGCCCTATTAACAGCCCTTGTGCGTCTGAGCAAGGCGTTGGCTTAATCTGGTCTACATTGTTCGGAAATTCTACTGGTGTACCAGGGTCTAGCTGGTTTACATAGAAAAACTCACCCAGACCCTTTTGCCATGTATTGCTAAAAAAATCAGCCGAAGATTGGTCGAGCTGCCCAGCTTGAATCACAATTTCGTCCGCCAAGTACGCCTTGTAGTAGGAAACCCCTGCCATGAAAAATAAGTTTTGCAACGCGCGGTCTAGTGCTTTTTTATTGAGGTCGCCAACGACTTCAAAATCGAAGTGATACTTTTCGGTAAATTCTAGTATTTCGTCAAAGCCGTACACCAGGCTTAGTTCGTTGGTGTCTTCGTCGAAAGTATAGGATTTGAACACAAACGTTTTGTATCTACTCATAGTTCGTTTACCGCATTTTTAAATCTATTACCACGATCCTCAAAATCTTTAAACATATCAAAACTAGCAAATCCTGGCGACAACAGCACCGCATCGCCCGGTTTTGCTACTCGATGAGCGCTCTGCACAATTTGCTCCATATCCTTAGAAGCAAGAATTTCATAGTTTTTAAAATTGCTTTGCTCCAGGCTTTTAGCAAGCTTTTCTGCCACCTGCCCAATCAGAAAGACTTTGCGCAGTTCACTCCGCTTATCGGCAATTGCTTCACCGAGTTCCTCGATTGGTAGCCCGCGGTCGTACCCCCCTGCGATAAGAACCTTGTGCCCCGAAATTGCGTTAAGCGCCGCAATACATGCACCAATCGCTGCAGCAAACGAATCGTTATAGTAGGTTACACCGTTAATTTCTCGCACATTTTCAAGGCGATGCGGAAGGTTCTTGAAATTGCGCAACACTTTTTTTATAACTTCTACATCACCGTCAATCAGTTTCCAGGTAGCTGCAATAGCTGCGCACACATTTTCCAGGTTGTGGCGACCAAGTAGGGCAACATCGTGTACGTTGCAGACGATTTCGTCGTCATAGTATATCTGCTCATTCAGTATGTACGCACCAGTTTTTTCTTCTGGAAGCTGGTGTTCTGCAGGTACTTCATACGAAATTTTTAAGGCAGGAGATACGCTTACTACCTCACCCGAAAGATCGTTCTTTCTATTATAGATGGCCAGATCTTCGTCGTTTTGGTATTTAAAAATATTTTGTTTGGCCTGTAAGTATTCGGCCAAGCTGTCGTGCCAATCCAGGTGTTCAGGTGTGACGAGTAAGCAAACGGCCACCGGCGGAGACACGTGCAGGTCGATCAACTGAAAATTCGCGAGTTCCAACACCACGTAATCCTGCTCTGTTAAGTTTTCTTTCAGCAGCTCTAAGGGGGAAATACCGATGTTGCCTCCCAAAAACGTTCGCTTACCCGCTGCTTTTAACAGCTCAGTAATAAGCATCGAAGTTGTTCCCTTACCTTTGCTACCTGTCACGCCGATGATCGGGCAGGGGCAATTGCGAAAAAACTCTTCCGTTACAGTTGTTACTTTTCTCAGAATTCGCTCGCCATTGGCTTTTACGATGTGTTTAGGATGCAGACCAGATGTACGAACGATTAAGTTAAATCGGTCTAAATTATCCAGGTACTGCTCGCCAAGCTGAGAATCTACGCCGGAAGGAATTTCTACATTCGGATCTCGGTCGCAAATAGTAATTTCGTTGCCCGGACCCCAATAATCAAAGGCAGAGCGTCCCTGCCTCTCGTATCCTACTATTGCTATTCGCATGTAACTATTATGACCGATGTTTATCTATTTGGCGAGTTGCTTCTTCACTAAATCTGCTACTTGCCGTGGGGTCATATCTGCTTTCAAAATAACTGCCGAAACACCAAGATCTTTGACCTCTTTTGGAATTTCCTGTTCACCCATGTTCGTCAGAATTATGACCTTCATATTCTTGCCCCAGCTACTGGCGCGGAGTTTGGCAAGCATTTCGCCACCAGTCATTTCGGGCATCATAAGGTCGAGCAGCACAATGTCCGGTTTCATTTTCTCGGCCAAATCAAGCCCAAGTTTACCGTTTTCTGCAGTGTCAACATCGTAACCGTCTGCCTCGAACTTGATGCGGTACATCTGACTGATCGCTTGATCATCCTCAACTATTGCTACTTTTGCCATATGTTAATGGTACGAAAAGTTGTGTGTTACCACAAGTGCCCGGATGAAAGACCCCTCGTCTATATAAGAAACTGCGTTACGCTACAGGCGCTTAACGCCGTGATTCTTGGTCTGGTTTGATTAACACATAACACACAGGAAACTTTGAAGTTCCCTTAGACACGTCTTTTGTCAGCTGTGTGACTTCAGTGCCACTGGCCTCGATCTCTTTCACCCAGGCAACAGGAACAAGCAGGATAGCACCCTCTCGTGCCACTCTTGCGAATTCTGGAAGGCAGCCGAATAGTGTGCCGATGCCTCCTTCATTGAGGTTTTTGCCGTATGGTGGGTCGCCAAAAATATAATCAACACTCTGTGACTTGAAGGGTAGCTCCTGCCCCCTCGCGGTGACATGACCTGCTACTCTGGTAAAATCCGGTTTATACCAAGAAGGTAGGTCGTCGAACAGTAATTGTGAGGCTTGCCGGTTTTGCTCGGCAGCGTACCAGTTGTGTTTCCCATTTAAATCAACTCCTCCGCTATATGATTGATCGGCGTAGATTGCAGTCCTAGGAACCCCACGGGCAACAAGCAAGTTTAAGAGCGTGCCTGAGCCCGCAAAGGGATCAAGTATATCTTTATCTTTTAGCAATACACTGAGTGTAGGCCATCCTTCGGCAATTTTATAGAACTCCGGGCTCCAGGAGTGCGTCTCCTCGTCCAGCATAAGTTCTGCCTCGTCAGGAGATTCAGAGTCTGAACTTAGGAAGAATCGTGGGATTCGCCGCATCATCAAGCCGTACCAACAATCAATGATGGCTTTTTTCAGGTCCTGGCGAATCAAAGTAAGGCCTTCGTTGTTTACGGTTATGCCCAATCGTTCTATACCGTATTCGATTGCTTCAATCTGGTGTTCATAGTGTAACAAGTCCCGAGAATGGATTTTTTCACGTAAATCAACGCCAAGTGTCAACAGTCTTTTAAGGGTTGCCCGCAGCGCATTAATTTCCCAATCCGGTGCTTCATGCAGATGGCTTTCATCATCAAAAAGATAAGCGATGATTTCCTCTGTCGTGAACTGGCTCGTGTCGAATGTGAACGATTCATGGTTTGGTCTTTCAGGGGGTGTCTCGCTATCAATGATTGTTCTTAACCCTTGGTCATGTTGTGCGCGACGCTCGAGTTTCTGAATATAATCAATAAAGTCTGGGTCGGGCGAGTCGCCAAAAACCTGAGCTATATCTTTGTGCTCGCGTTGCAGAACGCGTTTTGCACTAAATAGTGGCGGAGTCTGTAAGTCGATTGAGACTACTGGACGCTCAGGGGATATATGTTGAGGTCCAGCCGTAGTCGCAAGTTTTCCATCTACAATGCATCTTCCCGCTGCAGGCAATGCCTCGCCATAAATTTTTGCATCGAAGTGATGAGGGTCATTAATTTCGCTCAGTCTCTCTTGGAGCCCGGCTTCATTGGTTACATCCAGCAATCCACGCAACATTTTGCCTACTGCTAATGAGTAAACTTCAGTGCCATGTAACTCTTGAATGCGACCTGCAATTGATTCGGCAAGCGTAGTAGAGCCGCAGCCAGGTCGCTCTGCAGATATTAGTACCACAACATTTGGGTCGTGAAGAAATGAAGACATAGTATAGTATTCTATAGCATTTATTTAATAACACGTCAATAAAGTTTGATAATTACTTGTTTTCTGGTATAGTACCGCTGTTATGGTGAATAAAGATGTATGCCCTGTTGGGAATGGTGGTGAAGCTGGACTTGCTGTTGCTGCGGACTCCGTGTTAGCGGCCGAACGAGCTCAGCTTTTTAATTGGTATATTAACGGTGGTTTTCGAGGTTGTCTGTTTAACAAGTTGGCGGCACGGGATGCTAAGCGAGATGATTTTCCTTGGGATGTTGAGGTATTTAGCGGTGATTTTGACTCCTTGACTACCGGTGATTCGGGAGCATCCTTGATAGAAAGCTTTCGAAGGGTAATTGATGACGAACAGAGTGATGCAGCACTTGCCTCATTTGTTTTCCCGGATATTACCGATCCAGTCGACTACGGCCGTCTTTTGAGGTTTTTAACGAGAGAAGCTCCGGACGTTTTTAAGCTATTCCCTATCGAGGATTGTGAAGTGTTAGAAGTGGATGATGACATCCAAGAGTTTGTGGGAATTCAGTTTAGGATCCGTCTAGGCGCTACGCCTGATGGAGAGGATATATTCTCATATCCCATGATCTATAGCCCGGATGGCTTCACGACATTCGCGCGACGGTACGACAAGTTTAAAATCACTTTCAATCCTCGAACACGTAAGGAGAATCCCGAGACGCCAGACACATACATCGGCGTTGATGATATTAACTTAGGTTTACCTGATTCGCTCTTCGACAGATTGCTCGAGAGAAGTCTCGAAGTTAACAGAGATGCACATTCGTTCAGTGGCAAACTTCAAGATGGTGAGCAAGGATATAGCAGAGGACTTTTTCGCGCCCATAATGCGTTAGTGTTGCCGCTGGACGCATGGGAGGCGAGCGATGATGTTTTAGACGACCAAGAAGCGGGTCGAAAGTCTGATCGAGAGTTACCAGCGACGGAATTGGGAGGTCTTGTCGTCAAGGCGAGTGCGGACACCACGGAAGACGATACCGGCGGTAGCCAGGCTGAATTGGTTCGTGAAGATTCACAATCAACTGCTGCACAACCCGAAAAAGGTTCTAGAAAGCAAAGGGGAGACGGGGGGTCGGCTGCAAAAAAACCCGCAACAGGCGCGACAGAAGATGGCTATGTACATCAAAAAGGCAAACGCGGGCATCCTATGACTCAAGTTAAACGCAATCTTGCGCAGCAAGGAAAGCTTAACGCAAAAAAACCCATGTCGCCGGAACAGCGCAAAGCACGAAGAAAGAAGAGGAAGCGTTAGCATGGCAGGTAATTTAGAAGAAATGGCATCCTTTCGAGGGACAAATTTTTTACTTTTACCACATGAATTGGCGCTCGTTCATCGTGACTATGAAGCTTTGGCTAGGGTGCAGCAACAGCACGGCGAGCTTTTGGGTGAGGCGATGGGTCAATCTTCCGAGACCTATCATGACAATGCACCTGCCGAAGCAGTTATTGATGCGCAAACTGTGTTGATGAGGCGAGTACAACCACTGCAGAGAATTTTTCGAAACCACACTGTTGTTGACTATCCTGAAGAAGACAGTGCTCTCGCAGCGCTAGGTAGCACAGTAGAGGTTTCGATTAATTCAGGAGAAGCTTTTGGTGTCCAGATTGTTGGGTATCTTGATAAGTCATTTGATGACGATGACATTGAGCAAGCTAACTACGACTCTGCGCTTGGTGTTGCACTGCTCGGCGAAATGGCTGGGGACGTTATCGAAGCAGATATCCATGGCAGCAAACACCAGCTCGAGATTATTCGGGTTGATCAGCGTCGGGTCGTTCAGCACTACGCACCTTTATTAATCGATAAAGCATTACGGCACCTTGCAGGTCACAAAGTATCGTGGTAATTAATAGTACGGAATGAAAATTGTAGGTTGTTTTTTAGAGTACGATGGCAAATTTGTTATCTTATTGAGACATAGCCATAAGCCCCGAGGCGGTACCTGGGGGCTGCCAGCTGGCAAGGTTGAACCTGGTGAGGATGAAAAAACAGCTTTGTTGCGAGAATTGTATGAAGAAACAGGCTATCGGGGCAGTGAGCGAGAGCTTGAGCACCTTGGCGATTTTACATTTGGCACAGGAAAGCACGCCTACCAATTCTTGTGTTACAGAATCAAACTCTCGCATTCGTTTGATATTGTCCTGGAAGAATCTGCACACGCTGATTTTCTGTGGGTTTCTGGGCAAGAATGTTATGCAAGGAACGACCTTATTGAAGATCTGCACAGTTTGTTAGAGAAGCTCGACCTAAATAAGCCATCAAACAAATAGTTGTTGCTGATTTTCTGTGGGCTACTAATCAAAGTCTATAGATGGGCTCTTAGGGGATAGCTATACTTTCCGGGTCTTACGAGCTAAGCGTTTCAAAATATTGCTGTTATTGGACTTTTCTTTCTTGCGACCTTCCCACTCCATAGATTCAAAAACTGCCGTAACGAGTGCACAAACAGGTTCGTCTACGCATTTAATACCCTGAACTGCCATGTTTATTGGACCAAATTTCATTTTTCGGTTTTCTTGCAATCCACGCAAACTATTTTCAATATCGGCACGCACTTCGGCCTCACTGTGCCCTTCGTGCTCTACAAGCAGCCCTTTGTTCGTCTTGGGGTCTTGGATCCATCCAATGCCAGCCCAAGCTTCTTGGTTGCGTTGCATAGTACGCATTTGCGCCATAACAACGTACAGGCGGTCGCCCCAATCACCTACAACGGGTAGGGTCATGTCTTTTTCTTGAACAACATCACTGTTTGGCGGCAAAACTGAGCTAAGGTAAATCAAGTTAAAATTTGCCACACCTGCGTTTACTAACGCCTGGTCAAACGCGGATAATTCCGTTGGACCAACGCCGGTCCCTTTACGAACGCTTATTTTCATTTTGATCTTTATTTTATCACTTTCAAGAACAATTTAGCACATTCCAGCATAATTTTGCAATTTCTGCACACGAGCATATGATACATACCAGTATGTCCTGGTTTTATCTTGCGCTTCTGGCTCCACTCATATTCGCGATTGTTAATCTTATCGACGATAACTTACTCAAATCAATGTACAAGGGGCCTTACGTCGCAACAATGATATCTGGTCTGTTTGGAGCGCTTCCGTTGCTTAGTTTGCTTTTTATCAACTGGCAGCCAATAGGTCCTGGCAATACCCTTCGAATGGTAGTTGCGGGTTTTCTGACGACTTTATATTACTTTTTCTATTTCAAAGCACTGGGTGTTGAATCGCCGTCTGTTGTTATCGCTTTATTGGCACTTATCCCGGCTACACTACCCATGCTCTCTGCGGTTTTTTTAAACGAGCGATTAAGCGCACAGCAAGTAGCGGGTTTAATAATTCTTCTTACCGCCTCTTTTCTCATGTCGGCATCCTTTGATGAGTTCAAAAAGCCCAAGTTTTCAAAAGCGCTTCCCGCGATTCTCACCATAGTAGCCCTTGTAAATGTTATTTCTCTGCTCACTAAACAGGTGTATAACCAAGTGGATTTCTTCCCTGCATATATGATGTTTACCGCTGGGGTAGGCTTAGGTGGAGTGTACTTCATGCTTATTATTGGTTTGACTAAACATCAACACGATCTATCCGTGTTTCAGCGACGTCTTCGTCACATAGTGCCAGTTTTTATAGCCGTAGAACTGATTGGAATTTTGGCTGAGTATGTGTCAAATCTGGCTGTTAGTAGAGGACCTGTTTCGCTTGTTCGTGTAATCGAAGGCGTTCAACCAATGTATGTTCTCCTTATTGCTTTAGCTCTTGCACCGTTTTGGCCAAGACATTTTCGTGAAGCATTCGAAGGGCGTATTACATTTAAATTTTTCCTTATCCTCGTAACGATCGGTGGGCTAGCACTTGTCCAGTCGGCTGGTTAGTCTTATACACATGGCATGTATACTAATTGTGTTAATCTGGAATAAAAATGCGCGTACTATTTGTTTCCCATGATTTGCTAGCAGGCTACCTTGCGGTACATATCAAAAACGAAGGCCACGATGTTAAACTTTTTATCGAGGATAAAAAAAGACGTGACAACTTGGATGGTCTGGTAGAAAAAACCAACAATTGGAAAAAAGAATTAAAGTGGGTCGGTAAAGACGGGTTAATCATTTTTGATTATGTTGGTTTTGGAAAAGATCAAGACATGTTACGAAAGCAAGGCTATAAGGTTTTTGGGGGTTGCGAGGCGGGGGATATGCTTGAGAATGACCGAAAGTATGGTCAAGAAATTTTCCGTAAAGCCGGCATGAATATTTACGAGACCGAAAAATTTTACTCGCTTGAACAGGCAGAAGTCTTTATAAAAAATAATGAAGGTCCGTGGGTGATCAAACAGAATGAAAACGCTGATAAAAGTTTTAATTTTGTTGGCAATTATTACGATGGACGCGATGTTCTTAGGCTTCTTAAGATGTACGACAAGACACTCCCAAAGAAAGAGATGTATCCGTTCTATCTGCAAAAAAAGGCTGAAGGGATTGAGATTGCGTGCTGTAGGTACTTTAATGGTCACGATTGGGTCGGACCTATTGAGTTGAGCGTAGAGCACAAGAAGTTCTTCCCAGGGGATCTGGGGCCTACAACAGGTGAGATGGGCACGTTAACGCAGTACACGGATAATGAGAAAAATAAACTTTTTCAAAACACATTATTAAAAATGACAGATTACTTACGGTCGATTAATTATCGGGGTGTGTTTGATATTAACTCTATAGTTGATGAAGATAACGTATATCCCCTCGAAGCGACAGCGCGGTTTGGTAATCCTATCTGCCACTTGCAAAGTGACTTTTACTACAACAAATGGACCGAATACTTGTATGCAGTAGCGTCTGGGCAAAAATATGACCTAAAGTGGAGAAAAGGGTTCGGCATAGTGCTGTTTTTGGTTGTCCCCCCGTTCCCGTATACCCAGGATTTAAATAGCCACAGGCCCAAAGGTACTCACATATATTTTGACGATGTTAGTGAAGAAGAGATGGAGCATATCCATTTTGAAGATGTTAGTGTTCGTCATCTCGGAGGTGAAAAAGAGTACTATATTTCAGACAATAGAGGTTATGTATTATACGTTACGGGTACGGCACCAACAGTTCAGCAGGCGCAAGACAAGGTTCATAAACTTGCGGGCAAAATATTTATCCCGAAAGTTATGTATAGGCATGATATTGGCACAAAATACATACGTTCAGACCATGAGGCATTAAAGAAGTGGGGTTATTTGTAGATGTTTAAGCAAAAGAGGCATTGACAACCAAATTTTCAAGCGTTACTGTTGGTCTGACACTATGAAGACAAAAGAAAACTCCTCCAGACTGCGGAATCTCGTCCTGTTTGCATACGGTGCATATCTAGTTGCCTGGGTAGCCCTCCAGTTTACAACAGAGCCAGATAGCAGTGTGCGTGAGTTATGGGCCGACACATATGGTGTGGTTGCATTAATAGGTGCCGTTGGGGGTCTAGGTTTTGCAAAAAAATGGGGAGGGCTTAAAAGCTCTTTAGGCAAAGCAATTACATTCCTAAGCATAGGGTTATGCGCACAAGTCTTCGGTCAGATTGTATATACGTATTACTTCTACGCACAAAATGTAGAAGCACCATACCCCTCAATTGGTGACATTGGTTTCTTTGGCAGCATTCCATTCTATATTTTGGGTGCATGGTTTTTGGCAAAAACAATAGGATTTAGATTTTCTTTACGACAAACATCCGCGAAGCTACTCAGTTTTATAGTGCCTGCCATTGTACTGGCGCTGACCTACAAAACATTCTTAGATGATTATGTGTTCGCAGATACAGACAAGCTTGTAGTATTCTTGGACTTCGGTTATCCACTAGGACAGGCAGTTTTCGTATCCATTGCATTGCTAGCATATCTAGTTTCGCGGAAGTTACTTGGCGGAACAATGCGCAACAAAGTACTGATTATCTTGCTTGGATTAGCCGTGCAATACGCTGCTGACTTTAACTTCTTGCACCAAACGATACAAGAATCATGGCAAAATGGTGGTTATGGTGACATGCTCTATATGACAGCATACCTATTGGTGTCCCTTGGCTTAATTAGCTTGGGACACTTTGAGCTGGGCACTACAGAGGCCAAGGAGGCGGAGTAATGGATGTTTATGGGCAGATCGCTGCCAAAATTATCGAGCAACAAGAGGGAATCATCGGCCCGGTCGCGATAGAACAAGCTAAAACCGTTTCTGGGCTCAAAATCGACTGGGCTAAAAAGCAGGTCACTGTCAGCGGTGACGAGGCTGCTGTTATTGACAAACTGGTTTCCAAGTATAAGGAGTTGTTCGGACAAATCTCGGTTGAAGTCTGCAAAGAAGCAGCCAGCAAGTTTGCGAGCCAGTTAACTGGCGAAAAATTACCAAAATCTCTCAAGTAATTTTATAGTTACGTAATCTTTAAAATCAGCTCGGTTGAATGGGCTGATTTTGCTATAGTATTAGGGAAATAAGCATAAGCATCCGTGACTATATCAACCTTTATTTTAATAATTTCATCAATCGGTGGGTTAGCGTTCCCGGCCGTACTTTTAGGTAGGGATCGCCGTTCTAAGGCGCATCAAAATTTGTTGTTGTTCTCTCTGGCACTTGTTGGCTGGATGAATGCCAGCTACCAAGTTGACCACATTGGTCCATACCAGCTAAAGCTTTGGTTTACGCACCTTAGCTATCTTTTAGGACTTACTATTGTATTAACTCTATACCGTTTTACCTGGTACTACCCGCGAAAGCGCCTCCCGCAAACAGAGGTGTGGCAAGCATTTTATGTGTTGCTGGTTGTGGTATCTGGCCTCACACTTTTTACTCGTTTAATCATTAAAGATATTGAGCCCACTGAAACCATTACAAACATTATTCCAGGGGTTTTGTATTGGTTTTATGTGGTTTATTTTGCCGTTGCCTTTACGTTTGCCATGCTTCGCTTGTGGTGGGAGCGGCGACAAACTGAAGATATTCTGATCCGTACTCAAATTGGCTACTTCCGTCTTGGGCTGGTTGCTGGCGGTGCCTTTGGCTTGATGACTGCTGCTGTTCTGCCGGTGTTAGCTCCTCAGTGGGAAACTGTCACATATGCACCGCTATCTTCGCTGATTATCATTATTCCAATGGCTTTGGCATTTATGAAGAGCCATCTGATGGATGTTCGTCAGTTGATGGTGCGAATCTTGGCGTATCTCCTTAGCTTTATGAGTGTGTTTGGCTGCCTGGCAGTGTTTGTAGGTGTGACTGGATTCCAGACCACCAGACCTGGTCGCTGGATTGCTTTAGGGCTAACTGGGGGGTTGCTGTTGTTTACGAACCAGCTGGTAGAGGGATTTGATGCAATTCTGAGGAAATACCTGTTCCGGGATGCATATCAGGGAAGAGAGTTGCTGGCACGGTTCAATAGTATCCTCTCTAGTAAAGCTGACCTGGCTCAGATACTCGCAAAAACTGCACAGTTAATAGAAGAAGCCTTAGCGGTAGAATACGCTGTATTTGGAGCACGAAAAGGCGAAGATATCATTGGGCGGGTTGCTAGTGGACATGGCAAATTGCCGAAAGAACTCGATATTGCACGCTTAAGTCCGCAGTTCTTACATACTCGCAAGCGATTTATTCACATACGTGATTTATCGGCGAAGCACAAAATTGTACGCAGTAACCTGTTGCGTAACAAAATTGGACTGGCTGTCCGTATATCCAAGACCAATGAACAGGGTAATCAGCTAGGGTTTTTAATTACGGGAGTGCGTAAGAACGGTCGCCCGTATACTCGACAAGACATCAAATTCATAACAGCTATAGTAGATGGCTTGGGTCCGATTATCGAAAAATCTCTGACTGTAGAGCAGGATTTCGAGCATGTAACGCAGGAGATGTACCGCAAAAACCTGGAGCTGGTAGAAACCAACCGTACATTATCCCTGTTGCGCGCTATAGATGCACTGGTTTTGGAATCGCAAGACTCCCTTGAGGTGCTCACCACGGCAATTGCTAAAGCAATCAGTGGAAATAGTAATTTTACCTCTGTTGCTATTTTTGCTCGGATGCCAGGGAAGTCTGATCTGGAACTGTTTGGACGTAGTCTGCCAGGAGAATCGGGGGGCGCAAAAGAAGTGGAACTGCCCACAATACTACTGGATACGGAAGATTCGTGGTTATCGGGTGAGGAAAGAAGTTTACGGCTGCATGTAGAAAGCGAGGATCTGGCGCATCATCGGCATCTTGGGCTAACAAAAACCAACATTACTCAGCTTTACAACAGTGGCGAAGTGCACATGGTGTATCTGCTAAAACTGCAGGCTCGTCAAAAAGTGGTGGGTGCTATGGCAATTGGTTTTGTAAATGACAAAGAGGCCTTGTCGCAAGAAGACATTGGTTTGCTAGAACGGCTCAGTGACGCTGTGGGTGTGGCTGTTGATAACCGCTTGCTGTTTGAGGAAAACAAGCGCGTGCTGGCAAAGTTGCAGAAAACCAACGACAAACTGCGTGCACTAGACGAAGCCAAAGACGAGTTCATCAGCATGGCCTCACACCAATTACGTACGCCGCTAACCTCTGTTAAAGGCTATGTCAGTATGGTGCTGGAAGGTGATGCTGGCAAGATACCCAAGGCTCAGCATGATCTGTTGGGGCAGGCATTCGCCAGCAGCCAGCGCATGGTGTATCTGATAGCTGATCTGTTAAACGTATCGAGACTTCGTACGGGTAAGTTTGTGATCGAGAACAAACCTACACAACTAGCAGAGGTGGTAGAAACTGAACTGAGTCAGTTACAAGAAGCTGCAAAGAGCAAAAAACAGACGTTGACGTATAAGAAACCAGGCAAATTCCCAGAGCTCATGATGGACGAAACGAAGATTCGGCAAGTAATTATGAACTTCACCGACAATGCCCTGTACTACACGCAGCCGGGCGGCAAGATAGCAGTTAATCTGGAAAACAAAGGAAAAACCATTGAATTTACAGTGGTAGATAACGGTATTGGCGTGCCGAAAGCCGAGCAGCACAAGCTCTTTGGCAAGTTCTACCGTGCCGGTAACGCCCGCAAAGCACGCCCAGATGGGACGGGGTTAGGGTTGTTTATGGCTAAGAAGGTCATTATTGCCCAGGGCGGTTCAGTTATTTTTAAAACGGCCGAAAACAAAGGCAGCACTTTTGGCTTTAGCTTCCCTGTTGCCAAGCTAAAAGTAACGCCTAAAGCGCTGGCAGAGGCGCAAAAAGCATCGAGCTCAACACCAATGACTACTGCAGCCGATAAGCCTGTAAAAACCCCCGCAGAAAACCCAGAGAAGTCATAATATAGGCATTAGCAAAATAACATTGACAAAATAGCACTTTTGCTGTATTGTATACCCCATGTCTTATATGGAGTTTTTACCCCTTGCAGGTGCTGGCGTTGGTTATGCGGCAGGACAATTTGCAGAGTACCGTGCCGTTGCAAACATCGAAGGGCACAGTGCTGCACTTGCAAATGTTTGGCAGCATGCGCGTGAAGCAATAGCTCCTAGCCGTGCTAAACAAGTTGGTGCAAAAGCACTTGCCCCGCTGGCTTTAGTCGGTGGTTTGGCTGGCTTTGCAAACACAGCTGCGTGGATTCCAGAAGAAGGTCCGGAACTGGTGCCTCCAACTGTAGCAGTCGTGATTGATCACTCGTATGCAACAACACTCGATGAAGGTAAGGCTCATAAACAAATTGACAGTGTCGCAGAAGTCTTTGCAGATACTGAAAGCGTAAAAGCACAGGCAGTAATTGCCGGTGGTGGGGTATTCGAGCTGGCTAAAATTACAGATGTAGCCAAGGACGAACCGTTTGGTGCTGCACCGATGCCTCAAGCCTTTAATGCCGCGCTCGAACAGGTGACTGCCGCCAACCAGCAAAAGGCTGGCAAGATAGGCGAAAGTACAAACGCAATTGTGGTTGCAACCAATGGAAACGGTATCGGAGCCCCAGATGAGGTTATTTCGCGTGCAAACGAGGCAGGAATACCGGTTTTTGTCGTTAACGCAGAAGGTAAAGCAACCAATCCGGCTGCTGGTGAAGAGTTTAAGGAAATAGCCAAACAAACCCAAGGAAAAGTTTGGACAACTGATCAGAAGAACCTAGATGAAGTTGTTGAAGACATCACAAAAAAACTTGTTCCAAGCACCGAAAAAGACCCAACAACAGCTGATTGGATTGAGAGACTTGTCTACGCAATAGGCTTTACAACACTGTTGCCGGTTTTGTACCGACGACGAAGTCAGTTAACCCATCGGGCGATGAAGTAAGGATTACGAGTAAAGGAGATGACTATGCATGTAACAGGAACACCAGACCAATTCGGCGGCGGGGCAATGCCAGTGCCAGGGTTAGAAATCTATCGAACCATGCCAGCCGGTTATATTGACGGTAAAACATTTAATGATCGTGGTATGGATGCGCTCGCACCAGTTCTTTTAGGTGAGCGAGTTGCTGCCATGGCAGTTTTAACAACTGCAGTACTTGGTAAAACCGTATCACTGTTCGGTATACCTGGTGGTGCTAAAACTACGCTTGGTCGTGACGCGTATCGAATTATTGATGGTGTGTCGGCTGCTGACGTTGCCGTTATCCCTTCGCAAGCCGACCTCAAGCCCCAACAGGTTATTGGTGGTTGGGTTGGAACAGAAAGAACTGTTGATGATGCTGAGGGCAGCCGAACAGAAAAAACTGGGACAAGAATTAAAGGTCTTGTCCAACCAAACACAAAGTGGATATTTGCCAACGAGTATAACCGTACTGCTCCCCATGCCGTAGGTGCGCTACTTGAGGTATTAGAGAATAACACGCTCGAAAACTCCGAGGGTACATTTAAGCTCGATTTACAAGGTGGGGTCTTCACGAGTAACCCAGATGAAATTGGTGAAAACACCTTTAAGACATCAAAGGCTTTAGCACGACGTTTGAAGCTTGGTGCTCGTATGGGTTCCGAACCAGCAAACGAGATTGAAGAAGCAGAACTCGATGCGGATATCGATAAAATGGCAGATGGCTGGGAAGCTGCTCCAGAAGATATTCGACCGGTAATAAGCATTGACAACCTTCGCTACTTACGCGTAGCAATGCAAGGGCTCCACATAGATGCAACGACCAAAGTAAAGCATTTTCGTCCAGCGGTTAAAGGCTTTGTGGAGGTAATGAAAGCTATGGGTATCCAAGAAGCTCACAGAAGTACTGCGGGCGAAATGGCAAAAACTGCTCGAGCTATCGCTATGCTTGGTGGTGAACCCCAGGTTACGCCTCGTGCAATTCACTGGGCCGTGCATTTCATGGTCAATGGTCGTCTGGGTGCGTTAAAACGCGACAGTGGGACCCTCGCACCCGAAGCAATCAGCCGAATCGCACAACACGCGCAGCTACACATCTAACGGCATTACTGCATAATTTGGAAATAACACATGCTACACCGTACCAATCAAGCAATGACCGAACTTGCCGCGAACAGCCCATACGGGGCGGGTGTTCACTTTGCTGATCATGTCCGTGCAGGGGCGGATGGGTTGGTAATAGGAGAAACCGAGCTCAATTACGCGTTGCATGACCCAGGTGATGTCATGCACGACTCCATAATGGCGGAAGTAACAGGCTTGGATTATGTCCCTATAACGATTCCGCAACACCCGGTTCATGTAAACATGGTTGTCGACAGAAACGTTGACAGGGGTGACTCACCAGAAATTGCTGAAGCCAAAACATGGGCTATTGACCGCGTGCAGGCAGAAATACGTGACTCTCGTCCAGACGGTAATGATACTGTGTCGTTATTTTACATTGATGGCGAAGGTTTATTCCGACCAACCGAAGGCGAAGAGCCAATTACGTCGCCGGAAGACCTTCTAGAAATATGCGGCCGAGGGCTTACCTTTGTTGTGAGTGACTTTAACAGATTGGGTTCAGCAGCTTTTACTGGACAGACGCTTGATAGACCGGTCGTTGGTGTTCGTGTTAATCATGCAGCAGAATTAGGAGTTCCCCCAGGTAAGGGAACAATCGATGTAGGCGGCGGTGCCGAATTAAATACCGACAACCCCGAGCAACTAGCGGCATTTAACGACGCATTAGCAGAGTATCACAGCGGAGTTGACGCCGAATTAGCTCGCGCAGGGCTGCTTGTTGCACGCATTGCTGTGCAGCCTTGGGTCCCGGGTGGTTTGGATATGCCGCAGGTAGATGAAGCAATCGCTGCACAGGTTAAACGCTTACGCTAAAACAAGCATAAAAATAATATTGACAAAAATAACAATGAGTGATATCATAAGCAAGTTAAAAACCTTTCTCTTGGGAATCATTAATTTCCAGAGGTGGGAAATGAGTAACTAAGGTGTCGAGGAGAGTTTAATTATTATGACAACCCCAGAACAAATGACATTAGCAACTGGTCACCAATCACTTGGTCAGTTTGAAGCGCATCAAGGTTTTGCAGATGCCCCTGCGCGACGCGTTGGTCGTGGATTACGGCTAGCAGGTGGTGTTGTGATCGGCCTAACACTTGGTCTAGCACTCGCCAGTTGTTCTTCTGGTGGAGAAGGCGATACGGATGGTCGTGGAGACGGCACAGAACAAGTTATTCCTGGCTGTGAAGAATATGTACAGGATTTAGCAGCTGCTAATCCTAGACTGTATAGTTCTGAAGCTGCCTTTCCAAAGCTTAAGGGTGTTGATGGTCCAAAAGATGTCCAGGATGCAGTAGACTCGCTGTACGATAAGGATGGTCCGCTCGGTGGAAAAGGTGATTATGCATCATTAGCTGGTGGCATGGCACTTATTGGTGAGCAAGCTGCCGATGGCAAGCCGGCTGCCGACCCTTCATATAGCGTTATAGGTACTTTCGCAAGCAAGAGCGGTGAATATGCTGCACCAGAAGGTGGTCAAGCAAAAGCCCGTGAAGACTGCGAAAAACTACGTGAAGTTATGAACCAGACAGCTGTTTGGGACCCCGAATGGGCTCACGAAGGTGATACCCTAACACTTGCTAACTTCCACCACGACGAAGACGATGGTAAAGAAGATGGTTTTGGACCTTTTGAAATCACTGGTCTGTCACTCGACCCACGTGTTGCCGAAGAAACCATGAAGGTTATTGCCTTTCGTCTAGACTCAACATCTCGAAAAATCGATGGATTTACAGAGTGGGCATACGAGCCAAAAACTGGTCTGTGGTACACAAAGGGCATCCACCCAGAAGCTGGTCAAGGGGTAGACCTTGACGGTAAGCAGGTAGCTCCAGTGCAACCACAACCAAGCGAAGAAGGTCCAGAAGTCTCACAAGGCGGCGCAAGCGACGACACAGAGGCTAATGGTCCTAATGGTGACGACGGTACTTGTGGCGTAGCCGGCGGTGAATGTGAAGGTGATGCCCCTGGCGGTGGTGGCCACGGTGGCGATACAACACCTACAACCGGCGTAACACCTACAACCGGCGTAACACCTACAACTGGTGCAACACCTACAACTGGTGCAACACCTACAACTGGTGCAACACCTACAACCGGCGTAACACCTACAACTGCACCTCGCACAACTACAACTGCACCTCGCACAACTACAACCGAAGGACCAAAGAGCTGTGAACCTGGCGATACAGATCCGGCTTGTCCTCAACCACCACGTGCTACGACAACAACTAACCCAATTTTTAGATAGTCAGAAGGATTTAAGGAGATAACGATGAACAAATTTTCAACAATCGCCAAAGCAGCTGCCGTATCGGCAACCGCCCTTTTGGCTGCAGTGTTTGCAACCACCGGTGTTGCACAGGCAACCATCCCGTACGATGGTCCGAACACACCAAACAGCCCAGTCCCTGCATTTAACCAGTACACTGGTACGCCAGTTTCTGGTGACGAGCCTGACTTCCTACGTGGAAAAGTCGATGGCGACACAGGTGACAGCAAGAACGATGTAAGCAGCACCTGCGAAACAGGTAAGCGCTTCCGACTTCGTGTGTATGTTCACAACAACGCCAGTGTTGCTGGCAACCAAGATGGCAACGGCCCAAGTGTTGCACACAACACCAAAGTAAAAGTTAACGGTGTTGAAGGTGCGCAAGGCTCTAGCTTTGTTCCTTCAGCTACTATTTCAGCAAGCAACGCCGCAAGCGTAAGCGACACCATGAACATTACCTGTTCTGACGGTAAGCAAGTTAGCATGAAATATGTCCGTGGTTCTGCACAACAGTACAGCGGCACAACTGGTACTGTTGGCATCTCAGATGACATCGTGCTTGGCAACGGCGCCGCTATTGGTAGCAAAGCTGTTGACGGCAAAATGTACGGTTGTTGGGATGAGCGTGTGTGGGTAACGCTGGTTGTAGAAGTTAAGGAAGTTCCAAAAGAAGTTCCTAGCTCAGCGATCTGTATTGTAGATGACAAGTTCTTCAAAGTAGTTGGTCGAACAGTAACGATTACTGTAGATGCCCAACTGCAGAACGCTACCAAAACTGGTAAGTACGAAATCAACTGGGGCGATGGCTCTGCTGTAAGCACTAAGCAATCAGACAGCCATACCTATACTGCTGACGGTAGCTACACTATCAACGCACGAGTTGAGGTAAAGCTAGCCGATGGTACCGTAAAGTGGGTGAGCGGCGGTAGCTGTACGCAGCAAGTTACCTTTAAACAAGGCAACCCAACCTGCCCAATTCCTGGCAAAGAACACCTGCCAGTCGATAGCCCCGAATGTAAGAAAGTTACAACTGTAACTCCTCCTGCAAACGGTAAGCTGTCAGACACTGGTCCTGGCGACACTGCTGGTTTGTTCGCCGGTGTAAGCGGCCTTGGTGCTGCTGTACACAACTTCGTTACTCGACGCCGTCGTAAGTAACACACCTAGCTGTGACAAGCAAAAAGAGAGCTCAACACGAGCTCTCTTTTATTTTCTAGGTTACTTTAGTTTTGTTTCGGTCCAGTCCCTTCAACGTAATCATCTTTGGTAATTAGACCGACATTAAAGACATTTATCTTCCATTTGCCATCTTCCTTGACAACGGTGGCTAAGAACGGCGTGCCTTCTGCTTTGCTATCTTCGGTCGTAATGCGTCCTGTAATTGCGCCTGACTTTTTGCCAAGCTTGGTGGCTACTATTTTTGCTTCGGTTTCTGATCTAGCTTCGCCAGCATCGGTTGATGCAGCAAGCGTAACTCCTGGTAATTGTTTGAGAGCCTTCGATTCTAAAGAAGCGAGCCTTTTGTTGTCACCCTTAGATTGAGCTTCGTAATACGTTTGAACTAGACGGTTAACCTGTGCATTGCTAGAAAAGTATGACCGATAGCTGATTCCTCCCAGGGCAACAAGGAGGGTAAGAGACAATAACCCAATACTGATATTTTTTAAACGCCCTTTGTTATTGTCAGCGAACCCATTATATTGATTTGTGTAATTTTGTGTAAACATAATACTCCTTAAGGTCTGGTTGCCATGTAGGCTTTATTTGAGGTCTTAAGGCCGGGGACCAGTGACTCCACAGCCGCCTGGCTGATGTTTTCGGTCCATGCATCAGTAGTTACCCAGCTATTTCTAAAGCCACCTCCACTTGGGTTACGTACACTCTTTTGTGCTTTACAGATGCCGTCTCCCGCAAAAGTATATCCTGCAAACGTCCAAAAAGTAGCTTTATTGTCTATCGCCGGATATAGAATGGACACACAGTAACCCGTTTTCCCAGGAGTTATACCACCATCATTAGCTCCGAAAACAGGATTAGCACCGTTCCTTTCGAAGTCCAAACTAACTACGTATGCACGAGGTAAAACCGATATTTTAGTGGGATCTCCTTCTTGGAGTGTATTTACTGCCGCTGCAAAGTCGGCAAGTTGTTGGTCGCGTTGTCTTTGTTGTTCCTCAGCGCGCTCGACTCGTTGCCGTTCTTGCTCTTGTCGTATCGTTGCTACCATAGCGTCGGCATCGTTCTTGGCTGCAGCCTGGGCTGCAAGCTTAATGTGGTTCCATATAACATCGGTTACGATTCCGTTGTAACTGCCCTGCGGAAGCCCAGTAATAACACTGGTAACGTTGATGGTATAGCGTAGATAGTCGTCTAACGCAGCATCAAAGTTTGCATCGCTAAACTTGATCTGTGCTTTTACCGCTTCACGGTTGGCTGCTGGAGCTAACACGATTAGGTAGTATTTGAGCTGTTTGACACAGTCTCCCTTAGACCCGACCTTTAGTGGAGTTGTTGCACAGTCTACAGCCGGGGCAGGTGGTGTGGCAGGCGGTGTTGTTTTTGGAAGTGTGGTAACAGGAGTTTTAGGAGTTGCGGGTGGCGTCTTTGGAGTTGTTGATACGGCGGGCGGTACAATGCCCGTGCATTTATTTCCTCCGTTGTAGTAGGCAGTTGAGAACATGATTATGTCCCATAAACGTGGGGAAACTACATTGGCGTAGCCGGTAGACTTTGCTTCGTCACCCAGGTTGCCGGCTGCAACTGTCCAGGCTATGTATGAATTGGTGTTGTCGTCGAAATTCTTTCCGCCAGTAAGTGGTTGTTTGTTGTAGCACTTCTTTACTACGACATTCATTGCTGCATTAAGTAAGCTTACGCAGTCCCCGTTGCTTCCTGTGTGAAGATTCTGGTCTTTGCAGGCAACGGGATTATCGGCTGGCGCTGGGGTAGGGGCAGGCGCAGGTGTTGGTGTGGGTGGCGGTGCCGGTGGGTGAAGTTTGGCGTCTACAAAGTCTTTAAGCGTGTTATAGATACATGGAGTAACGCCGTTTGCGGGCACATAGGTACCGCAGCCGTTAAATAGTCCAACATTATTAAGGTTGAGCAGTGTTTGGTTAAGCGTTCCATCAAACCCAGGGTTGCCGGCATCGTTGGCATTGGCGCTTACCGCAATGTTAGCGAGGTTCTTCACAATCTTTACGCAGTCGTGCGTCATAAAGACTTTTACGTTGCTATCCGTACAGGCGTCTGGTGTTGCAGCACTCGAAAAATTTAAAACGTAAATTCCAACACTGGCAACAACCGCGGTCGAAATAACCATCATAAACTTACTAAATCTGCTTGAAGCTCTTGAACGAAGGGTTTGTTTTTTCTTTTTGGGCACGCTAGTAATACCTTTTTATTTTTTTATTCTTACCGTTATGATCCACCAATCAGAAATATTTGTCAAACCGCATGTGGATAAGTGACTAGCATTCTAGGCAAAAGTGTGGTATTGTAAAACTAAGCTAGAGTAATCGTGACTGACCGCTCTTCTCGTTGATAACTCCCCGTGCATAAGGGGAGTTTCTTTTTTACCCCTGTTATGCTATAATCAATCGGTATTTTCCCATGGGGTCCCCAAGTCGAGGGGATTCGACTTGGGGAGAGGAACTGGCTTGGTGGGTTTGCAAGTAGTGCCAAGCAAACTTGTTTTGTTGGCACTATGACAAACGCACCTTCACACGGTGACGAGGCCTCATCTTCTAACGGTTAGGAATCCGGGTTTTCATCCCGGCAATAGGGGTTCGATTCCCCTTGAGGTCACCATAAGGGAATTATTAGCTCTAAGGAGCGCAAATATCGGATTCACCCCTGTAAAAAGGGGTGTTTTTTGTGTTCCAGAATTTATATCATCGTAACTGGGTGCTTTATCGAATAACGCGGCGAAAAACAGTGCTTTTTTAACCGGATCAATCTGTTTTAGTAATAATTCGTCGAGGTGTTCGACAAAATATTTGACGCGCGCCAGGACTCGGTCAATCGGAACGGGTTTCTTAGCCTCTAGTTCCACTTTCCGAGCCTCAAGCTCATTAACTTGCTGTTCGATCCTCATAAGATCCTCCTCCATGTATTTAATTGCTGTACTGCTTGAAAGCATTCTAAGTTTGTCTAACGCTAGTGTTGCTTGGCCTTGCAAATCAGAAACCTTGGCATCAATTGATTCAATTTGCATCTTGTATGATGCATTGGACTTCTCCCAAGATGCTTCAATGATCTTAAACAAGGCATCAAGCTTATCCGGTGCGATAGTTAAACCAGAAACAAACTCTGCAACCCTAGTTTCTAAATCTTCTTTAGTCACTCTGAAGTAGTGGCCACGCTTGTTGCAGTGATATGCCGGATAGTATTTGCCACTCTTGCCCCGTGAGGCGCTGCCTAGCAGCGGTTTGTTACATTGTGGACACATAATGACCTTTCGGTATGCAAAGTCGCCGTTTCGACGACCCTTGTTTGCTAGATGTTCTGGAGGTGCCTTGTCGAATACGTAGACTTTGTTATTAACACCCTCTACGATTGTTCGTTTGCCACCGTTCGCTTTATTAAACGCTTCTACAGACACTAAACCTTTAAAGACACACTTAACCGGCTCGTTGTTAGTCCACTTTTCCATATTCACACCTGCATAAATAGGATTACGGACTAACCGCCATAAGTGCTTGGATGTCAGTTTTGTGCCACCTACTTTTTTAACAACTTTGCTCGTATCAGTCTTACTACGTATGTATTTAATGCGACCCTGATATCCGCTCTCATTGAGCATCTTGGCTATTTGGCCATCACTATATTTGCCAAGTGCTCGGAGCTCAAACATACGAATTATAAACTTAGATTCTTCAGGGTGAGGGACAAGGATTGTTCGTTTACCGTTTTGAGTGTCTATTTTTTCACTCATAAATCCAAAAGGCGCCTGTCGCATCCAGTAACCCATTTGGGTGTAGCGGATTTCGGCACCGATCATACGACTCATAATATCTCGAAGTTCGTCTTTGGATCGTTCAGCTTCAAGAATCTCGGACTTTTTACTAGGCGAGTACACACTCCACTTATACTCGAAGCCGAGGTGATCGAGTGTATTAACTGTCTGTGAACTTATTACACCGTAAATGTCTATGAGACGTACATTGTTTGCCTCTAACTGGTTTTTAAGAAGGTCATACGACAGTGAACCACCACGGGTAAATCGATCGATCGACTTGATAATAAATAAATCTATTCCATTCTTTGGGTCTACGCAGTAATCGATAGCTTCTTGCATCGGTTGCTGTTCCTTACTGGCTGACTCTAGGAATACAAAGAATTTTTTAATTGTGATGCCTTTATTCTCGGCAAATCGCTCAGCTTGTTCTTTTTGGGCTTCTGGGGAATCACCATCAGTACCTTGCTTTGTAGTCGATACACGAATAGCGACAACGGCATTCGTGCCTTTTACGCTGTCTTGCATCGTTTCTTCCTCCGCCTGGTATTAAACTCAGACGCTACAAGCTCATACAAAAGATCAGCCACCACCCGCAATTTGTCTGGCTCTGAAAGTTTACAGCCTTCTGGTTGCTTATCTATGTTCTTTGAACCCTTGATTCTCCCCATATTCACCCTCTGAGACACTATCCTTATATAAGATAGTATACTATACGTAATATGGATAGTTCAATACTATTAAGACCGTATTATTGTCAACATATTATAAAACTACGGTGTTTTATATAATCTTATGTATTAACAGATTAAAATCAGTATTTATTCCTCTTTCTATTATATATAATATAAAGATCTTAGAGAATATAGGTGGGAGAAAAGCCACGAGAAGTACGAGCCAAAGCCATGCCAAGAAAATCACAATTCAATACCCTCAATGATAAACAGATACATTTGTTAAAACTTACATACAAATTTCGCTTTGTCACAGCTCCATTACTAGCCAAGTACAAAGACTTAAAGAGTCGGAGTTCAATGTATACGACATTAGAGCGTTTAGCTGAGCAAGAGTACCTAGGTAAGTTCAAAACAAAAAACGAGGGCTTTCAAAATAAAGGCACTCGTTACTACCTCACCACAAAAGGACTCAGTTATCTCTCCTCAAACCACGGCATTGGCGCCCATATGGCAAAAGCTATTGGCGGCAACCGAAACGTTACTGAACGCTTCAAAGACCAGCACATTGCCGACTTACGCCTCTACCTTCAAATTGAAGACACTTATCCAGGTCAATTTGAAATCTACACCCGCACAGAAATTGCTGGCCAGAAACACTTTCCTACACCACTACCAGACCTATACTTAATGAGAAGTAAGCCAGTAGACGATAAGCTTAATGAATTCTTTTTGTTTGATATAACCTCTAAGCCATTTTACGAGTTCAAAAAGGATTTTCCAAAACTAATCGAGCACCTCGACACGGAAGTTTGGGAGAAGAAGACTGGCCGACCTTATCCTGGAGTTTTATTAGTATGTGCAGACTCAAGGCAAGAGTTCGTAGTACAAAAATATGTCTCTGTAACCCTAGAAAATACTGGTATCGAAGAACTAAAAGTTCAGACGTTTTCTTCACTAACTAATTTAACAAATGTGAAATATCTATAAGTAACAATCAAACTTTGTTTTTAAATGTAGATCGGTAAATGAAATATACTGGCAACAAACAGATATTACAGACCAATATGGATACACTCGGACTAAATCGGTCGGCAAGATAACCCGCAAAAACTAGGAAGACTGCTAAAAGTACACTAGTTACAAGTGAGTTGAGCGAGTCCATTGTTGCCCTTTGAGCGTCGGTGAACTCCTGATGTATTAGGTGCTGTTTAGCAGTATCTGTTGGTCCATAGGGAGCGCCGTGGAGCATCATGACAAACGGTGATGCAGCCGACGACAGGATCAAGGCGACAAACGAAACGATCCGCGAGAAGATCTCGCCGGCTAGGATAATAGTCGACGACTTGAATCGCTTCATAAACCGGTCACTGTTCTTGAAGCCAATGGTGCTCCAAATGTAGTTAGCAGAAAGCAAGCTGCCAACCCAAGAAAGTGGTACATATTGTCGGTAATATGCGGGCATCATGTTCCAGGACGCCCCACCAACACTTCCACTCAGGATTGAAGCAATGCTCAACATTCGCAAGTGTGTATTCTTTTTGTAGTATCGGTAAACATCGCCTAGGTGACTAAACACGTTGCCAGAAAGTGGTGAATGCCTGGGAGGCTCAATCATAGTGAATGTCACCAGCACTGCCAGTGCCTGTGGCACGACCGAGATCCAAAGCACCAAGATGTAGGAGATCGAAGCCAACATCGTTCCTGCAATGGCCGAAATAATGCCCCCAACCTCAAGAGCAATGTTAGTCTTGCTGTAGTGACTATGAAAGTCATCTTTTACTCCAGCAGACCGAGCCGAGTCGTAGATGAGCGCGTTATTGTTACCACTAAACAAGGCGAAGCTTAAACCCTGCATCGCTGCACCAACCAGCAGGATCCAGTAATTGGTTGTCGTGGCATAGATTAGCAGCCCAGCTAAGCTAGCCAGGGCACCGGCTTGCATACTAACAACTCGGCCAATACGATCAGACACAACACCGGTTGGAATCTCTAATACCGCCTGAGAAATTTGGACGAACGCCCAAACACTAGTACCTTTAGCGAATGAATTTAAGACATGCGAAAGATACAGCACCAGCACAATGTAGTAGGGCTGTACATTTGAAAGAAAGGTAAATCGGAACAATGCCCCCATATTGTGTTTCAGTAAGTTCATAGTTTTAGTTCCTTGGTCGGTTTCAATTTCTTAGCAAAGTATTTGTCATGCGATGCAAACAAGATTGCACCGCGGTACTGCTGCAAGGCTGTTTCTATCTGTTCCCTTGTTGGAATATCCAGATGGTTGGTTGGCTCGTCCAGAATCAACAAATGGTGTGAGGCAAGCAGTAACTTTGCAAATCCAAGCTTTGCCTGCTGGCCACGAGATAGTTCGCTGACCTGTTTGTTCAGATCGTTTTTGGTAAGACCTAGGCTGCGGGCTTCGCGAAAGATGTTGGTCATCTGTGCTTCAGTTGCAGTTAAGTTCTCTAGCCCTGTCGAATCATGGTCTAGACCATCTACATCCTGAGAGAAATAGCCAACACTAATACCAGTTCCAAAAGTGACTTCACCTCTGTCGGCTTGGTTTCTACCTGCAGCAATTGTTAGTAGGGTTGTCTTGCCACTGCCGTTCTGTCCTTGGGTGTGAATACGTTCACCCCCTCGAACTTCAAGGTCAACGTTCGAGAGCACTGGCTCCGGAAATCCCTTATATATTCCGTTTAATCGCAATACCAACTTATTACTATCTACTTCACCACCAAGTACAATACGGTAGTCTTTGGCGAATTCGGGTCTTTCTATCTCGTCTAGTTGGCCTAGTCGCTTTTCTAATGCTCGTGCTTGCTGGCCAAACTTGTTAGTTACTCTGTTTCTAAAGAAATCTCGTTGGTACTTGTCGCCGTCGGATCGTTTGATGTGTTCGTGGGTGTGCTTTCCTTTTTCTCTTTGATCTCGGATTGCTTTGGTTAGTTGGTTGCGCTCATCGACATTCTGTTGGTAGCGTGCTCGTACGGCTGCTTCTTCTAGCTCTTTCTGTTCACGGTAGAAATCGTAATCTCCTCCATACTGGGTTAGCCTGCCGTTATGTAGCTCAGCAATTTTAGTTGCCGTGCTGTTAACAAACGTCCGGTCGTGACTAACTAACAACACAGATCCGTCGTAAGTACTGATGAAGCCCTCTAGCCAATCTAGACCAGCGGCATCTAAGTTATTGGTAGGCTCGTCCAGAAGCAACAAAGACGGTTCGGGGTCTTGAGCCAAGACCACAGCAAAAGCTAGCCGAGTCTTTTGGCCGCCGCTTAATGTGCTTACGGCAGTACTCTGTTTTTTAGAACCTAGGCCAATCCTTTCTAGGGCGTAGTTAATCTGCCACGACTGAGCCGTAGCCGAAAAGCTTTCAGCGATTGTTTTCCCAAGTACTGCTTCCTGTGGGACATAGCCAATAACACCAGTGGCTTGAACGCTTCCGGAATCTGGCTTTAGTACTCCTCTTAGAATCTCCAATAGAGTTGTCTTACCAGCTCCGTTTTCGCCAATTAGAGCAACCACCTCACCATGGTTAATGGCCAAGTTGACATCCTCAAGGACTGATTTGTTCGGGAATGATTTGTATATATGACGTAAGTTAAATGCCATTACTTTATCCTCCAAATAGAAAAACCGAGCAGGCAGACAAATGTCACGCACGCTCGGTTTTCAGAAGTTAGGTAATGAAATCAAATCAATAGCAAAGCTACGCCGTTAGCGTGACATCTTTAGCTGTTGATTAGATCTATCATTGGTATACAAACTCCTTTAAGTTTCCGCAATAATAGCATAACCGATACTGCTTGTCAACTATTTAGCTGGGCAACTATACCTTGAAGTACATACCGATATCTTGTCTACTTGATCAGCGCTAAGTCAGGTTCTTTACTCTACTTTGTTTTTGTTCCTCGATATATTGCTCATATAAAAAACCAGCAAAGTCACGTGCACTTCTTTTTATAGCCAATTTTTCCTTAGCTTTTTTGAGAGATTCTTTTGCCATTAAATCTAAGGTTTCAATTACGTCAAAAATATCTTCATCGGTCATACCCAATGCTGAAGAACCTAATATTTCACGAGCTTCTTCTACTGATATCATCGGCTTAATATAGCTCATTAATCTATTCTTATTACTCCAATTAGAGCCTGAGTTTTTTTCGTTGGGTCTTTAAAGGTAAAGCCATCTTCTTTAATGTCGTCACGCCCCTCATAGCGATGAAGCACTTCTTGCATTTGATTGGCGTCGTAAATGGTAAGTATATCTATCCTCACTGCGCGACCATGGAAACCTAACGCACTATGGTAAAAACCATATACTACGTCGGCAAATATAGAGCTACCCTCGGTGACGGTATGTGGAAAGGCGAAAAGATCAATGTGTTTGCCTTCAACATTTTCATAGCGATCACCTTTGCGAGTTGAATCATATCGATCAGTACCGGTTGTTTTAATGATATTGATCAACTCATCCACTGTCTTGCCGGTGTGTTCTGAGGAAGCTACGCCACGAACGAGAATTGATTTGCCCATAAAGTTTTCTTTTATTACTGCGTCCACGATTTTACCCAGCGCCTCATGGTCGGGAACAATATCAACTGTGTATTGTGGCAAATCCAAGTTAAGAAGCTTCATACGACAACTCTTGAATCTGTTTAGCTAAGTCTTTAACCGATCGATTACCATCAATAACTAGATCAATAAGCCCGCCCTTTTGTAGGCGTTTGAAAGTATCAAGCTGAAGTTTCAGCCATGGAGATGCGTCCTGATAGTTTTCAATACTCATTCGATTGTTATTTCTCTCGGCTAGCTGTTCGATCGTGAGATCTAAGAGAATAATTTTAAATCCTTTATCTCGCGCCTCTTTGATCAGCTCGTCAGGTACATAGCTTGCAAAGTACACTACTTGGGGTCGAGAAATGATTTCTTTGGTTGTCTGGGGAACAAGAATCTCATTCTTCAACTTATCATCAGGCCAGACATCATTGTTGGCCTTCATAACTTCCTCATCAGTCTCAGCAATGTTGAGCTTAGTATGTTCGCGTAAATACCTCATAAGTGTGGATTTGCCACCAGCAGAGGGGGCCAAGATAAGTAGTTTTTTTGTCTTGATCATCAAAGTCTTAATCTTTCCTAATTATCGGTATGGCTGACTCGGGTATTTTACGCACTTTTACGGTCTTTTCGTCCTGAATGGATTGTTTCATTAAGCGATGTAAACCATCAAGAATAAGCCACCGTTCTTTCCACCACATAATGTCGATTGGAAAGGTAACATCTGACCGCATAGTGCGCTCGTATTCCTCGGGATACAAGTCGGGATGATCGATTACTTCACTTGGCTTAACATCGTAGTATCCATCAGGCTTCGACCATATAAAGGGGATATCAAAGTGCCAGGTCAAGTCACTAATTGGCATTTCTTCGGCTGGGACATCCAATTTCCATACTTTTCGTTCATCCCAACTAAAATCAAAACCTACTTCCTTAATAATTTCTGGTAACTCATGGCTCATAGAACTTTGTCTAGGAACTGTTTGAGTGCTTCCATGTCCTCTTTTGTATGATCGTAAAAGTATGTTGTAATACCTATTGACTCAGCAGTCTTAGCCGCTTCAGCATTATGTTCAAAATAGACTACATCTTCTGGCTTGAGACTGTATTTTTCTAGAAGGATTTTAAAGTATTCTGGGGCGGTCTTCTCAGGATTATGTTTCAGTGTAAAGACCTCATAAGGTACCTGGTCTAGTCTAAAATGCTTGAACTGTTCATCATTTGCGCCAGTTAAAACTATCTTTTTATTAGGGTATGTCTCTAGAAGTTTGTACATAGATTCAAGTATGCTACCATCTTCTAGCACTAATCCATTTATTGCATCTACGAGTATTGTTTTCATTTTTGCTCCTTTACCGTAATACCACTCTTATCAAGTAGTTTGTAGTTATCGTTACTTGTTTCAAGAATAGCGTATGCACAATCGTCAACGTCAATCTCACCTAATTTCAAGACATCTCTAAATATAAGGCGTATTGGTCCACCGTGAGTGACTACGGCAATTTTGTCAGCTTGTTCACGCCTCAAAGATTCTAAAGCATTTGTTATACGTTTCTGGAATGGTTCGTATTCCTCAGCACCCTCAACGGCGGCGTGTACATTCTTTAATATCTCAACTTGATCCGGATAAGTTTTTAAAGCCTCATCCTTTGTCATACCAGTTAAGATTCCATAGCCATTGCGTTCTCTAAAGTCTTCAACAGTTCTAGTAGCTAGCCCTAGCTTTTTGGCAATCAATGTAGCCGTTTCTTGCGCGCGAATTCGTGGGCTAGCCAATAGTAAGTCAATACCTTTGTCTGCTAACACATCAGCAAGTTGTGAAGATTGTTGTTTTCCTAAATCCGTTAGATGATCATCATAATCACCACCATAACGATTTTCTAAGTCACCAGTTGTTTGACCATGTCTCGTTAGATATATAATCATTTCTCGTCCCTCAATTTTTTATACAGATTTTTAAGATCCTCAATGATTGTTTTGTAATCATGGGCATCAACATATTCCCAAGCTTTAACATAGCTGCCACTGCCCGCATATTCTTTAACCTCAGCTTTATCGCGCTCGTAACGTTCTGGGTCTTTCATGATATCTAGCCATAAATACTTGCACATTGCATGGACAGGTATATGAACTAGTGTTTTTAGATCGTGCTCTTTGCCATACATTTTTGCCCAGTCTTCTGAGATAAAGTACTTAGGTGCCTCTTCGTACTCTCTGAAGACACTGTTGTCGGTGAGGATAACGTGGGAGAGTTCGTGGGCTAAAACATCCACAAACCGTTCGGGCTTGCCTCTAAAATTCATAATAACTGGATTAGATTGAGGTATGAATAACGGCACGCAGGTTACATCAATAACGGGTAGGTAAAAATCTACACCAAGCATAGCCTGTAGAGCCTCAAGAATCTGTTTTTCTTTTGCATTCCAAGCCTGCCAGTACTGGTATGTTTTATTGAAGTAGTATCTATCGTCTTCTAGCTTGAATTTGAACTTCTCCGCTAGCTCAGGCGACATTGAATGTGCTAAAAGTTGCCCATAGCTAATTCGTATTTCAGGAATTTTTGTATCGTTACTCATATCTGTAATTATACCTCAGAATAATCTTTTCGGTAACTTGTCTACTTGATCAGTGCCAAGTCTGGTTCTTTGCTCTGTCGCTTAGTTGCATTCGTCTTTTTTACCAGGGTTAGTTCGTCTTTTGGTTTCATTGGTTTTTCTGGCTGAACTTTAATTCCATATTCCTTGCGAGAGTGGTTAATTGCAGCATTAGCCACCTCACCACTTCCTTCACTATCAAGAAGGACTGTAACGCCGGACATTGGCTCCTGGGCATTAACAGCAGCAATTCTCGCATAGAAACTATACGCCGGTAAGTTGGCAATTTCTCCTTGCTCCAAATATCTATTGAACAATGGCAATATCAAACGTTCGTCTGACGGACTTCCTGATCGAAAACATATAACCGTCCCGACGTTCGCCAGAATAATATCAACAAGTCTTTGCTGATCCTGCTGACTGGTAGATTGTTCTGCCATGGTCAGGTATAACTTATACTTCCTAGCTTCAGACAGCATCTGTACAAAACTCATCGTCGCAAAGTTTTGAAACTCATCCACATATAAGAAGAATGGCTGGCGACCGGACTGTTTTTGTCGTGCTCGACGAAGTGCGGCCACCTGCAACTTTGCTAATACAGTCGTACCAAATAACGCTGAGGTATCTTCGCCAAGTAAACCTTTCGAAAAGTTACAAATTAAGATCTTGCCCGAGTCGAGGATGTTATCAAAGTCGATGGTCGACTTTTCTTGCTCAAGGATTCGCTTTGCAGATGCAGAGAATAGAAACCGGCCAATCTTAGCTGTAATACCGGCTGACATTTTGACTCTTTGAAACTCACCAGCCTTACCTAGCTCGTTACTCCAAAAGTTCTTTAAGTCTTCGTCCTCTAAGTTTTTTACCGTGTTTCGACGAAACTTCGCGTCGTTAAGCAGTCGGAAAATAGTAAAGAGTGTAGCGCCTTCTAGCGTTAATGCGGTTTGGATTGAGTTACGTAAAACATACTCAATTCGGTGGCCTCCACTATCGTCTTCGGAGAATATCTTTCGTAGTACGGAAATCGTTGACTCGGTTATTAAGTCTTTCTCGCGAAGTAACTCGTCGCCCGTTAGGCTAGGATCAAGTTCAAGTAAGTTAACGCCAATTGGGTGAGCAAGATCATCGGGGTTCAAGTAGATGACGTCCTTGATTCGTTCCTTGGGCAGGTGGTGCAGGATCGTTTCCGCCAAGTCACCGTGAGGATCAAGCACTGCAAGACCTTTGCCGCTATTAATATCCTGCATGATTCCGAATAGCAGCATTGTTGTCTTACCATTACCTGTACCACCAATAATGTACACATGGCGTTCTCGCTCAGCCAACGATAGCCCAACAGGAGTAACACTACCATGGTGTTGGTTTTCTCCCAGTACAATATCCAGCTTTGCACCATTTTTGAGTGAAACAGGTGCGGGCAGTGTTTTACTGAGAGACTTCACAACGTTTTCAGTCTTCGCACCGATTGAGTGTGGGAAGTGGAATAAACTGGACACTTCGCTAGCGGCTAAAATGTTAGAGTTCTTTGTAAGCGTTTCGGGCATACGATTCACAAAACTAAAATGTTGGAGCTGTCGCATGCGCTTGGTACGGACACGTTTAATTTCCAGTGCCTGATATTTTGCCACAGAATAAGATGACAGTGCCGACACAACGCCATGCAATCTCTGCTTCATTTCGGCGCTACTATTAACTTTTATTGCTGCTCGGATTTCAACACGGAACAATGGTTGGCTTAGTTTATGGTGAATTGACTCGATCAGCTCTTGCTCAAACTTGCTTATAGTTCGAGCTGGCTTCACACCTTGGATGACTTGTTTCTGGTGGTACAGATCGCGTTGCAACATCTGGTTGCCATCATTCGATGCCCCGTGATTCATATAGGTAATAGTGTTTGTAATGGCAGATAAAATATTACCGATGGATTTTATGACTAGTCCACCAACAGATTTCCGGGATGAGTTATGTAGATGTGCTCTTACATCTTCGTTGGTTAGGATCTTGTTGCCTAGAGTGTACGCTTCAGCAACTTTGACAGGAACTGCTACGAGTTGGAAAGCCATTAGCTCTTCTGGTTCAAGCTGAGTCATAGTATTGGCAAGATATGCAATCGGGTCATGAGCAGACAAACTATCTACTTCGTGCAATGGATAGGCGAAATGTTCCTTTTGTCTAAATGTGACTGTTTTAGCTGAATTAAGATTCGCTACATAGTCCTCTGTTTTTCTCACCTTAACGTCAGGTAGGTAGGCGTGAATAGTGTGCTTAAAAACTGTAGCCTGATCATCCGGGACACGTGCCAAAAAGCGAATACCATGCTCCCGCGTAGAAACAATCTCAAGTGACACGACTGAGTCACGACGTAGTAATCGATCAAGGAATGGTTTACTTGAGCCAAGACCATGAAGTACTGCAAACAACTCTTGGGTTGCTTGTGGTGTTCTGTCATCGAAAGCTGGTGGTGTTAGCTCAAAGATCGTGTATGACTCATGGAAAATGTGCCGAATATTGAGAATCCTCACGATGCCTTTGGTCACCCACGCAATGATAAAGATCAGCAGCAACATTAATCCTATCCAAGGCAAAAGTCCTGCAAAATTCTTTAGCCAATCAACTATGTGAAGCGGATTCATTGACTAGCTCCAAGTGCTGGCTTGGCATTCAGATCTAGCCAAGGCACGATTTGTTGTTCATGGATGAAGTTATACTTTGTCGCGTCAGATGCCTTTAGAGTGCGACTACTCTGTATATCCCAGCCGACCCAGTTCATCTCCGAAATGGTCCATTCTCCAGTAATAGGATTAACACTTTCTACATATGCCACGTGTCCTTCTTTGCCGGCAGTCGTCTGCATTATTGCGCCCGCGCTCGGTGTATGATCTACGAGATAATTCATTTTCTGAGCCCGTTCTGCCCAAGTGTTAGCATTACCCCAAGTGTTTGGGATCGCACTACCGACTTGTAGTCGTCGAAGTGCCGCCCAGTAAGTGCACCAACCATAGTCATATGTCACCTGCGCATTGGCTGGCTGATCAAAAAGGCTGAAGACGCTAAGGGCGTCAACATTGGCAACTGAAATGAAAACTACAATAGGCATCATAGTCAG
>CAZXLT010000005.1:0-27497 GCA_964641545.1 uncultured Candidatus Saccharibacteria bacterium
AGATAGACCGAAATATCTATCTTGTCTGTAATTTGTTGAACTGTATTAGAAAATGTTGCGTTGGCAATGAGCGAGAATAGCACAATGGTAAGTGTAATAACCATAACTGCCATAGCCGCCATACCTAACCAGGCATTGCGAATAAAGTTGAGTACCCCCGTGCGCACAATGCGCCGCAACGTGTTAAAGCGGCGTTTCATTCGTGATACGCTCCGCCTGCTCGGTCACTTGAGATTTTGCCGTCTTGAATGGTAATAACTCGCCGTTTTAACTTGTTAACAATTTCTTGGTTGTGTGTCGTCAAGATAACTGTCGTGCCATATCTATTAATCTTCTCGAGCACGCGTATGACGTCCCATGCGTGTTTCGGGTCAAGGTTCCCTGTTGGCTCATCAGCAATAAGGATTCTCGGTTGTCGCACAATTGCGCGGGCAATCGCTACACGTTGCCGCTCACCTCCGGACAGCTCCAGAGGCATACGCTTTTCCTTACCCTTTAAGCCAACGATTTCGAGCACCCTGGGCACTGTATGACGAATTTCGTGGTTTCCCATGCCAACGATCTCAAGGGCAAATGCTACATTTTCGTAGACATTTTTATTTGGCAGCAGTTTAAAGTCCTGAAATACGACACCAATTTTTCTTCGAAGCAGCGGTATTTCTTTATCTTTTAGTGTCTCGTAATCGATGCCACCAACAATAATTTTGCCGCTCGTTGGCTTTTCCTCCCTCGTTAGAAGTTTGAGGAGCGTGGACTTGCCCGCTCCGCTTGGACCAACGATAATTACAAACTCCTTTGGTTCAACGTGTAGGCTTATTCGCTCTAAAGCAGCAGCATTTTTGTTGTACGTTTTCGTTACTCGGTCAAGTAGAATCATGTCTTACTATTATAGCAAACCGCTTAAGCAGTTACCGAACTTATCCAAGCTGAGTTTCTAAATACGCATCAATAAATGGCTGAAGCTCACCGTCCAAAACCGCTTCAGCATTGCTGGTTTCATATTTGGTACGCAGATCTTTTACCTGTTTGTACGGATGAAGTACATAACTTCTAATTTGATTCCCCCACTCCGCAGATTGATTTGGTCCTTTGAGTTCAGATACTTTTTCTTTATGCTGCTCAATTTGAAGCTGGGCTAGTTTAGAGCGCAGTATAGTAAGTGCGGTTTCCTTATTTTGAAGTTGCGAACGTTCGTTTTGAATACTCACAACTATTCCTGTCGGTATGTGCGTGGCACGAACTGCTGAGTCGGTTGTGTTGACACTTTGGCCACCGTGTCCACCCGCTCGATACACATCAATTTTGAGTTCACTATCGTCGATTTCAAGTTCGCTTGGTTGATCAATCATTGGCAGTACATCAACCTTTGCAAAACTGGTTTGTCGGAGACTATCTGCATTAAATGGGCTCAGGCGGACCAGGCGGTGGACCCCGTGCTCCCCTTTGAGTTGTCCATATGCGTACGCACCTTTAAGCTCGAGTGTAACCTTTTTTAAGCCAGCTTCTTCGCCGGTAGATTCTTCGATAACAGATACAATCAGGTTGTTTTTTTCAGCCCAGCGACTATACATTCTGAGTAAAATTTGTGTCCAATCTTGTGCATCGGTTCCGCCAGCCCCAGCTGACAACGTCAGGATAGCATCGTGGTCGTCATACTGCCCAGAAAAACGGAGCTGTGACTTTATAGCCTCGTATTTATCGCGCAGAAGACGCACTTGCTGATGCAATTCTAGGGTCATTGATTCATCACTAAGTGCAGTAAGTTCGAGGGCCTCTTGAATATCTTTTCTTAACTTCAGCCAAGGCTCAATACTTGAGTGCAGCACTGCAATATCTTTCATGGTTGTTTGTGCACTAGTACTGTCGCCCCAGAAATCCGGTTGTTGGCTATTTTTAGTAAGCGTGTCTAGTTTTTGTTTTTTATCATCAAGCCCTAGAACCTTCCAGGCATTGTCGGTTCCCTTGGCTAGGTCTGTTAGTATTTTCTTGTCTTGGTCTGCCGTTGACATAACACTAGTATAATATGTCTTTTAGTGTGCCCAAAGATGCTTGATTTGCGTGTGACGTTGATCAGCAAACTTCTGACCTGCATTGCCCAATATGCCAAGCCCCCACAGATTGTCATGAAACATCATTTTGGAAACATCTACAATACCTTGTTTACTTATGGCTCGAATACGTTTTGGAATAGCATAATAGTCTTCAATAGCTCCATCAAAGAAGTACCTATAACTATAACCGTTTGCAATGCCTGAAACCGTTTGCCCACTTCGTTGATACCTTCCAAGAGCGTATTGCTTAGCGGCACGCAGGTCCTTAGTTGAAATATCTCCCAAGAATACTCGCTGTAGTTCGTCTGAAATAATAGAAAAAAGCGCTTCAGCATTTTCTGGCATAACTTGTGCTCCAAACCACCAATTTGCACTTTTTTTCGTTTGACCGACTCCGGAGCTCATGTGATACACTAATCCCTTTTCACGGGCTGTACCTAAAATTCGAGAGTACAGCGTTTCGGTGAGCATAGTGTTAATAAGACCAAGATCGTCTGTTTCTTTGTCGCCCAGTCGCCGGCCTAGAAATGTATCCATGTAGAAATACAGGTTGTCGACCGTAGGATTATCTATGTATAACGGTTTTTTTAGCCTGGTAATCGGTTCGTCTGGTAACGCCAACTGACCATTACCTGCCGGTAGATCGATAGCTTCGAGTACTCGGGTAATTGTTTTTTGACGACTTGCAGAAAGTTTACCAGCAATCACAAATCGAAGGTTACTCGTTGTGTGAGTATTGGCGTAATGCGCTTTCAGATCCTCAACGGTAACGTTGTCCATCAAACTAAGCCGTGTTTGATCGGTCAGGACAGAGAATCCGTATTGTTCACGCAGAGCCAAGCTAAGATGGCGAAAATGGTTGTTAGAACGAGCAGTCAGTTCTTCGCGAACATTACCAAATTCTGCTTCGAATTCGTCGTGTAAAAAAAGTGGTTTGGAAATTGCAGTAAGTAACAGCGTTAGAATTCTGCGCCACTCGAAATCAGCACACTCAGCTTCGTAAATAATGTCATATGTACCTGTTGAAGCGTTGTTGTATGCACCGTTTTTTTCGAACTCGGCCTGAAACAAACGAGCTTTCGGAAACTGTTCGTTTGCCCCCAAAAGAACGTGTTCCATGAGATGAGGTGTTTCCCACTTATCGCGCTCAACAAGGTACTCGCCTGCACGAAAGTTACACTCGAACGTCATAACACTCGCACCCGGAATGTGAATAAGGAGCCCCTTGGCTCCATTGCTCAATTCTATCTCGGTGACGACATGTTTCATCGGGTGCTATCTATTTTTTCCGTTTAGTTTTGTTACGGCGTTTGCGCTCTGCCTTACGGGCTTTTTTGCGACTCGAAACTGTTGTTTTTCTTTTAGTAGAGCTGCCTGACGAAACACCGCCCGCAAAGTCCTCCTCGGTAAATTCATCTGCTTCAATAATCTTGTCAGCATTGTCTACGGAACGCCGGGCTGCCCTGGTGAGTTCGGTTTCGGTTGGGGCTTCAAGATCGGACTCGTCAACTGGTTGAGCACTGAATAATGCCTGGAGGACGCTTACTTGTAGTTCATTCTGCATTTCCTCAAAAAGTAATTGGCCTTGACGCCGATATTCGACTAACGGATCTCGCTGTCCGACGCTTATCCAATGTATTCCCTCGCGTAAATGGTCCATATTCTCTAAATGCTGCATCCAGAGATTATCCAAAACCTGTAGATATATGTCACTTTCTATCTTGCGCATAACTGTCGGGGTAAAAGCTTCTTCTTTTGCCTCGTACAGTTCCTTGGTTTCATTTTTGAGAACGAGACCAAATTTATCTGCTGGCGTGTCGAATAGTCGATCAAGTTGCGCCTCGTCAAACGGTAGAACTTCTTTAATTTGCGCCTCATATTTGTCGGTCGTAGCAAGTGGCGAGTTAGCGAGCATTACTGCTACATCTTCGATCACCTGGTTAATTCGCTTCTTAATATTGGGTTGGTTTAGAATTTCTCGACGCATTGTATATGTAGCTTTTCGATGGCGATTCATAACATCGTCATATTGGACTACGTTCTTGCGTTGATCAAAATTGAAGCCTTCCACCTTCTTTTGTGCAGCTTCTAGGCTTTTTGAAATCACTCTGTTCTCGATCGGGGTTTCGTCATCAACACGCAAACGCTCCATAACTGCAGCAATCCGTTCGCCTCCAAAAATACGCATAAGATCGTCTTCTGTGCTTACAAAAAACTGCGTCACACCTGGGTCTCCCTGTCGACCAGCACGACCACGCAGCTGATTATCGATTCGTCTTGACTCGTGACGCTCAGAGCCAAGCACAAACAAACCGCCAAGTTTCTTAACTTCATCCGAGAGTACAATATCCGTACCACGACCAGCGATGTTAGTAGCCAAAGTAACCGCGCCCCTTTGCCCAGCTTTTGCAACAATCGCTGCTTCGCGCTCGTTGTTTTTTGCATTCAACACTTGGTGGGGTACTTTAGCTTTATCTAAAAGACGACTCAGTAGTTCATTTTTCTCAATTGAAACCGTGCCGATCAATACGGGTTGCCCTTTTTCGTGAAGTATCTTTATTTCCTGTACAATCGCTTTAAATTTACCACCCTCGGTCTTATAGATTCGATCTGGACGATCCACGCGTGCAAGGGACCTGTTTGGTGGTATTTCGATTACATCGAGCTTGTATATTTGGTGGAATTCTTCGCTTTCAGTCTTGGCAGTACCAGTCATACCTGAAAGTTTTTCGTATAAACGGAAGTAGTTCTGGAAGCTAATGGTTGCTAAGGTCATAGACTCTTCCTGAACCTCTACGCCTTCTTTGGCCTCGATCGCCTGGTGTAAACCTTCGTTATAACGACGCCCCTTGAGTAAGCGCCCAGTGAACTCATCAACAATGACCACCTCACCATCGCCAGTTACAACATAATCTTTATCTCGCTTAAACAGTGCCTCAGCGCGTAAAGCCTGTTCCATGTGGTAAATAGTTCGAATATTCTCAGTTCCATACAAACTATCAATGCCGAGTATTTTTTGGACATGTTCTACGCCGTAATCAGTCAGAACAACGCTTTTCCGTTTTTCATCCTTCTCATAGTCTTTGTCTTCTTTGAGTTGACGCGCTACTTTTGAGAACTGCGCATACGCACTTCCGCTCGTTACAGCCGGTGCCGAGATAATAAGCGGCGTTCGAGCCTCGTCGATTAGAATCGAGTCTGCCTCATCAACAATGGCAAAGTGCAGGTCACGCTGTCGTAACTGATCCACCTCTCGAACCATATTGTCGCGTAAGTAATCAAAACCATACTCGTTGTTTGTTCCGTAGGTAATGTCAGCCCCGTAGGCCTCTTGGCGTGTGCATGGTTTTAGGTGTCGAAATCGCTCATCCTCGTGGTCTTTGTTCGTAAATTTTGCGTCATAGATGTACGATTCGTCGGCAATAATAACGCCCGTCGAAAGGCCAAGAAAGCCATATATTTGACCCATCCAACCAGCATCGCGCTGTGCGAGATAGTCATTCACAGTTACGAAGTGAGCGCCCTTACCCGTTATAGCGTTGAGGTAGATCGGTAGGGTTGCTACCAGCGTCTTACCTTCCCCCGTCTTCATTTCGGAGATGTTGCCTTCGTGAAGAGCCATGCCACCCATAAGCTGAACGTCAAAGTGTCGCTGTTTTAGCGTTCGTGTCGCTGCTTCGCGCACAACCGCAAAAGCGTCCGGCAGGATCGCATCAAGAGATTCCTTGTTCAATCGCTTTTTCAACAGTTCTGTTTGCTGCTTCAGCTTAGCATCAGACATTTTGCCATACGTATCAGCTAGACCGTTTATAACTTCAACTCGCTTTTTGTATCTTTTGAGTGTCTTGGCCTCTGGATCGCCAAGAATTTTCTTAAAAATCTTCTTCACGTTTCTTCACCTCTACCAAATATTAACAAGTCGTTTGTAGTACCGCTCTATTGTACCTTATAACACCTTCACACATGAAGGTAATTTTGCCAACATTACTACGCGCTAGTGGGTCGTCGTTTGAAGCGGGCCAAGATGCGACGATGGAATTTTTCGCTATTGTGTGTTTCTTTGTATTTTTTGAGTCGATTTTTGAGTTTTGCCTCAACAACATCAACAGCAGCAAACATATTGATAGTAGTCTCTTTGACCATAATTGTGTCGTGCGGCAAGTGCAAGACTACTTCGCACGTACGTTCTTGTTTGTTCTTGGCTTTACTTTCGATAAGCTTTACCTCGGCATGGGCTGACTTCCGGGCATGTGCCGACATATACAAGTCTAGGCGTCCGATCTTTCTCTTCACATACTTCCTCAGGTCGTCCTCAACTTTTGCATGCACACCACTAATTTCAAGTTTTTGGATCATGATTCGCCTCCTTTACTTATATATGACTTAAGAACTTCGGGTATACGAATGGACCCGTCTGCATTTTGATAATTTTCAAGAATTGCCTTAAGTATTCTACCCAATGCAAAAGCAGTTGCATCGTTTGTATGTACAAACTCTACAGTTCCGCTCGCACGACGAACGCGGGTTTTTAAACGACGAGCCTGATAGTCTGTCATATAATCCGCAGTGTGCGTCTCTCTATAAGCTCCTTGTGCCGGCATCCACGTATTTATGTCAACTCCCTGGGCATTTGGCTTACCAATGTCAGCAGTACACTTCTGGATCAACTGATAGGGCAACTCTAGTTTTTGCACTAGATACTCCTGTATTGCAACCAGCAGCTTGTGCTCTTCCAGACCAGTTTCTGGCGTGCTAAACACTTCCATCTCTAGTTTGTCGAACTGGTGCATACGGAAAATGCCTTCGGTATCTTTTCCGTATGTTCCGGCTTCACGACGAAAACTAGTAGCATAACCAATGTATCGAATCGGGAGTTGACGCTCCTCGATAACTTCGTCCATATACATGGTACAGAGGCTATGCTCTGCGCTAGCATTCATCCATAATTCGTCATCCGCCAATTTGTACGTAACTTCCTCGGCGTTAAGACGTGCCGAGGCTTGGTAGGGTTCGGTTCGAACCATTGCCGGAGGCAGGATGGGTGTAAACGGTTTTGGAGATATGTTAAGACCATTGTTTTTAACAATCTCACTTATAATTGACTGATCGCCCAACACATCTAATACGTACTGAATTACTGCAAATTGTAGGCGTACAACATCTCCTTTTAGATACGCAAAACGAGCACCAGCCACCTTAGCAGCACGCTCTTTATCAATCGTATCGTGCATTCGACCCAGCTCTTCGTCCGTTCTTGGCGCAAAGTCTGTTTTCGCTGGCTCGCCAACAGTTTTAACTACTTGGTTCTGATCTTCGCTTGCGCCAACCGGCACCGAATCGAGTGGCATGTTCGGAACGTCTAGAAGCAGTTTTATAAAATCCTGTTCAATTGGTGCCAGTTTTTGTTCAAGAGTAGTTAGTTGTTCCTTAATGTCACGACCCGCTTCAATCTGTTCGGGCGTTGGTTTGCCGGTTTTGAGTGCGGCAGCGTGTTCATTACGTTTGGCTCGCAGCTCTTCTATTGTTGCCAATAAGTTCCGACGCTGCTCATCGGCCTTCAGCAAACCGTCAACATCAACATCGTAACCCTTTGCTTTCGATTTTTCTTTTACCACCCCAGGATTATCCCGAATAGACTGAATATCTAGCATACCAGTAATTATAGCCTAGATTTTTGGTTTTTGACGTGGTTCAACGTAAGTTCAGTACGTTTTCGAGCATATGTACAAAAATCACAGTCACCGCCCATCGCAGCCTTACCAACTGCCGGCATCTCTCCGTCCATGCATGCTTTCATACGTACAAGTGTCGGCTCAACCCATTCGGCATTGCCCGAGTATGGAATGAGTTTTGTCACGAACTCAACTTTGTCAAAAAATCCCGCTCGATCCATCCGACCGTTCGTATACACAAAGTAGCCAGTATCACTGACATCGAAGCCATTTTGTCGTAGTAGCCACTGGTATACTTCAAGTTGTCTTTTGTAACTGATTTGCCAGTCGGAATTGATCGAAATTTCGCTGCTTTTTGCAGTTGCCTTGTAATCGACGACTATAAGTTTGCCATCATCACCCTTCCAAAGGTCATCAATTGCACCAAAGACATGCAGATTTGTTGGTTGGTGATGCGTAAAAACACCCGTAAAATTATGTCGCCACGTTTCAAGATCATCGTGCTGCATTGGCGTGGCAGCGATGTTGTTTTCTATCATCCAAGGATGAGGTTTTTGCTGTAGGCGGTACGTATCGAACTCTTTCTTTAGTAACTCGTCGATGGCCTTGTTGATATTGAATGGCGGACCAGAGGGTCGAGTAATTTTTAGCCGTACATCTAGCCAAAAGCAGCGTTGGCACTGCATAAACAGCTCGATCTTGCTACGACTCACTTTAAACGCTGTCGTTTGGCCAGGCTTATATGGCTGGCTTCGTTCCCTCCAGTAATTCATGTGCACTTATTGTAGCAGCTTTGAACTGGCTACAATTGAAGCAGTTTCTGCGCGCAGCGTTAGGTCGTTTACCGACATGTATTCAATTTTGTTGGAATTGAAGATCAGTTTTTCAATTTCGGTCCAACCGCCTTCTGGTCCAATAATAATTCCGTAGGATCCACTAGATGGAATGGTGGGGTTTGAACCCTGCTCACATGCATAAAGTTTTATATGACCGGCGTATTGATTTATGGCTTCTAGTAGCCCAATCGGGTGATGGATGGTTGGCACATTGCTGCGCCCGCACTGCTCTGCAGCTTCAATGATAATCCGATGCGCTCGGTCACTGTCGAGGCCAGTTTTTTCGGTGCGATTGGTAATGATCGGCACAAAGTGGTTGATTCCAATTTCGGTACATTTTTGAAGAACCCATTCGTTCTTATCTTTTTTCAGTAGTGACCAAAGTAGATAAATGTCTTTTTTGGGTACCAGCAGCTTATTCTTTTTGACAAGCTGAAGCCGTACGTTATCTGAGGCAATATCGACAATGCTGAACAGGTAATCTCTTTCACGCCCGTCGAACAATGTAAGTTGTTGACCGATTCGGAAGCGAAGAACCCGCAACCACTGATGCACCAACGAGGGGTTGTTAAACCAAAGATTACGTTCGTCACCGAGGTTTGGAACGTAAAATCGGTGAATTTTCATGGCTACGGCCTAAGTGTTCCCGCAAAAACCTGCCACGCCAGTGCACTTTTGGCAACCAAGCTTAACAACATATATACACGCTCGCCATACAAGTAGTTAGCCCATTTACCCTTTCGCTTGTATTGCAAATACATATTGAGCGCAAAACAGTTAAAGAACAGAAATATGCTGAGATAAATCCAATATACAAAAGTTGGAATTCCCGACGATCCATATGCACTGGCACTCCATACATACATTGCAAAGGCTACCCAAGGGATAATGCCAGCGAAACAACCCAGGATATAGCTAGACCAATTGGGCTTTAATTTTCCAATGTTAGAGAGCTCCATTAGTAGACCGAGCAGGTTCATGATTGCTACAAGGCTAAATAACATAAGTAAGCTAGCAATGTCGTTAACTCCACTCAAAAGACCAATGCCGATCATCATCGTACTAGCACTTGCACTATATTCAACCCAACGAGCTCGGTTGACCCCTTTCGCCAGGTCGGCTAGGTACTGCTTTTTGTATACAGTGGCAATAACAAGATGTGCTAATGCGGACATTATAAAGAATGCTGCGACAATATAAGCAAGATTGATACTAAAAAGCGTTCGAGTTGCCGAGGCAAGAACTGGCTGCCCGGAAACCTTCGTTGCGACAGAGTCAAGAGTCAAATAATTTGTCGTAATGGGCCAGCCATCAGAATTGCTTAGGACAATAACCGCAACAGCTTGTAGCCCATGCAAAACCGCTAATAGCACGTTGCTTTTTACTAACCTACCCTGATCCACTCGAGAAATTTCTTTACTATTTTTTGCCATACCGAAATTTTACCATAGATGAGTGTGTACCGGTGTTATACTTAATTATACTTATGGCAAAACCCACAATTAAACAACGACGAGCTCTGTGGAATCGACCTCACCGAAAGCCACGAAGCTTGAAACAAAAGATTGTAGTTGGTTTTTTGCTCACGGTTTGTCTAACCAGCCTTGTATTATTAGTAATGCCGTATCTGCCCCACTTTAGTTTTTTATTTCGCCGCCCAAAAATTGATCCAGCACCATACCAACAAGCAATATCACAGCAAAAAAATCAAAACAATACCTCTACGAAGCCGGACAATGAAGTCGGCAACCGGCTTATCCTGCCCAGTATCGGGGTAAATGCTCAAATTATTGAAGGACGGAATGTATACGTAATAGGCAAAAATCAGGGTGTCTGGCGCGAGACCCGAGACATCGACCCCTCAAAACCAGGGAATCTGGTTATCGCCGGCCATCGCTTTTTATACACTGCTACGAATGGTGGGCATTTCTACAATCTACCCGAGCTTAAGCATGGTGAAAAATTTTATGTGAAATGGAACAACACTGTCTATGAGTACGAGGTCTTTAGTACCCGCACAGTGCTACCAACGCAAACCGATATTCGAGACCGAGACCCAAATGTTCCTTATAAAATAACTATGTACACATGTTATCCATTGGGGAGTACATCAAAGCGCTTTGTTATCGAAGCCAAGCAGGTCCGCTAGGCCACCTTAAGATGACTCGTAAACTTTTTCTTTAGCTTTTCTAGCTTTGGGTTAATAACCACTTGGCAGTAGGCCATCTCTGGATTTCTGTTAAAGAAATTCTGCTGGTCTTCATCAGCCGGGTAAAATTGCTCAAGTATTTTTATTTCTGTTGTGATTGGCTTGTCCCAGAGTGAAGCAGCGAGTGCTTTTGATTTTTCAGCAGCCAAACGCTGCCGCTCGTCATGACATAAAATTATGGAGCGATACTCTGGACCAACATCATGTCCCTGTCGATTACGTGTCGTTGGGTCATGAATTGCCCAAAAAATATCGAATATGTCATCAAGAGATATAACCTGCGTATTAAAACTTACCTGTACCACCTCAGCATGGCCCGTGTTTTGGTATGCTACTTGTTCGTATGTCGGATTTGCTGTATGCCCTCCTGCAAACCCAGAGACTACTTTTTCAACACCGTTGATAAGCTGATACGCCGCTTCCAAGCACCAAAAGCAGCCACCACCGAGAACAATAGTTTCCACTACTCCTCGACCCGTACGTCTCGCCAGAACGCAATATATCCGGAAAAGTCTTTCTTCACTTTCTCGATTGCACTCGGCAATGGATCTGGATAGCTCCACGCGCTGTCTTGGCTTTTAATGTCCCCGTCAACAACTGAAAAATACTGACACACACCCTTCCACGGGCAGGTATAAGGAGTGCTACTTTTTTCTAGGTATTTGTTCTTCACTGATGATGAGGGGAAATACCAATTCTGTTCAATGTAGATAAGGTCGTTCCTGTCGGCCTCAGCGATAATTATGTCATTCCAGATTGCTTTCATTACTCTGTCCTTAACGCTTCTATTGGATCAAGTTTTGCTGCTTTACGCGCTGGCAGTAAGCCGGCAAAAATTGCCACAAGCATAAGTGCAAGAATCAAAACAACCATCTGTTTAAGATCAAAAATTAACAACTTCTGACTTCCTAATTCAAGTTGCTTAGTAATTGTTGGGTTTGCAAGAACTCCAAGACCATAGGCAATCCCAGAACCCATGAGTCCACCAAGAAAACCGATCCAGGCTGCTTCAAATCTAAACAAGCGGCTAATATCTTTTTTGCGCATCCCGAGGGCTTTCATAAGTCCGATTTCACGCGTACGCTGTAACACACTGATGTACATCGTGTTAATAACTCCAAACACTGATGCAACAACAGCTATAAAACCAAACGCGGCTACAATACCCTTTAATACATCTATGATCTGCGTTAGAAATTTTTGTGTTTCTTCTACACTCAAGGAGTAGTATCCGTCTTTCTTCAATTGATCTTGCACTGCTTTAAGCTTGGCAGGATCAGTGCCGTCTTTAACACGTACGTTTGCAGAAAGATACTTGCGATACTGTGGTGTGTTTTCGGTAGCAATATCATTAAGCGACTTTGCGGTGTCGTTATTAACATACAGATATATCTCCGTTCCTGGCTGTACTGCAGTTTGCTTTTTTAATACCGCAGCAACGGTTAGCTTTCTTTCTACCGTGCTGTTCCTGGCGATTTCTTTTACTTCGTCAACCGAGCTAGGTAGATTGTTTGTCAGGGTTGCTTCATTAACCGTCCTGCGCACTGCAACCGTTATTTCCTTGCCAATGGCATCACCGGCACTCTTGAAACCGAGCACCTTGATATATGCTTCTGGCAGCAACACGTTATTGTCCGTCAAAGGCTTTCCAATAGAACCAGCGACTGTCTCAGGGTTTTGAGCAGGCGATAGGTCCCCTGCATTCGCCACATATTTTCTACCGTTAGGACCAGTGATGTACTGAAAACTAAGAGCAACGCCTTCTCTAAGCTGTTCTATCCCCGTATAGCTACGGATTTTTTCTACATCTTCCTCGGTTAACTGCTTCGCTTGAATTGCTGCCCCAGCATTAGAAGTGACCGTACCATACGACTCGTCGTATTCTCTTGGCTCTGTAGCATCACCTCTGCCCACAACTGCTTTATCCTTAGCAACAATGAGTTCTGCAGGATCAAAATTGTCAGCAATCACTTTGTTCACATATTGTTGTGCACCGTTACTAGCAGCTAAAGTTAATGTCAGAGCAAACGCACCAACACCAATAGCAAGTGAAGTTAGTATAGTTCTAGCTCGGGCTTGTCGAAGATTCCGTGCACTCCGCCGGGTTATATCGAATGTTCTCATTGCTTTACCCGTTTTTTGTTAGCGATGTCAGTAATCTTGCCATCTTTTAATGTGATCTGGATCTCGCATTTTGCTGCTAAATCCTGATCGTGCGTGACAATCATCAAGGTGCTCTTGTTCTTCTTTGTGAGTTCAAATAATAATTTAATGATCTTGTCACCCGTTGCACTATCAAGATTGCCAGTTGGCTCATCGGCAAATATTAACTTCGGCTTATTTACAATTGCTCGTGCAATTGCCAATCGCTGTTTTTGTCCGCCAGACAAACTACCTGCTTTTTCATTGCTTTTTTCTAATAAGTCCACACGCTCCAGCGCTTGATGTACGAGCTTGCGGCGATCTCGTTTTTCGGAGATCTCTAACGGTAATGCAACATTTTGATAACATGTTTGATTCGCCTCAACAAAGAACGCTTGGAAAATAAAGCTCATTTCTTGGGCCCTAAAACTATCCATTGCCTTGCCTTTTAGTTGGTGCAGAACCTGACCATCCATAATAATTTGACCATCATCTGGATGGTCCAGACCGCTGATGATATGCATGAGTGTTGATTTACCAGAGCCACTTTTCCCGATAATAGCAACAGTGGACCCGTTGGGCACCGTGAAGCTAACATCACTCAGCGCAGAAAAAGAGTTTTCTTTTTTCCCATATGTTTTTGAAACATTTTTTACCTCAATCACTACAACCAGTATAGCAACTTATTTTTTGAGTTGCAGGCGTAAAATCAGCCAGTCGCGCGGTAAGATGCTTAGGAAATATCCGGCACGGGGGCCTGAGTCTTTATTGATTAAGGCCAGATACAGTGTTGAAAATAGCTCTTTAGGCTGGAGCCCTGAATCTTCTTTTAGGTCATAGATTGCTTGGTGAAACCATGAGCCATCCGCATCGGCTGGTGCACTGCTGATTTTATTTCCAAGACTACGAAGAAACTGCTTTTGCTTGTCATTCATCGCTTCGGTTGGCTGTAATGATGTAGCTAGTTCAAACTTAGTGTCTTCGGGCGCCCATTTTTCTAGCCATTTCTCTATATAGCTAAGCTCTTTTTCTATTACGTCCGCCTGTTGGTCGGCTAGCTTGCCGTGTTCTGTCCGCTTGATAATGTCCAACGTTTTTTGGGGATCTTTAAGCGCCGCCTGATAACTTGCAACCAGATGAGAGAACGGAACATTGCTAATCGTGTTGTGTTGAATAGTGTCATTGCACACGAGTAGTAATGTCTTTTCGTCATCGGTCTTTGTGTTTTTTGCAAGCAGTTCAGCGTACTCGTCAATAAGACGGACAATGCCGTCGGTTTGATCGAAGAATAATTGTTTGTCGGGCGAGTAACGCAGCACAAAATAACGTACTATTTCCGGAGGCAATACTTCGAGTAGCTCCGAAATAGTTACCGTATTTCCTGCGCTTTTACTCATTTTCTTGGTTTCGCCTGCCCTATTGATAAATTGGTACGGTACTGGCAGAGGTGCCTTTCCTTTAAATGCTCGCTCAATAATTGCCTTGCCTGTATCGTAACTTCCACCCTTAGTTGCATGGTCGCGACCAAACGGTTCGACATTTACACTCAATTGCCACCAACGCGCTGGCCAGTCAATTCGCCAGTCCAGCTTCACACTTCCGTCCGCATACGAGATGGTTTTCTCATCATCGCCTTCTAAATAAACCAGCGTTTTTGCTTCTGTATCAATAGATACAAATGGTCGCTTTTTAAGATAGCCCCCTATATTCACCTGGATTGGGGACCAGTCTTTATCTAGTTTCCTACCAGACACATCCTCTAGGCAAATACGTATTGTATCGAGTTCTTCGAGCGATTTTTCAATCGACGGGACAAAAAAACCTGTACGATACTTTTCATGACTCCGCACGGCCTCCATGTCGATGCCCAAAACCTTAACATTGCCTATGAAGTCCTCTAAGTAGTGGTCAGCATATGATTCTGAACCTTTTTCTGGAGATGGAATATCACAGACTGGTTTACCTAAATATTGAGAGAACTCTTCTGGAACCCCTGCTGGAACTTTGCGAAGACCATCAAGATCATCAACAAAATGGATATGATGGACTATCCTCCCTCGTTTTCTTAACACGATCAACAGCGCATCTGCAGTCAGAACCTCCCGCAATGTACCAATATGATATTTACCCGAGGGTGAAACGCCAGATGAAACCAACAGATCACCCTTCGGATGCTGCTTTTCAATTTCGTCGGCGATCGCACTAAGCCATCTCATTTGTTGCTATTCTATCCTATCCACCCCTGAAAAACTAGGCTAAAGGCTACGATATGTCGACAATCTTATACTTTGTCGTATCGGCTGGAGTCGAGATCTCGACTGTTTCGCCCTCTTTTTTGCCAAGCAAGGCCTGTCCAATGGGTGATTCGTCGGATATCTTGCCATTTAATGGATCGGCTTCGACAGTTCCAACAACCTGAAATTCTTTGGCTTTGCCCGCTGTGCTTTTTAGTTTCACCGTTGAACCAAGCTGCACTTTGCTGTCGCCTTTTGGTTTCTTAATCACCTTAACATTTTGCAGAATGTGCTCAATCTCAGCAATTCTGCCTTCTACCCGTTCTTGTTCTTGGCGTGCGGAGCTGTATTCAGCATTTTCGCTTAGGTCACCGAATTCGCGAGCAGTCTTGATTCTTTCCGCAATCGGTCCGCGCTGCGCAACCAGCTCTTCAAGTTCAGCCTCAATTTCGCTTACGCCTTCTCGGGTTAAGTAAAACTGTTTCTTCATTTCTAAATATCACTCCTGATTAGTTCTTAAGCTACCGCTCCACTTGTGTGATCCGGAATATTATAGCAAATTCTGAGTCTACGCAAGTAAGACTTTTATGAGTTCTTCGGCCGTCATCATTGAGGCCTCAGATTCAGTTCGTTTTTTTACCTCAAACTTCTTTTCTGCAATGTTCTTTGGGCTCACAACCACCCGATACGGAATCCCCAGAAGGTCAGCGTCTGCAAATTTGGTACCCGCTCGCTCATCTCGGTCGTCATACAACACCTCAACCCCTTTGTTTTGCAGCGCCGCATAGAGCTTGTCTGCCTCTGCGATAACAGCTTCTTCCTCTCCGAGACGAACGAGGTAAACTTTAGCAGGCGCTATATTTTCTGGCCATACAAGACCTTTTTCGTCGCTCATCAGTTCGGCAATTACGCCCACAAGCCGACTAACTCCGATACCGTAACAGCCCATAATCAACGTTTGGCTATCCCCGTCCTCGTCTGTAACTACGATATTAAAGGGCTTGGAGAACTTTGTGCCGAGGCTGAAAGTATTACCCACTTCTATAGCTTTCACCTCTTCGAGATCTTCTCTTTTTAGGCGTAAGTGCTCCAGAACTTCGTTGTTCAAAACTTCTTTGTTGATAGCACGACCGCTTTTGCGATCTAAAAATATTGTATCTTCTCCCGCATCAGAAAGAGTCTGAAACTCGTGGCTAAATTTGCTAAACACTCCGCCGCTGGCGAAAGTAATGTATGTCTGTTCGCCAATACCGAGCCGGTCGTAGATTTTTTTGTAAGCTTCTGTCACTTTTTCATAGAACTGGTCGTGCTGTGTTTGGTTAATCGAGAATGAATACAGATCCTTCATCAAGAATTCACGACCACGCATCAGCCCGCTTTTTGACCGTAATTCATTTCGGAATTTTGTCTGAATTTGATAGATAGCCAGTGGTAGCTCTTTGTACGATCCTAAGTTGGCCTTAACGATTGGCGATAGGTTTTCTTCGTGCGAGAACCCTAAACCTACCTCACTACCGTTCGCTAGTTTAGTTTTAAACCAGTTATCAACGACAGCATCATCCCAGCGGTTGGTTTTTTCGTATCGCTCTTTTACCTGTAGAGCCGGCATTGATACCTCTTGCGCTCCAATGGCGTTCATTTCATCACGAACAATGCGTGCAATATTATTGAGCACCTTAAGCCCTAACGGGAGGTAACTATAGACACCAGCCATGTCTTTAAAGACAAAACCAGCTTTTATGAGTAATCGAGCATTCTTTGCTGTCTCGTCCGCAGGTACGTTTTTACTTGTTTTGGTGAATAGTTGTGACATTTTCATAGCTTCTCCCATCTTACCTAACTTAGGCCGCTTTGCCCATTATTCTTGTTCCGACTTTACCATCAATTACGTCTTCAATGCGAGATCCTGCCTTGGCAATTGCTGTAAATATACCTTTATCTCCTGCCTCTTTAGCTACTTTTAGTTTGCTTGTCATGCCACCCCTCCCCCGGCGTGCCCCAGATCTGGCTGCATCTCTTGCTTGCGCTAATGCTAAAGCTCCTGCATATTGCTCGTGCTCTAGTACTCTTACTTCTCGCCGCCTTTCATCAAAGAAACCACCAGACGCCGTAAAAATGACGAAGAAATCTACTGCACGTATTATCGATATATGCGCTGCAAGTCCGTCATTGTCACCGCCGTATGATAACTTGGCCAGCTCTTCGGTGCTCAGTGCATCGTTCTCGTTGATTACCAGCGAAATCCCGCGTCGATATGATTCCTCAAGACCCCGGTCAAGCACAGGACGTTCTTTATTATCTTCTATCTCGTGATGCGTTAAGTTTAACGTTCCAGTAGGCACCCCTAGATCGCGCAAGCAGTCGCGAATGGCCACTGATGCAAGATCACAGCCCATCATAGCCATAAGCTGGTCGGATGGATCATCTTGACTACCAAACGTGTCTCTAAACTCTTTACGCCCCGCTTCAGTTGCCCCCGAAGCAATAATGAGAGCACGCTGCATGTCAGTATTGCTTTGCAAAAAGTCTGCAACATCACTCATATGGCTTTGCACCATGCACATATCTAAACCAAGCCCACCATCGGTCAAGACTTCTCTTCCGTATTTAACTGTTATTTCCATCGTTTTCTCCAAAACCCAAGTAATAAAAATCGGCCCGGAGGCCGCTCTTGGTTTGTTTTAGTAAAAATCTATCCAAGCCTCCGGTGTCAGACCGGTGCTGGCGGGGTGATGAAAAGGATAGATTTATTACAAATCATAAGCTTACTTTAGCACTTTTTCGTACTTACGCAAGATGGAGAACAAATAGCGCGGTGAACGCAACGAGATTTTTAAGCATGTGCAGACCAATCGGCGCCCACAGCCTTCCATCGCTACGCTCTTTGAGCTCAATGAGAATAATTGACAATATAAACGTATCGATCGCTGCCGCCCACAAAAGCGGCTTCCCTGAACCAATTTGAAGGTGAGCGACTGCAAATAATCCACTAGTTACTAAAACCGCCCACCTTTTTGACATTTGTTTCTTAAGGTTCGTGTAAAGAAATCCCCGAGTAAGCAATTCCTCAATTATGGGTGGTAAAATAACGAGACTAACAAAAACGAACGCTAAATTACGTCCCATAGCTCCCTCGAATCCAATCTGCTGTTGCTGATCGGTGTTTAACGACGGGATCAGGGCCGAAGTAACGATGATAGTTGCTACAAAACTGACAAGGTACACCGCATAGCCCGCCGCTACTCGTATAAAGTCAGTTACGTGAGGCGCGCCTTTTAGCCCTAAGGAAGTTAGTGTTTGTCTACGCATGCGCATGATTATTGCCAGCAGCCCAAGGGTAAAGATTTCGATTATAGCAATAATACTAAACTGCCCAAGGATTTCATCGGCAAACCAACTGGTGATTCTTTCCGATTCCCACCCAAAAAGAGTGAGCGCAATAACTAGCACTACCCCACCCAGAACCTGCCCAAATACATAAATAAAAATCGTGGTAATAATTGGTTCTAGTCGTGAAAGCAGCTGCTTAAACATGCCGGTTTCTCCCTAGAAGAACCTTCGGATGTCTACAATGGTAATAAGGATTCCCAAGACTATTATTACCGCAAATCCAGTACCGTGAATTCGATCTTCCATTTTTTCTGTAAGTTTTTTATTTCGCAGTCGATAGAACAAAGTTACAAATAATCTTCCACCATCCAGAGCTGGTATGGGCAACACATTCATGATTGCGAGCGTCAGAGATATAATTGCGATAATCATTAGTACAAACTGATATCCAAGCCCGCTACCATCCTTAAGCAATACAAACACTCCAACGGGTCCCGCTACCTGCGAGGATGCTTGTTCAGTATTGCCTCGGACTAAACCGCCTATAGCCGAGCCGAGACCTTTGAATGTAAGCTCAGTAAACTGCTTCATGACTCCTGCTGCGACAATAGGTGCCGACCACGTGGACCTACGCAGTGTTAATTCGGTTGGCGAAAGTCCAAGGTAGCCTTTTGGATTAGATGTTCTTCGACTTGCAACGACCTCGTCTTCACTGCGCAACGTGGTTGTTAGCGTCTTTGCCTCGCCCATCCGTACAATATTGGCAGTGACCTTTTGTCCAGCCAATTTCTTGGTTGCTTCAGGTAAATCTTCTGCTTCTTTTATTGAGTAGGCCTCTCCATCTTCTCCTGCTAGGCTAGTGATCTGATCTTGCATTAGGAACCCACCTTTGTCTGCTGGCGATCCTTGCTCAACATAACCTACCAAGACGTCATTTTGGGCACCAACTGTATCGTTAGTAACAGTGAACTGATTCTCGACTATCTTTGGCATACCTACTAGCGCGAGGAACGTCAGGATTACGAATGCTGCGAGAAGATTCATGCCTACACCCGCAAGCATTATTTTTATCTTATTTAGTAGACTTGCAGCACCATAGCTTCCTTTTCTATTATCTGCGTCGTGTTCACCTTTTAGCTTGACAAACCCACCTAGCGGAAGCCAGTTCAACGTAAACAAAGTATTATTTTTTAGCATTTTAGCCCATGCCTGCGGAGGAAAACCAATGCCAAATTCCTCTACTTCAACGTCGCTTTTCCGAGCTGCGATAAAATGGCCAAATTCGTGAACGACTACCAACATCACAAACAAAACAAGACCTAAAAGCAATAGTGCGACAGACATAATTTATTCCCCAAATCTCCTTTTTCGTCGTTCATAATCACTAAGCGCATGTGAAAGATCATCTGTCGAAAATGCCGGCCAATACTTGCTAGTAAAGTATAGTTCACTGTACGCAGCTCGCCAAAGCATAAAGTTGCTAATTCGCTGCTCCCCCGAAGTTCTAATAATGAAGTCTACGGGCGGGACCTGTGGTGAATACAAATTTTGTTCAATATCTTGCAGTGTAAGCTTCGTTTTTCCTTGTTCAATTGCACCGTTGCATGCATCAACGATCTCTTGATGTCCTCCGTAGTTCAGACACAGGATAAGGGTCCCTCTGCTGTTTTTAGCAGTACGATGTTCGGCTGCCTGCATTGCTTTTACAACTTGAGAGCTCAACCTCTCCTTGCTGCCAGCAAATACTACCCGAATACCTGCTTCGTCGAGTTCTTTGACTTCATTTTTAGCAACCCAAATTAAGAGCTTCATAAGGTAATCTACTTCTTCGGCACTTCGCTTCCAGTTTTCAGTAGAGAACACATAAGCAGACACGTAGCGTATACCCCGCTTTATCGCATCCTTCCCTATTGTTTTTAGGTTTTCATAGCCTTTTTTATGACCTTCGAGCGTGGGTAAGCCATGCTCTTTTGCCCATCGTCGATTGCCATCGAGTATTAGGCCTAGGTGTGTTGGGACAGCGTGTGATTCTGTTGCCATGTTGCTCTATTATACCGCTCAGAGTCGTTCAGACGGTCATTATTTCTTTTTCTTTTGACTTAGCAGCCTGCTCTGCATCGGTTTTTGCACTGTTCACGGCTTCTTCAACTTGTTGGCTTAATCGTTTCGCTTCGTCCTCACCGATATCCTTATCTTTCTTTGCCTGATCAATCGTATCTAGAATTTCATGACGAATATTGCGCAGTCCTACCATACATTCTTCTTGCTTAACTCCAACCTGCCTGGTTATTTCTCGTCTTCGCTCTTCATTAAGCGGTGGAATTGGAACCCGAACCACCCGTCCATCGTCGGCAGGATTAAGCCCTAGAGCTTGATTATCACGAATTGCAGCACTGATTGCCTGCAAGTTATTCGGGTCAAATGGACTGATCTGCAAAAGCTGAGCTTCAGGCGTTGAAATGGTTGCCACCTGATTAAGCGGCATTGGTGCCCCGTACGCCTCAACCATAACGCCATCTAACATTCCTGCATTGGCACGACCTGTTCGTAGTTTTTTCAGTTCATCTTCGAAATGAGCAACCGCCTGTTTCAGTTTTGTTTTTGTTTGTTCAATAAGCTGGCTTGGATTCATGAGATGATTATACCATCTGCCTTTATTGGCTTATCTATACAACTTCGCCCAAAGCAATTCGCGAAAAACGTCGAACCACAATGTTTTCGCCCAGCTTTGCGATATGTTCTTTAACAAGCTCCCCGACAGTTATGTCTGGGTTTTTGATATATGGCTGATCCATTAAGCAGCGCTCCGCAAAATGTTTTGCCAACATACCCTCAACAATTTTATCAATCATATTCTCGGGCTTGCCTTCGCCCTTAGCCTTTTCACTAAATTCGGCTTTGGCATCTTCACGAACGTCTGCGGGGATGTCTTCAACACTGACGAATTCGGGAGCAGCTGCCGCAACGTGCATCGCTAGATCTTTGACGAGATCTGTGAATATTTCGTTGCGCGCAACAAAATCTGTTTCGCAGTTCACTTCAACAAGCACGCCGATTCGACCATCGTGATTATAGTTGCCCACAACGCCAGCACGCGCTTCTCGTTCACCGCGCTTTTCAGCCTTTGTGAGACCTTTTTTTCGCATTTGTTCGAGCGCTGTATCAAAATCCCCATTTGCCTCTTCCAGTGCTTTTTTTGCATCTGTCAGACCAACACCAGTAAGGTTTTTGAGCCTTTTTACATCGTCAAGCGAAATAGCCATTATTTTTCCTCCGTTTTGTGATCAGCCTTGTCTTCGGCTTTATCTTGTTTTTGCTGCTTTGCGCTACCGGCGTTTATGGCTTGCTTGAGGTAATCCGTAATTAATTGGATTGCCTTGATCGCGTCGTCATTTGCAGGAATTGGGTACGTAATCTGAGAAGGATCCGCGTTTGAATCTACTATTGCAATTGTTGGTATGCCAAGTTTATTGGCCTCTTTAACCGCATTTACTTCGTTAATAACATCGACAACAAAAACCGCTCCCGGGCGTGCGGCCATGTGCTTAATGCCACCATACAAGAAGTTCATTTGGTCGATTTCCTCTTGGAAACGCTGTATCTCGAGTTTGTTGTATTTGTTGGCAAACGCACCAGAGTCCATCTGGACCTCTAAATCTTTTAGGTACTTGATTCGACCACTCATAGTGTTGTGATTGGTCAGCATACCGCCCAGCCATCGTTCTACAACGTATGGCATGTTCGTCTCTTCGGCGGCAGTCTTTACAATGTCCTTAGCTTGCCGTTTTGTACCAACAAACAAGATCTGCTTACCTTCACCAGCCGTCTTAGTAACAAACTCCAATGCAGACTCAAGCCCTTCGACAGTCTTGGTCAGGTCGATGATGTGAGTGCCTTCACGTTTACTGTGAATATATGGCGCCATTTTTGGATGCCAACGACTGGTCTTATGTCCAAAGTGCGCTCCTGCCTCTAGTAGTTTTTTAATATCAACATCAACTGATGCCATACTTAAATCCTTTCGCTTCGGAGAGTGACTACCCTAATCTGTCCTACATGGATCAGACTGGGAGGATTATTTCACTCACCTGTTTAATAATTTGTAGAGGAATTGTACCAGAAGTTGCTCTTCTTTACAACAGATATCAGCTTAGGCAAGTTTTGAGAGTTTCTTTAAAGAAAGCTTTCCGTTTGTCATCCAATATTCCAGCTCTAATTGCATATCGTATTTTCCAAAGCATAGTTCGAAGCAGAACGATTTTTTCAAACTCATCAAAGTTTTCTGGCAGCGGTTTGATAGATTGGTAGCCTTCGAGCAATTTTTCGCGCTTAGGAAAATGGGAACGCCAGGTTGGGCAGGATGCCAAGTCAATCACCGGCGAACCGACAACTGCTGTTTCCCAGTCAAATATACCAACTAAATGCCCTTTTTCGTACCTAAGATTATGGTCAGCTAGATCGTAGTGAACCAGGTTGCCCTGGCTAATATTAGTGAGTTGTTTCCGTTCGAAAAAAAACGTTAATATCTCTTGTACTTGTCGGTTGCTAAGCACCTTCATCTCGGCAAGACTATGCACATCTTCATCAAGACAAACAGCAATGTAATCAGCTAAACTTTTCTTTGAACCTTTGAGCTTCCCCTTCTTTACAGCCTTCTCGTCCAGGCGCCCAAACCCTTCAAGTGTTATATCGCTCATCTTTGCGATAGCAACACCTGTTTCGAACGTGAAGTTTTCGTAATCTTGTTGACTCCCGTTGAACTCATCTTCAGGATCTATGCCACCGAGCTTTTCCTCTATTTGATAATCAAATGGGTACTTCTTTCTGCTAATGTCTACCATTACAACTTTGTTGGTCGGTATTCCATGCTGAGCAACTAGATCTGTTATGAGTTTTTCAGCCAACATCTCTACTTCCGGCTTATCCATGTTGATGTTGGCACGAAATACTAGATCTCTATGCTTTTCGAAATGCAAGAAGTAAATTACATGAGCCGAGCCCCAACTAGTTGAACGCACGACTTTTTTAACCTTGAGCCCCAAAGCGTCATGAACAATGCGCGGAATGAGCTTCTCATCAAAGTCTTCATAACGAGTTTTGAACGCTTCAATTAATTCATCGCTCCGATGAGCAACTGGATAGAATATGTCAGCCATTGGCCTCACTATAGCACGAGAATATAAGTCGTGTATTGACCGAAGGCTAACAGATGTGTATACTAGTGATCTGATATGAAGAAAGATCTACACCCAGACAACTACCGACTTGTAGTTTTTAAGGACCTCAACAATGGTGCAACCTTTTTGACGCGCTCTACTGTTGCGTCTGAAGAAACAGTTAAGTGGGAAGATGGCAACGAGTACCCGTTGGTGAGCGTCCACATCAGCAGCGCTTCACACCCGTTCTTTACTGGTCAAGAAAAAATGATTGATATTGAAGGTCGTGTTGATCGATTTAAGGCGCGTGCCGCAAGTGCTGCTAAGCACCGCGAGAACGCAGCCGCTAAATCAGCAAAGAAACGCTCAAAAAAGTCTACTGAAGCTCAAAAAATTGGTGCTCCAGCCCCTAAACAATAGCTAAGTTACAGCATTACAGCCAGGAACATGCATGTTCCTGGCTGTTTTCTTTTATACTTAGAGGAAGGAATGAGCAAAATGGAACAGCAGCTTCGGCAAGAATATCAAGATTTACAGGTTCAGCTACAAGACCCTACTGTTTTTAGTTCGTCCAAATACCCTAAGCTGTCGAAACGGCATAGCCAGTTAGAGGCTGTTTTATTGCTATTTGACGAAAAGCATTCGCTGGATAAACAAAGAACTTCCACAGAAGAGCTGGCAGCCAGCGATGATCATGAATTGTCTGTACTAGCCAAAATGGAGCTTGCCCAGCTTGAAGAGCAAATTGAAGCGAATGAGACAGCGCTGGCCGAGGCGCTCACCCCAAAAGACCCTAACGATGAGCGTGATGCAATTGTCGAAATACGCGCCGCAGCCGGTGGTGATGAAGCGAGCTTATTCGCAGGTGACCTGTTTCGAATGTACAGCCGGCTAGCAGAAAATAGGGGTTTAAAACTCGAATTAATCAACGAGAGCCCCAGCGATGTAGGCGGTTTCAAAGAAATAATTTTTGCGGTTCGGGGCACCGAAGTATACAAAATGCTGAAGTTTGAGGCTGGCGTACACCGTGTGCAGCGAGTGCCGAGCACAGAAAGCCAAGGCCGAATCCATACTAGCACAGTTACAGTATCTGTTCTGCCGGAGGCCGAAGAGACTGACGTGGAGATTAACGCTAACGACTTGCGTATAGACGTGTATCGCAGCAGTGGTCACGGTGGTCAGTCCGTCAACACGACTGACTCAGCAGTAAGGATCACTCACGTACCGACTGGTTTGGTTGTAACCTGCCAGGACGAAAAGTCACAGATCAAGAACAAGGATAAAGCCATGGGTGTGCTTCGTTCTCGACTGCTACAAATGAAAATCGATGAGGAGCAGAAACAGCTATCTGATGCACGCAAAAAGCTGATAGGATCTGGTGACCGAAGCGAAAAAATCCGCACATATAACTTTCCGCAAGATCGAATCACCGACCACCGCATTGGTTTTAGCCGTAGCAATATTCTTGGCGCACTAGACGGCAACATAGAGGACCTTATTGATGCCCTACAATCATATGAAAAAGATCTCCAAGCAGCCGACCGTACATGAGGCCATTAGCAGAGCAACCGCTAGGTTTGCCGCAGCCGGTATTGGGAGCGACCGCTTAGACTCACTTGTTTTGCTTGAAAAGGTGTTGCTTCATAATCGCGCTTGGCTTCTCGCTAATCATGACACACTGGTTTCAAATGAGCATTGGAAGCAGTTCTGGTCTCTCGTAAACGAGCGAGCAAAGCTCGTTCCGATAGCTTACCTGCTAGGTGAAAAAGAGTTTTTTGGACGAACCTTCACGGTGAGCGCCGATGTTCTGGTTCCTCGCCCAGAAACCGAGGATATTATAGAGCTAGCCCTCGCTTTACCTCGCAAACCTTTAGAGGTGCTCGATCTCGGCACTGGGAGCGGTTGTATCGGTATAACTATTGCGCTTGAACGAGCAGATTGGAGAGTTACCTTAAGCGATACTAGCCAGGCCGCTCTTAATACTGCAAAGATTAATGTGAGCAACCATGGATTATCAAAAAAAATATTGCTCGCAGAACAAGACTTATTAGGCGAAAGCAAAATGTACAACGTTGTTATTGCCAATATGCCCTACGTCCCGACTGGGATGGAAGCAGATCCGTCAATTAAACACGAACCGCCGCAAGCACTATTTTCTGGGAGCGATGGGCTAGACCACTACCGCCGAATTGCTGAGATCTTCGCAAAAGAACCTAAGCGAAAACCCCAGGACTTGCTCACTGAGTCACTGGAATATCAACATAAGGTTATACAAATGCTCTTTGAATCCGTAGGATACCAACTTGTTGCTAGAAAAGGTCTGTGCCAACATTTTGCTCTAGGAGTTACTGCGTAGGCGCTGCTTCGAGTGTTACAGTAACTTTCTCTTCCTTGCCATCTCTTAGAATAGTTAGCGTTACCTTATCGCCAACTGCGCTGCGCCCAAGTACCGATGTCAGGCTGTTGTTTTCGTCAATCGCTGTATTATCAATCTTCTGAATGATATCTTTTTCTTTCAAGCCTGCTTTGTCGGCAGGGCTATCGGGTAGAATGGTTGACTGACCCGAGCTTGGCGCCAAGTAGGCACCTCTTTTGACATTCAGGTTGTATTGATACGCATACTCATCGGTTAGTGAAACATACCTCACGCCTAAATATGGTCGCTCTAGTTTTCCCTTTGAAAGTACGCTCTTAATCAAGCCTTGGATATCATTTATTGGAATAGCAAAGCCTATGTTCTCGGCGTTCCCAGCTACTGCCGTGTTGATAGCAATAACTTCTCCACTCGTATTCACGAGTGGACCGCCAGAATTACCACGATTAATTGCCGTGTCTGTTTGAAATAGGTTCTGAAGAGTTTCTCCGCCACCGCCCGATTCATCGCCTGCAGTTACATCACGACCAAAACCAGAAATAATCCCACTTGTCACTGTATTTTGAAACTGACCAAGCGCGTTGCCAATAGCTATGACCTTATCGCCTACTTGGACCTTGGATGAGTCTCCAAGAACCACTGGAGTAAGTTCTTTGCCTTTTTTATCTTCTATTTTTAAGAATGCAACGTCCAGTGAGTCGGTTTCGTTGGTGCGGCCTAGTACTTTTACGCTGTCGAGCATCGTGCCATCTGATAGTGTTACCGTAACGCTGTCAGCATTGGCTGGCACAACATGACGATTAGTAACCACAACGCCATCCTTGTTAATGATAAAACCGGTACCAGCACTTTCTTCCTGGCGGTCGAGCCCAAAAAAACTACTGCCAGACGCCGTACTCGTAACGTTCACCGATACAACACCAGGACCAACAGTTTTGGCTATTTCGCTAATGAGCTGACTCTCGCTTGCGATAACCTGTTGCTTTACCGATGTTTTTGCGAGCGACTTTTCTATGCTCCGATTATTAAGCCACCCACCAAGATAGCCCGAACCGAGACACAGTGTCATAATCAAGGCAATATTAAGAATCTTTATTCTGCCAAAACCGCTCTTACTGCTTACTAGCGCTGCTCGTACTCTAGCCCTCATTCACACCCCCGCTTGATTAACGTTATTAACTAAACTGTTTTGTCGCCCCAATCTGAAAAAGTAATCACAATAACGATTACCGCCATCATCACAAACAAAAGCTGTCGGCGAAGCATAGTTGTAACTCGGTCGGTTTTCTCGAGGTAGTACATACCCCCAAGACCAAAACCGATTACCGACAGAAGCAGCGCCGGCTGTGCAATTGGACCGTAAAATAGTAACCAGTGCCCGAGTATCCAGCTCATTGCCGCAGCAAAATATGCCCAGACATAGGACAAAAAACGCGTTAGATCTTCCTCGAAGTTAGCAAAAAAATGCCGAGCAGACAGATAGCTTACCAGCC
>CAZXLT010000005.1:27507-56615 GCA_964641545.1 uncultured Candidatus Saccharibacteria bacterium
TTACCAGCCAAGTCATAATCACTAAGATAAAAATAGGTTGCTCTCCCCATTGAAGAAAAAGCGCGGCCAGACCGACCACAAGACTTACGAGAGCCTGCACAGCAACACCGAAAATAGATGACATCGGCTTGAGTAATAGTAGCCAAGCGCCGTATGCCGCCGCCCAAATGAGCTGCATCATTTGGGAATCACTCTGGATCATAAACACAAGTGTCGCTAGACCGACAATTAGGTCAACACCGTTGGCACGAATGTTTGCAGGCCAATGTCGCGGCTTAACGGCAAACATACGCCATTTACTGAGTAAAATTAAGGCAACCGCAAGTTGAAAAAACCTTGTGCGAACAAATATAAATAACAATGCCGGTAATAGACTTGTTAAAGCAATGTGTAGCAGATGCGAAAACCCACTAGCAGGTTTAATCTTAGCCGTAATTTGTCTCATTTCTCATCCCTATTATAGCAAATAAACTGAGGTTGAGCTGATAAAAGATCCTATTAAAACATGTGCACTTTACACTGTGATACGTTATAGTTGGGAGACATGGAAGAGACACCGAAACAACCCGCAACGCAACAGCCAGATCAAACCCCAGCAACCTCCCCTCCTGCGCAAACCACAGAAACCGAACATATGGTTGGCGCCGGGGTGCCAGAGGAGTCTGAGGAAGAAACACCAGGCGGTATTCGAAATTCCTTGTCCACAATTGCCATTCTGATTATTGCCCCCTTGATTGCTTTTGCCTTAACTACTTTCGTATTTCAGAGCTATGAAGTTGATGGGCCAAGCATGGAAACTACTCTGCAAAATCGTGATCGACTCATTGTGTACAAACTACCTCGCACTCTATCGAAAATAACCCGCAATAGTTATGTCCCCGAACGGGGTGAGATTATCATCTTTACCCGACAAGAGGGCTTCGAGTTTGGAGCAGGACAAAAACGGCAGCTAATTAAACGCGTGATCGCACTTCCTGGCGAGCGAGTTGTTGTGAAATCCGGCATTTTGACTGTGTACAACGAAAAGCATCCCGACGGCTTTCGTCCTGATGAAGGTGCATATAAAAAAGCCATCATAACAACGCCCGGGGATATCGACCTTGTAGTTCCCGAGGGTCACGTGTATGTCTGCGGGGACAACCGGACAAACTCACTCGACTCCCGTGCTTTCGGACCTGTTCCTTTCGAAGATATTGTGGGCCGGCTAGCACTCCGCGTGTATCCTTTCGGCAAGAGCCAGGTTTATTAATAAGCCCTAGACTTTACTAATCCTAGCGATCAATTGCTTTAGTTGTGCGTCATTTTTAAATGATATTTCAAGCTTGCCGCCCTTGGCAGTACGTTTTAGGCTCACACTGGTATTCAAGACTTTGCCTAGTTTCTTAGTTTGCTCTGTAGATGTCGCAACTTTTTTTCTTGCCTTAGCAATCGTATCTGCCCCTTCTCGCTGAGCAACTGCATACCGTTCTGCTTGGCGGACCGACCAGCCATTTTTGAGTATCTGCTGCAGTAATGCAAGCTGCTGCTGCTCTACTTTCAGCGACAATATAGCCCGCGCGTGACCTTCGCTTATTTTGTTACTGCTCAGAGCTTCTTTTGCAGCTTTGGGCAGCAATAGTAACCTCATGGTATTCATAATCGTTGTCTGAGCTTTACCCAGTCGCTTAGCAATCGTGTCGTAACTCTGACTGAACTGTTCGTGTAGATGTCTAATTGAAACCGCCTGCTCCAGCGGAGATAGGTCGACGCGCTGTACGTTTTCAACTAGCGCCAGTTCAAGCCGTTCCAATTGCTTGATATCGCGCACAACGGCAGGAACGGACTTTAATCCTGCTAGTTTTGAGGCTCGCCACCTTCGTTCACCGGCTATGATGTAATACTTATCTTTGTAAGGTGTTACGACTAAGGGCTGCAAGATACCATGTTCTTTTATCGACTCTGCCAGCTCTTTGATAGCAGATTCAGCAAAATGTTGACGTGGTTGTTCGGGATTTGGCTGCAAATCGGCAAGCGGTATCTTTTGAATCCGCTCCGAGGCCTCAGCCAAGATTGAATTATCAAAATCTTGCGGCAATAACGCATCGAAACCTTTTCCTAGCCCTTTTGTTTTAACCGACACGTTGCTCCACCTCCTTTGCTAGCTGCTTATAGCTACGAGCACCTTTAGACCATTTATCATGTTCGGCGATTGATTTGCCGTAACTTGGCGCCTCTGCCAGCCGCACATTTCTGGGTATTAGTGTATCAAAAACCTTCGCTCCAAAATGCTTTTTCACCTCCGCTACAACCTGATCCGACAAAGAAGTGCGGCTATCATACATTGTTATAACAACTCCAAGCAGCTCTAATTGAGGATTCAACCCCTGTCGTACACGCTGAATAATGCTTAGTAATTGTCCCAGACCTTCTAGCGCATAATACTCTGCTTGAACAGGGATCAAGACGCTATTGGCAGCCGTCAGAGCATTAATAGTTAATAACCCAAGCGATGGCGGGCAATCTATTAGTATGTAGTCGTACACTAGCGAAGAAAGTGCCTCTTTTAGTTTAAACTCTCGCCTATCCTCGGCAGCAAGATCAACTTCAGCTGCTGCTAGCTGCTGATTGGTTGGAGCAACGCTTAACCCGTGGGTGTTAGACTCGGCAACAATCTGGCTAATTTCGGTGTTGCCAAACAGGACGTCATACATTGTTGCGTCTAAGGATTGCTTATCTACTGCTAGACCGCTAGTTGCATTACCTTGCGGGTCAAAATCAACAATCAGCACTTTCTTTCCTCGTTTTGCAAGATATGCACCAATGTTTATTGCGCTGGTTGTCTTACCAACGCCACCCTTTTGATTCAATATAGCAATCGTTTTTGTCATACTCCCTCGTCTTACTAAGCATAAGGCACAACAGCCTAAACACAAAGCTACAGTCAGACTAGTTGCCAACTAATACTATAAGGCTAGTAGTATAGTGCTAGTTGTCTAGTTTGTTTATCTATCAAAAAACACCCGTTTGGGTGTTTTGGTTTGCTGTCGAGCAAAATAGTTTTTAGGCGATGGTCTTTATTTTTATGACCGTATGCTTTTGGCGATGACCACGAATTTTATGAACACGCTTTTTGGCTTTGTATCGAATTGCCACTACTTTATCTGCCTTTACTTCGGTTTCGGTCACTTCTGCGGTGACTTTTGCACTAGCCACACTTGGGGTACCAACACTGACTTTGTCGCCGTTCATAACAAGCAATGGCTCGAAATCGATTGATTTTTTTGCATCAATCTTTTCAATCTCCAAAGTTTGACCTTCTTCAACAAGATATTGTTTGCCACCGGTAGTGATTACTGCTTTTTTCATACTTTCCTACTTTTAGGTTAGGGGGTCCCGGCAAATCTTAGTGTTAGCCTTTGATTTGTGGGACTACAAAAGTTACCAATAGATCTTAACAGAGATAGCTCTATCTGTAAAGACCGTTTAGGTAGCTGATTTTTCTAAGCTGACAGACAGCGAAACTGAATCAATTGTTACGGACGTGCTGTGCTGCAATGAAGGTTCACTCATTTTTAGCTGTTCTGCCAGTGTTTCGGCAGCAATCACGTCTTTGTAATCATCGAGCGCCTTGCTAAGCTCGGAGTCCTCTGTATAAAGCTCTAGAACGATTCGGTCGTCGACGCTTAACTTCGCCTGCTTGCGGGCACTCTGCACGTGTCGCACTACCTCACGCATTAAACCTTCCCGTTTAAGTTTAGGCGTAAGTTTTGTATCAAGAATAACACTAGGGTTCGCACCCGAGCCCTCTGTTTCAGATGCTGTCTTTACGGTAATTTCTTTAACATTAAGCTCCTCTTTAGCTATCTCTATGAGATCTTTGTTTAAGTTTTGGGGTGCTGACTCACTAACGGTGCTCATAAGGATTGCACTAGCGAGTGGCTGCCGTACTTTGAGCCCATGCTCCGCCCGTTTAGACAAACCATCATTGATCGCGCGGCGAACCATAGCCATTTCTTGCAAAATAAGTTCATTGATATGCCCAACCTTTGGCCAATCGAGCAAATGCACCGATTCGCCGCCAGTTAGCTTTTGGTACAGTTCTTCGGCCATGAATGGCGTGAATGGCGCCATTACCATGCTCAATTGCGTTAAGACATAGTGTAGCGTTTTGTACGCATTGTTCTTGTCCGTATCATCACCACTTTTCCAAAAACGGCGGCGTGAACGGCGCACGTACCAGTTGCTGGCATCGTCAATAAATGGCAAGATTGGCTTCATGGCATTTGGGATGTCGTATCGATCCATGTGCTGCTCAACTTCGGTTGTAAGTTGATGAACACGACTGATAATCCATTGGTCGAGCGGATTTTCGCAGTGTGCGGATGGATCTTCGTGTTTGCCGCCCCACTCCCAGCCGTCAACTTCGGCATACATCGTAAAGAAATCGTACATGTTCCAAACCATTGCCAGTTTTCGCGAAACATCAGCTACATCTTTGTCTACTAGCGAAAAATCCTCGCCGTTTAAAAGTGGTGAGTTTAGAAACAGAAAGCGTAGCGCATCAGCACTATATAAATCCATGAGTTCATTCGGGTCAGTATAGTTTCCAAAACTTTTACTCATCTTTCGCCCATCGTTACCCGCAAGCGTTCCATGTACCAGCGCCGTCTTGAAGGCCGTCTTACCAAAGAGTCCGACATTAACTGCATTCAAATAATAGAACCAGGCTCGAACCTGGGGTACGTACTCAACGATAAAGTCGCCTGGGAAATTTTGTTCGAATTTCTCAACGTTCTCAAATGGATAGTGGAATTGTGCGAAGGGCATACTGCCGCTTTCGAACCAACAATCCAAAACTTTGTCGATTCGCCTGTAATGAACCCCTTCTAGATCAAACTCAATATCATCAACCCATGGGCGGTGGTAGTCTTCGAGCTCCACACCACTCAAATCCTTCAGCTCGGCATAGCTCCCAACCACTTTGATATGCTCTTTTCCGTCCTTATCGGTACCCTTCCAGACGGGCATGGCCGAAGCCCAAAAACGATCACGGCTTAAGTTCCAGTCTGGCGCTGATTGAATAGTCTTTTCTGATCTTCCATGCTTAATATGCTCCGGGAACCAATTGATCTGACCGTTTTGCTCGAGCATTTCTGTTCGTTGCCCATCTATGTCCATAAACCAACTTGGGTGAGCCCGGTAAATGAGTTTGGTGTGACATCGGTGGCAGTGTGGATATTGGTGGCGAATATACTCAATCCGCAACACCTTATTCTGGGCTAAAAGTGTTTTTGCCATGTCCTTGTTGGCTTCCCACACTTGCTGACCCTGCCAATCTGTCTCTGTTAATTCACCTGCGTCATTCACCACAGATACAACCGGAAAGCCGGCCTGTTTAGCCATAGCATAATCCTCTTCACCATATGCTGGGGCCTGCGAGACAACGCCTGTTCCTTCGTCAGTCGTTACAAAGTCAGCATGATGAATAATATGAGCACCCGCGCCCCAATCCTTGTAGTATGGCTCGTAACTCTTACCAACCAATTCCTTGCCCTTAAATGTTCTCAGCACTTTGTAATCAAGCGGCTGGTGCTTTTCGTCTTGAAGCGAAGTCTTTAATAATTCTTTGGCGAGTATTAACTTTTCGCTGTTCAACTCGACTTCAACGTACTCGACTTTTTCGTCGACAACCAGGGCGGTGTTTGCAAAAAGCGACCACGCAACAGTTGTCCAAACAAGCAGATAACTGTCTTCGCCTTGTAGCTTAAACTTAGCATACACCGATGGATCGGTATCTTCTTCGTATGAATTATCCATGGCAACTTCGGCTTTCGAGATCGGTGTCTCGTCCCGGATGCAATACATCAGTACTTTTTCGCCCTCGTAAATTTTGCCTTTTTCGTACAGCTGTTTGAAAGCCCACCAAACAGACTCCATGAACTCTTTATCCATAGTCTTATATGCGCCCTTAAAGTCCACCCAACGACCAATTCTGTCGATGGTGTCTTCCCATAAGCTTCCAGTTTGCACCATGTTATCTCGACAGGTTGTTATATACTTTTCGAGTGTTATCTTCGATCCAATATCTCGCTTGTCGGTAATTCCCAGTTTTTTCTCTGTAAAGACTTCGGCAGGCAGTCCGTGACAATCCCACCCCCAGACGCGCTCAACACGCTTACCTTTCATGGTCTGATACCGCGGTACCGCATCTTTAACAATGCTCGTTAGTAACGTGCCATGATGCGGAACACCCGTGATAAACGGGGGACCATCATAAAAAACAAAGCTATTTTCGGCTGGACGCTGCTCAACAGATTTTTCAAAGGTCTTGTTCTTTTTCCACTGCGTAACAAGATCTTTTTCGTATTCGATCGCTTTACGCCTGCCCGAGCTAAACTTCATACTTTCTCCTTAAAACAATAAAAACTCTTCTGACCACTGGATCCCATGGGTTCAGGGAGGTACCATCCAGTTTCCAAAAGAGCTTCTCTTCTAGCACTTAGTTTGCGACTATAACGGGTCTGCCCGGCGAGATCTACTTTCTATTCTCAGATTTCTGCTCGCTGCTTTCGCGGGTGATAGCCGCTCATCCATTAGAAATGGAACGCATCCTTGTTTACTATACGTTACTTCTGCTACCCTTGCAATCTGTCGGACGCGTAGTAAACTACCTCATTCATGAGGGGTAATATGGGTCCTTGCCAGTCCTTGAGCATAGAACCGTCTTCCGAAAGGGCAATAATGGCTGGATACTGCACAATATCGTATAGCTCAGCCATCCGCGCCCCTTCTTTACTGTCAGCATCAACCAGCGGAATTCTTCGGTCATAGTTACGACCAATTTCTCGAACAAACTCCTCTATTTTGGTTGCGTGCTCCGACTGCGGCTTATAAATAATCTGGACCTTCATGGCATTAGTTTACCACGAGCACAATGACACTTACTTTCGTTTACATTGTGCTCGATTAGTGTTGCCGTTTTTTCGCTTACGAACAGCCCGTTGTACTACCGCAAGATGTACATACATAGCAGCTGCCAGCGCGTTGCGTTTGATTGCCGCAGTTATAGCACATTGGAGCGGTATCGTCTTTTGCTGAAGTTTTAGTAGTAGCGGAAGATTCTACTGGCCTCACTGGAGCCTCGACTACTTTCTCAACCTTTTCTACGGGCTTAGCCTCTGGTTCACTTGCTTTGGTTGACTCTTCAAGTAGGCTAGTCTGCGCTTCCGGCATGTCGTCGATAGAAGCCAAACCTAGCTCTAGACGATCATCAAACGACAGATAGGTAAGAGCCAATCTTTTAAAGATATAGTCCACAATTGAGCTAGCTGTACGAATTTCAGCGTCATCCGTAATACCAGACGGCGCAAACGACATGTTAGTTAGTGCGTGCACATAACTCTTAAGCGGAACACCGTACTGGAGCCCATAGCTCACAGAGATAGCAAGCGAATCCATGACTCCTGCAAGTGTAGAGCCCTGCTTGGCAATCTTTAGCCACAACTCACCTGGAGTACCGTCTTCGAATTCACCAACAGTAATGAAACCCTTACTTCCAGCCACACGGAACTCTAACGTCTTAGAATTTCGTATCTTTGGCATTTCACGACGAACCGCACCCTTAACGATAATTTTATCGAGTGGCTTGTCTTCAGCAACTTCGTTGTTTTTATCACCATCTTTTTTCATCATGCTGAGCGGCTGAGCAACTTTACAGTTATCTCGATAGATAGCAACCGCCTTGAGACCCATCTTCCAGGCGTCTATATGTAGTTGCTCTACGTCTTCAACAGTGACATCTTCTGGCATATTCACTGTTTTGCTAATTGCACCCGAAAGAAATGGTTGTACTGCTGACATCATTTTTACATGACCCAAGTAATGGATAGCGTTGTCGCCCATAGAACATGCGAATACATCAAAGTGTTCAGGCTTGAGATGAGGTGCACCAGTGATAGTTTTTTCAGTATCGATGTGTTTAACAATGTCACCTATCTGTTCCTTACTGTAGCCAAGAACTTGTAATGCCCGAGGCACTGTCTGGTTAACGATGGTCATAGTGCCACCACCAACCAACTTCTTGAACTTTACAAGCCCAAGGTCCGGCTCAATACCGGTTGTATCACAATCCATCATGAGACCAATTGTCCCTGTTGGAGCTAGAACACTTGCTTGAGCGTTACGAACTCCATATAGCTGTCCAAGCTCAACCGCTTCATCCCATGACGCCGCGGCTGCACTGAGAAGCTCCTCCGAAACAAGGCTCGCATCTATATTGCTAACCGCTTGTCGGTGCATTTTAAGCACATTGATCATGCCTTCCTGATCTTTGTGGAAGCCAGCGAATGGTCCAACTCGTTGAGCAATTCGCGCACTGGTAGCATACGCATGCCCAGTCATGAGCGCGGTCAAAGCAGCAGCTTGAGCCCGCCCCTCTGCCGAGTCATACGGAAGGCCTTGCGCCATAAGTAATGCCCCTAGGTTAGCATAGCCAAGACCAAGTTCGCGGTAGGCCTTTGCGTTTTTTGTAATATTTTCTGTGGGATATTCTGAGTACCCAACAAGGATCTCCTGCGCGGTAAACATGAGCTCGACCGTATGTTTGTAGGCCTCAATGTCGAACGTATTATCGTCGCGAAGATATTTCAGTAGGTTAATCGATGCCAAGTTGCATGCAGAGTTGTCGAGGTGCATATACTCGCTACAGGGGTTACTGCCGTTAATGCGACCAGCATTTGGTGTTGTATGCCACTTGTTGATCGTTGTATCAAACTGCATGCCTGGATCAGCACACTCCCATGCAGCTAATGCAATCTGGTGGAAAATATCACGTGCCTTAACTTTTTTTACACTCTTACCGTTAGTCACAGCTCGCAGGTCCCAGTCCGCATCATCCTCGACAGCTTGCATAAACTCATCGCTGACTCGAACCGAGTTATTGGCATTTTGATACTGGACACTAAACGAGTCCTTACCATCAAGATCCATGTCCCAACCAGCCGCCTTGAGATCACGGGCTTTGCGTTCTTCAATTGCTTTCGCCCAAATAAACTCTTCAACATCAGGATGGTCAGCGTTGAGAATCACCATTTTTGCAGCTCGACGCGTTTTACCACCGCTCTTAATTGCACCCGCTGAAGCATCGGCTCCCCGCATAAAACTTAACGGACCCGAGGCGGTTCCTGCGCTCTTACCAAGCGGCTCAACAGACGATCTAAGGTTACTGAGGTTAATTCCTGAACCAGATCCGCCTTTAAAGATCATTCCCTCTTCTTTATACCAATTCAGAATTGCTGGCATAGTGTCTTCTACCGCAAGAATAAAGCAAGCGCTTGCTTGCTGTGAGCGACCGGGCGCACCAATATTAAACCAAACTGGTGAATTAAAGGCTGCACGCTGAGTAGCAAGAACATACTTTATTTCTTCTTTAAAATCTTCAGCTTCAGCTTCAGTCGCAAAGTAGCCCTCTTGTAAGCCTTGGCGCGTAACAGTATCAACCACACGATCTATGAGATCACGCAACGACGTTTCGCGACTTTTTGTTCCGGGAGTCCCGGTAAAGTATTTTTGCGCAACAATGTTAATAGAATTAAGCGACCAATCCTCCGGAAAACTAACACCCAGCTGTTCAAATACTGGCTTGCCAGTCATTGGATTCATAATAACCGAGTCTTTTTCGACCCAGTTTAATTGATCGTATGCCTTCGTTTTTGGCTGAGTGAACAGCCTCCTGCGCTCCAGGATCGTTGTTTGTCCCATAGTTGTACCCTCACTTTGTTAGATTTATTTTGTTAAGTTTTTGTTTAGAGTCTGCCCTTATTGTCTCTCGTCTTTCGGGCTTGGCTCCTTTTTGAACACGTTTGCATGGTTGATTATACATGTTTTGTGGCCAAAAAGGAGCCGTCAAAGACATTCGCTAGTTTTTAGTCTTTGACAACGCTCGTTTTGCGATTTTTAATCTGGGATAACTCTTTTTCAAAGCTCGCTATATCTTTGAATCTTCGATATACGCTCGCAAACCGCACATATGCAACTTCGTTTAGCGTCGCCAGCCTATTCATAACCAGTTGTCCAATCTTTGCTGTAGAAACTTCGTTTTCACCACAAGCATATAACTCGTGTTCGATATCGTTCACCAGTTGTTCAAGCTGAATAGTGGTTACCGAAGTCTTTTCAGTTGCTCGATACAGTCCCGCAAGCAGTTTATTTCTGTTAAACATTTCTCGAACACCAGTGTTTTTAACAACAACAAGTTGTGGGCGCTCGATTCGCTCGTAGGTTGTAAAGCGGTATTGGCATTTGGCACAGGCACGGCGGCGGCGTACGGCTTCACCATCCGATACATCGCGTGACTCAATCACTTTTGTATCAATTTCTTGGCATTGGCTGCACTTCATATTGCACACCTCCTTTACTCAATCTGAATGTACTATTGCTATCTGTATCGCTACATATAGCGTCTATGCTTTAGATCATAGCGCTATCTATGGTGCATTACAAGACAATTATTGCTGTATTATTTAATACAGTAGTGCCCAAATAACACCTATGAATCGTGGTCTTGTTCAGAATCGTGTTTTTCTGAACGTCTTTTTTTAAGACGTCGTAGGAATGATGGTTTTTCTAATTCATCCTCCTCAGCCCGCTTGTCCTCTACTTTACTGGCTGATTCGTCAGAACTCTCATGATCGTGATCAAGTGCCCAGATGTTTGGTATGGCCGGTTCCTTATGAAACTCTTCTCTACCGCTTATTGCGTCGTGACTGCTTACATCCATATCCAACCCAGATACATCCGCCGTTTCATCGTCCTCTTTCGCGTCTTCAGCCTCCGAGCCAGACTCGTCTGTCGTACTGTTAGATAACTGTAGTGGTGCCGGGTTGCGATTAGCAAAATATGCAGCATCAAAGCCCGTTGCAACGACAGTTATAATAACCTCGCCCTCTAGGTCAGGGTTAATAGTAGCGCCAAATATAATGTTTGCATCTGGATCAGCCGCTGCTGTGATCGTTTCTGCTGCGGTGTTGATCTCGTGCATCGATATGTCGTGACCACCAATAACATTAAAGAGAATGCCTCGAGCACCATCAATAGAGACTTCCAGAAGTGGCGACTCAATTGCTTGTTGAGCAGCTTGAACAGCTCTATTCTCCCCACTCGAGCGACCAATCCCCATCAAGGCCGAACCAGCATTGCTCATAACTGTTTTGACATCTGCAAAGTCGAGATTAATAAGTCCATGCACTGTAATCAAATCAGAAATACCCTGAACACCTTGTCGCAAAACATCATCGGCTACTTTAAAAGCCTCTAGTAGTGGTGTTTGCCGATCAATTGTCTGCAATAAGCGATCGTTCGGAATAATAATCAACGTGTCGACAGCGCTGCGGAGGTTCTCTATCGCCTTCTCTGCGTTTCTACGACGTTTCTCGCCCTCAAATGCAAATGGTTTTGTTGCGAATCCTACAACTAGTATGTTAAGATCCTTGGCAATCTGTGCAACAACATGCCCAGCTCCACTACCGGTACCACCGCCCGCTCCGATAGTGACAAATACCATGTCAGCGCCCTCGAGCGCCTTTTTAATTTCGTCTTTAGACTCTGTCGCAGCGTTCTCGCCAACGGAAGGATCCGCCCCAGCACCAAGACCTCTTGTTGTATCTTTACCAATATGGATCTTTGTTTGAGCCTTAGAATAGTGCAATGCCTGAGAGTCAGTATTAATAGAGATGAATTCAACGCCACTAACTTCTGCCTCGACCATACGGTTAATCGCAGCGCCACCAGCGCCGCCAACACCGACTACTTTAATTCGAGCAAAAGTCTCTATGGCTGGTGCAACCTGTGGCATGTTTATCAGTTCCCCTTCATTCGTCTTCTGAATACATTTGCAGTATAACCTAAATGATTTTTAGCCGCAATGAACAATCCGAATGATAGTTTTTTCACACCTGAAAAACAGCCGAGTACAATGTTTATCTAAACCGCTTAAATATACTACCAACAAGCTCTGAAACTGCACTGGTTGCCCTGCTAGTGCCAGAAGTGCTTTCGACAGGGCCAGTAGGACCGAGAAGCATATCTAGTAGCATAAGACCAACGGCACTGCTATAGCTCGGGTCTTGAACGGTATCCATGAGCCCCGCTAGAGGCTGCAGTTTTCCAAGTCGCACCGCCAGCTCGAGTTTCTGTTTTGTAAAATCAGCTAAACCAACTAATTTGGATGAACCGCCGACCAGCACAACTCCACCTGGTAGTTTGCGAGATCGTTGGATCTTCTTGAGCTCTTTATCTACATACTCTAGTAGCTCCTCTACCCTTGCTTCTATGATCATGTGTACATCTTCAGCTTCAAATTCATGTCTAGTTTTATTGAGTACAACTGAAATTGGACCATTTTTAGCTTGGCTACCGAGTCGCCCGTGGTTAATTTTCACCTGTTCTGCAATATCTAAATCGGTTTTTAAGCCAATAGCCAGATCATTCGTTATGTGTATGCCGCCGATTGGCAGTACTGCGACATGCTGCACTTCACCCTCTTCTAGAACCACCATGTTGGTTGTCCCCGCCCCAATATCAAGCAGCAGCGTCCCTGCCTCTTTTTGCTGTCTTGTTAATACTGCTTCTGCAGCCGCAAGACTTGATACGGTATGGTGACTGGCAAGTAGGTGTGATTTTTCCATAACCAGGTCAAGATTACGAAGATTGGGGGTTGAGGCTGTCACAATATGTGTATCCACCTCAAGACGAACGCCCTGCATCCCAACGGGATCTTTTATGTTATCCTGCCCGTCAAGCCTATAATTTTTAGCAAAAACTTGGATGATTTCTCGGTTCGGAGGAAGCTTAACGATCGTAGCTGCTTCTTCAACACGCATTCGATCTTCGCGACTAATTTCTCGGTTGGCAGCGCTTATCGCAATAACACCCCGGGAATTCATGCCAAGCACATGCGAGCCATTCACGTTAACCGTCGCCCGATCGATTCGAACACCAGATACTCGTTCTGCTTCAGTGATTGCTTCCACAATTGCACTTGCCACGTCGTCAGCCTGCACAATGACACCCTTTCGCATACCAAGGTTTGTCGTGCTTCCGTGTCCAATAATTGAAAGTACTCCGGATTCCTCAGATTCAATAGTGCCTACAACACAGCGTACTGTGCTGGTACCAATATCAAGACCTACGAACTGCCCCTGGGCTTGTTCACGCATAGTAGGCAGTATACCTTGTTTCGTTTATGCTTCACAAGTAGTGACTATTGGGTCAAAATCTCAGCGCCATTTTTTGTCACCAGAACTGTGTGTTCAAACTGTGCCGACAGGCTTCGGTCGGTTGTCCATAAAGTCCAACCATCGACATCACCCATGATTGTTTCTGCACCAAGCGTCGTAATTGGTTCAATAGCAATAGTCATGCCTGCCTTTAGCGTAGGGCCTGTGTTTGCTTTTCCGTAGTTTGGGATGTTGGGCTCCTCGTGCAGGTCGTGACCGACCCCATGGCCCACCAAATCCCGCACAATTCCAAGTTGATATTTCTTGAGCACGTTTTCGATCGCAGCAGAAACATCACCAACCCGACACCCATCGTGCACAGCCGCTATTCCAGCCGCTAACGCTTCCTCGGTTCCTGTTATTAGTCTGTGTACTGCTTCGCTGGGTTTGCCGACACAAACCGTGATACCCCCGTCGGTAATCATACCTTTGTAGCGAACCCCAAAATCGTAGTTAATCACATCTCCCGGCTGAAACGGTCGGATGTCTGGAATGCTGTGCTGAACTTGATCGTTCACCGATATACAAATAATGTCTGGGAAACCGTGGTAATTCTTAAAGGCTGGTTCGCCTCCCAATTTCTGCAACTCGGCACTCGCTAAAGCTGACATATCTTTTGGCGTGAGGCCTGCTTTGGTACGCGCCGCAAGATGTTTTAGAACTGAGGCTAATATACTGCCACTACGTCGCATCGCCACAATTTCGTCAGGCGTTTTTAGCTTATTTTGAGACATAGCTATAACGATTCTAGGGCAGTAACAATATCTTGATGTACTGCTGCTTCGGTTTGATCACCGTTAATGCTATATACCGGTATGTTTTTTTGCTTTAAGTAGTTAAGTAGTGGCTGCGTTGCCCGATAGTACTCTTGAAAACGTTTTGTAATGCTAGCATCGGTATCATCCGTCCTACCGCGTTGCAACAAACGACGACGGACTACTTCCTCTTTTATTTCAAGATGCAGCACTGCATCAATACTGAAGCCTTGCTTTTTTGCTTGGTCTAACAACCAATCTGCCTGAGGGATACTACGAGGCGTTCCATCGATTAGGCATTTCTTGGGATCCGGCACCTGTTGTATAGCCTTGCCAATCAAATCAAAAATTTCATCATCGCTCAGCAGAACTCCACTCAGCATCCGTTTCTTTTGATCATCCGACGCGAGAGAACGTAGCACATCACCGGTGGACACAAGGGCGTACCCATCTTTCTCAACCAGTAGTTTCGCTTGCGTACCCTTACCAGCCCCAGCCAGACCCATGATTATAATCATCCTAGTTTCTCCTTTGTAAGCCGAGCAATGACCGCGCCATCAGCCGCTCCACCGCATGCGGCTTTGACGGCACCGATTACCGAGCCCATGTCTTTTACCGAAGGGTTATCTAGTTTAGCAATTTCTGCTTCAACAACCTTTAGTATTTCTTGTTCTCCGAGTTGAGCTGGCAAGTATTTCTCGATGATCTTTTTTTCTAGGTCTTCTCGGGCTGCCCTGACCTCATCATTGCCCTGACGATATAAATCGGCACTTTCCTGGCGTTTTTTAGACTCTTTTTGCAATAAAGCGATTACTTCATCATCATTAAGACCGGTCTCACGTTTGTTTTCTGCCACCTCGACATACAATATTGCACTTTTAAGCCCGCGCAGAATCATGACTTGGTCTTTATTGCCAGCCAGCATGGCTTGCTTGAGGTCCTGTTCGATCTCGTCTTTTTTTGTCATACAGCTATTGTCAGTGTAGCAAATAAATTAGCGCTGACCGAGCTTAATCTTCTTAAGCTTTACGGCTTTACGTTCTTTACGAACAATAGCTTTAGCGCGACGATCACGCTTGCTCATTGGTTTCTCAAAATACTGAGCTTGCTTTGCTTCCGCCAATAATCCAGATTGCTGAACCTTGCGATTAAATCGTCGCAGCAGGTTCTCAAAGGATTCTTTGGCGTCTTTTCGTGTAACTTGAATCATAGGTTTAAAAGTATACGCTAACAGATGAGTATTTGCAAGTCTTAGCGCGGACGTTTTTGATTGAGTCGTTGAGATTTTAGAACAATGCTTTGCAGTTCTTTGAAAATGGCGAATTGCTTATTGGTGTGATAGATCTTAGTGTTCCCTTGTTTTTCAGAAATCAGAAAACCAATCTTTTCTAAGCGTTTTAGTTCTCGCTGAATATTTCCAGCATCCTCCTTGATGAGCTTAGCAAGCCCACGAACGTGAGTCTTGAAATCCGGATACTTTGCATAGACCACAATAATTTTGCGCCGAACTCGGGAAGTTATAAATACATCTAACATAAGCTTTTATTGTTATTCAAACAACGTAAATCTAGTATAGCCGGACTTTTTTTAGAATTCAACCCTGTATTAATGGTGTTCTATACTGTTGCTATGTTCTATTACAAAATTTGGGTTGCGAGCCAGAGGTACCATGGAGCTGAACCGCTAACCTATGCCTCTGAAAATTTACTGCAAAATGGTCAAATCGTATCTGTGCCGATGCGGGCAAAAAATGAATTAGGAATCATTGTAGACACGACATCAAAGCCAACATTTACAACTAAGTTAATCTCGCAAGCTCATACTTCGTGCGTGTTGTCGACGCCCAGTTTACAGCTGCTAGCATGGCTGCGAGAATACTACCCTGGTCCAAGCGGCGTATTAACCAGCCTCTTCGTGCCATCAGATTTAGAGAAGAGGACTGAGCCATTGAAAGCCATACCAAAGCTGAGCACAGTGCGTTCGCTGCCTGCTCTTACTGGTGAACAGACCAAGGCTCTCGAGATCATGCAATCGACACCCGGAACGGTCTTGCTTCACGGAGAAACAGGCACGGGCAAAACCAGAGTATATCTAGAACGCAGCCGCGCAACATTGCAACAGGGTAAATCTGTCCTGATATTAACGCCCGAAATTGGGCTGACTACTCCTTTGGCTACTCAATTTCAGCAAGCACTACCCTATCCGGTACTTATTCTGCATTCTAACCTAACACCAAAGCAACGTCGCGAGTTGTGGCTTCGGATCATCCAGGCAAATTACCCATTGGTAGTTATTGGGCCTCGTTCTGCCCTGTTCGCTCCGTTTACTGGTCTTGGGCTTATTGTCATAGACGAAGCACACGACACATCATATAAGCAAGGTCAGATGCCACACTACCAATCCAGCCGTGTAGCGGCCAAGCTAGCAGCACTACACAAAGCACAACTCATTATGGGTAGCGCAACCCCAAGAATAGAAGATTACCACCTTGCTTCCGCAAAAAAAGCACGTATAGTTCGCCTGACAAAGCCCGCAATTTCGGTAGCGGAGCCTGCAGAGGTTACACTAGTAGACAGCAAAAATAGAGAAAATTTTTCTGGTCATCCGTATATATCTGACCAGTTAATTAACGCCATTCGCTCGGCTTTTGACGCTGGTGAACAATCATTAGTATTTTTGAATAGACGCGGTACGGCCAGAGTCGTACAGTGTCAATCCTGTGATTGGCAAGCGCATTGCGACAACTGTGATCTACCCCTAACCTACCACGCAGATAAACATGTGCTTATTTGTCATACGTGTGGTTTTTCTAGGACCGCCCTAACAAACTGTCCGGTCTGTAACGGAACAGATTTGTCTTTTCGTAGTACGGGGACAAAGGCAGTTGCAGACAGTCTTGCAAAACTGTTTCCCGATGCAGTTATCAAGCGTTTTGATACTGACAACGTAAAGCAAGAACGCTTTGAAAACCTGTACGAAGAAGTTTCAAAGGGCAAGGTTGATATATTAGTAGGGACTCAACTATTGGTCAAAGGCCACGATCTCCCTAGCCTCAGCGTTGTCGGTATTATTGCTGCCGAGAGTAGCTTGAGTTTTCCAGACTACACCGCCGAAGAGCAAACGTATCAACAAATTCGTCAAGCCATTGGTCGGGTTGGACGAGGCCATAGAGCTGGTCAAGTTATTGTGCAAGCACGAGACACAGAGAACCCAACATTATTATTTGCGACTCAAGCAAATTGGGCTGACTTTTACACACAACAGATTGAGGAACGAAAAAAATTTAAGTTCCCGCCGTTCGTGCAAATCTTAAAACTTGACTGCGCACGAGCCTCTAGCGCATCTGCCGAAAAAAATGCCCGAAACTTGGTTGATATAATTCGTAAGCTTCAATTGCCAATTGAAATCCTAGGACCAACTCCGCGTTTTATTGCTAAATCGCATGGCAAGTATCACTGGCAAATTATCATAAAATCCCGAAGTAGAGCGCCGCTACTAACAATCATTAGACTTCTTCCGACAGGTTGGACACATGACCTCGACCCGTCCAACTTACTATAATTATTTTTAGTTTTTATCTGTTATACTGCTCTCCATGGCCGCTAATCGCGACAATATTATTACTCTGCCACACGCATCCTTGCGTGAACGATCCAAGCGAATTGGCCTAGTAAGTGATGCCGTCAAAACGCTCATTGCAGACATGAAGTCAGCCACAATCGATTGGGAAGATAGTCGCGACCACGAAATTGCCGTCGCTTTGGCTGCTGTTCAGATAGATCAGCTGTATCGTGTGGTAATTATTCGTAGTAATTTTGAAGATAAAAAAGTGCGCGAATTTCACACCTTCATTAATCCCGAAATAACTAAACTCGAAGGTGAAGTTGTTGAAGATTACGAAGGCTGCTTGAGCGTGCGTGATGTTTATGGGTTTGTGCCGCGACACACTAAAGTCCGGATTAAAGCACTGAATGAGTCTGGTAAGGAGATTAGACTGACTGCGGAAGGTTTTTTGGCGCGCGTGTTCCAGCACGAGATTGACCATACGAACGGCAAATTATTCGTTGATTATATCAAGGACAACCCTGACGCGTTTTTTAGATTAGAATCCGACGGTAAGCTAACTCAACTCGATTATGAAAAAGATATCAAAAAAAGTCGTATTCTTTGGTAGCGGTCCGGTTGCCGAAGCTTCGCTTCGCTCTCTAGCCGAGCATTTTGAAGTTGAAGCAATATTTACAAAGCCAAGCACCCGCCAAGTCATGTCCGCCGTTGTCCCAGATGCAAAACTTTTTGCGTGCGAAACAAAACATGAGCTTTCTGATTCTATGAGTAAAAACCAGTTTACAAGTAAAGTCGGTGTGATTGTAGACTTTGGAATCATTGTCGACCAATCTGTGATCGATGCATTCGAACTTGGTATTATCAACTCTCATTTTTCCCTGCTCCCTGAATGGCGCGGTGCAGACCCAATTACATTTGCAATTTTAAGCGGACAGCAAAAAACTGGGGTTAGTCTTATGAAGATTGTACCGGCACTTGACGAAGGAGATCTTTTAGCCCAGGAAGATTTATCGATCGCAAACGACGAAACCACTCAATCGCTCACAGCAAAGCTCATTGTGCTCAGCAATAGGATGCTGAAAGCATATCTTCCAAAATATATGGACGGCAAACTAGGTCACTATAAACAGCCTGACAAAGAGCCGGCAACTTATTCGCGTAAACTAACTAAGGATGATGGTGTTATTGACTGGCGCAAACCCGCAATTGAACTTGAGCGAGAAATCCGCGCTTTTCTTGGATGGCCAGGAAGCAAAGCTACTATAGCCGGTAAAGACGTGCAACTGACTAAAGTACGGGTAGTCCCTTCAAGCGGCACAGCAGGCGAAATTCAGGCCACAAAAAAACAGCTCGTTGTTGTATGCGGGACAGACGGCCTTCTTATTGAACAGCTTAAGCCTGCCGGAAAGTCAGAAATGGATATCTCCTCGTTCCTAGCCGGACACTATCAATATTTATAAACTCATACTTATTCAGATGCTGGATACGCTTGGGCAGATGAGTCTTGCGGGGCGTCTTGCTGGCCAGGCGTAGGTACTGCAGTTGTACTATTCTGATTATACGGTTGTGGAGGTAACGGAGCCGGCTCAGGATAGCTTGGCACAGGCGGTTGTTGCCCGTAAGACTGATCTGTGGGGCTTGGCGGCATCGATACCGGCTGTGGTTGTGTGGGCTGCGGACCATACTGGGAAGATTGTGCAGGTTGCGGTTGCGGATATGCTCCGGCTGGCGGAGTTTGCGCTGCTTGCTGTTGACTTGCGGCCATGATCTGTGGGGCTGCTTGCGTAATCTCAGCCTTCAGCTTTTCCAGCTCGTCGGCGACAACCTGTTTATAGTTGGGAAAGTTAGTCTCCAACCACTTTAATGCACCAGCTTCGTCATTTCTATCGATGAATGCTTCGAACTCATCAAGCTGCTCATTAGTCATTTGCTCTGCTAATTTCATGCCAACCCTCATTTCGAGCGTCTCATAAATATGACTGAGCATACGGTTCTTTTCAGATGGAGGCAAGGCTCCAAGACCGAGTTCACGTAGTAAATTGTCGTCTAATTTGAACATTCTTTCTCCTGAATAATATTGTATCAGGTTTCTACATGAAAAGAATGACTGCGAACAATACAAGAATTACAAAAATGATAAGTACAGTGCTAACTGTTCGTGCAACTTGCTGCTGAGCTTGAGAACGAGCTGGTTGTTTTGGTGTTAGCTCTGGTAGTTTCACGTCGGTTGAGAGCGACTGCTGCCCAGACCAAGCTGCAAATTCTTCAAGGGTTTTGGACCGATCCTGAGTTTGGCCTCCGCGACTCATCACACTAGTATTAGAAGTCTCGTTGCCACGAGATTCATGTCGTTTTTCGTACAACGTTTCAACTGCTGCATTATTTTCTGCCGCCCGCTTTACCGCCTCAAGTACATCGGCAGGTCGTTCGAGTATCTCTGTTCTTAAGATTTCTCGATCTCGTTCACTAAGCGTAGAAAGCAGTTCATGATCTTGAGCTTCAATAATTTTTTCGTGTGTTTTTTCGGTTACTTCTGATATTTCTTGTACAACACGAAGAACTTCTGCGGGTATCTTAGGCGGTTTTTCGATCTTTATTTTCTCTTGCTGAGCCTGCCCTGTCTCGCTCTCTAACTTTTTAAGTCGCTCCTCAGTGTCATTGCGTGCCGTCTCTAGCTTATTGGTCTGCTGGGCTACTTGTTCGTGCGCTAACCGTTGTTTTTCTTGAACTGCTCCAAGTTTTTTGTGATCTGCCTCGTTTTTCTTCTTTATCCTATTTTCACGCCGTTTTGTGGTGAGATAATCAATAGCATCAACCAATAAAAGCCCAGCAATAGCACGACGCAAACGGGGGTCATGGTTGTTTGTGTTCGGATTATTTCGAAGCCTGTTAGGTCCCGGAGGATTTAGAGCGTTAGGTCCATTCGGAGGGAATCCTCCGCCGCCACCATAGCCACCACCCTGACGCCCTGCTCCGCCGTGATTATTAGTCGGCCCATTGCCTGCCCCGCCTCCAGATCCTGTAGATCCGTTAGCAACAGTGCCGGCGGTGTTGGCGGTGCTATTTTGGACCGATCCTTGCGGCTGTTCTGCCTCCGGCTCTTCTTCGCTCGACACTTCATCGGCCATATTATCAGTGTCAATCGGTGGGAGTTCAATCTCTTCCTCGTCGGGTGCATCGAATTCTTCGTTTTCCACCTGATCCAACCCTGACCCGTTGCCTAATTCTTGTTCTTTTTTTGGTCTAAAAAATGATAGGTCACTAAAGCTTAGCTCCTGACTATCGTCCGCTGACTCTTCTCTTGTTGATTCTTCGTCCTCTCGAGCCAATACTTGGTCGCGCTCAAATATAGAACGCATCAAGGATGCCCAACGACCTCCTTCTTCTTCGCCATCTTTGGCTTGAGACTCCGTTTTTTTTGAGACCCGCTCTCTTTTTTCGGATTCTTCAGATTCTTCGTCGTCGTCATCTATGTCAAGTTTTACATCAGACCAGACAGATTCGCTGTCGCCACTTGCTAAGGAGCCAAATTTTTTAGCACGGTCTTGTTTATCCTCGCTGCGATCTTTGGTTTTGTCTTCGTGCTCTTGGCCCGGTCCTCTTCGATCTTCCACTCCTGACCCCTTTAGCTCTTAAAGTTTACGAGCTACCATTTCTTTATTGAACACCTCGATAATATCACCTTCTTCTACCAAAACCTTGCTGGTGGTCTCAAGACTTAAACCGCAAAGCTCTCCCTCAACGACTTCCTTGGCGTCCTGTGGTCCACGCTTTAGGTTAGTCAGCCGTGTTTCGGCAATCGCTTCCTTGCCTCTCATAATTCGTGCAAAAGCTGGGAGGCTGAGTTTACCCTTCTTAACCTCTCCTCCACAAATTACCTCTGTTTTGGTTGTCTTAAAGATTCCTTTCACCTCGAGTGCGCCTAGCTCATGCTCAACTTCTTCTGGAGCTAAAAGTTTTGTTAATTCGCTTTTAGCATCATCAATGAGTTCGTATATGACTTGATACAGTCTGACCGGAACTTTATCACGTCCAGCCAGCCGCTTGACACTGGTTGGCAGCGACACATTAAACCCGTAGATTATTGCATCCGATGTATGCGCCAGATGAGCATCACTTTCGTTGATCGCCCCCACACCACTACTGACAACCCGTACGGCTACCTCGTCGTTATTCAACGTTTTAAGGCTATCGATTACAGAAGTCAACGAGCCCTGAACATCCGCCTTTACGATAATCGGCAGCTCAGTCAGTTTATTGCTGCGGTTAATAATCCTAATTAGTTCTCCGCTGTTAATATCTTGATTTTTGTTAGCTAATTTTTGTCCATGAGCAGCACCAGCAGCAAGGCTACGCGCTTCTTTTTCATTACTTACAACACTAAATTCGTCGCCGAACTCTGGAAGCTGCTTAAACCCGGTAATCAGAATTGGCGTCGACGGTCCAGCACTTTTAATCTGTTGGCCAGTGGGTGTTTCGAGATTGCGAACCTTAGCATATGTTGTGCCAGCCACAATAAAGTCGCCACTTTTAATTGTTCCTTCGTCGACTAAACAAATCGCTACTGGTCCACGACCCTTTTCGAGGTGAGCTTCAATCACCAAACCTTTGGCTGGTCCTTCCACCACGGCCTTCAGCTCTTCTACATCGGCAACCAATAAAACCATGTCGAGCAGCTCTTTTATACCTTGCCCTGTTTTGGCAGAGACTTCTTGTACAACAGTGTCACCACCCCACTCCTCTACCAGCAGATCTTGTTCTGCTAGCTGTTGTTTGAGCTGGGGCACATTGGCGCCCTCTTTATCTATCTTATTAACAGCAACAATCATCTTTACACCAGCTGTTCGTGCAAATCGAATAGCTTCGATGGTTTGCGGCTTTACGCCGTCGTCGGCAGCAACCACAATAATGACCAGGTCTGTCAGCTGTGCTCCATGTTCACGCAGTGCAGCAAATGCCTCGTGCCCAGGCGTATCAAGAAATGTAATAGGACGTTTGTTATGAGTTACTTGGTAGGCGGAAATGTGCTGTGTTATGCCACCAGCCTCACCCTTAGCCGTTTCAGCTCCTCGAATCGCATCAAGCAAGGATGTTTTTCCGTGATCAACGTGCCCCATAACCGCGATGATTGGCGCGCGAGCCTCGCCTTCACTATTTGCTCGACGTGCAGCACGCGGTTCAGGTGTTTTGTTTACGCTTGTCTTTGTTAGTTCAACTTCAACTTCAAGCTCATCGACAATAATCTGTGCGGTGTCAAAGTCAATCCGCTCGTTCACGGTCGCCATGATCCCGTTCTTCATGAGCTCTGCGATCAGCCGCGTTACTGGAATTTCTAATCTATCAGCAAGATCGCCGACAGTGATCTGGTCTTCGATTTCAATGGTTCGTTTTTCCACTGTCGGTCCTTTCTTTGGTTAGCACTTCTACATAGCACCCGAATGGTTACTTTGCGTCTTTTAAGCTCAAGGCAATTTTGCGAGCTTCGGTATCTATATCAATGACTTTAAACTGTTTCTTCTCATTCAACTGAAAGATTTTTTCTGGGTCGATACTCTCGTCGTCGCTCATTTCAGACACGTGCACCAAGGCCTCAACACTTGGGCTGAGCTGCACAAAAGCGCCAAATGGAGTAATGCGAGTAATCTTCCCTTCTACCATGCTACCCTTTTTGAAAGCTTTAACTTCTTGCAGCCATGGGTCTTCACTCATCTGCTTCATGCTTAAGGAAAGACGATCTTTATCAATTGATATGATCTTGGCTTTAACTTCTTGACCAGTCTTCACGTATTTACGTGGATCTTCGACTCGCTCCCAAGAAATTTCACTAATGTGTACAAGACCTTCAATGCCGTCAACATTCACAAATGCACCAAAGTCGATAACTCCTGTTACAACACCTTCAACCTCATCGCCAACCTTGAGTTTTGTTAGACGAGCCTGCATGTCATCTTTGATTGCTTCTTTTTCAGAGAAAATAAGCTTGTTATCCTTGCGGCTCACGTCAAGGATTCGGACACGAATTGGCTGATTAATTAAAGCATTTAGCTTTTGCAAGATTTCGTCTTTGTCTGCACCTGAAACTCGAGGATAGTGTCCTGCAGCCAACTGAGATACTGGCAAGAATCCACGGATTCCTTCGAGCTCAACCAGCAAACCACCCCTGTTAGCATCATAGGCAGAGATCTCGATGATTTCACCAGCTTCAAATACTCGCTGTAACTCATCCCATCCACGATCCTTAGCAGCACGCTTCATACTGAGTAGCGCGTAGCCTTCTTCCATCTCCGGGTCAACCACGCTAGTGGTGACCTTTTCGCCCTCTTCGAGCTTCTGGCCAAAGCCGATCTCTCGGCGCATCACAACACCTACGCCGTTAGCACCTAGGTCTACCCATACTTCGTTCTTTCGAACCGAAGTAATTGTTCCTTCGACAACGTCGCCACTTTTTAGGTATTTTATTGTAGTGGACGCCAGCAATTCGTCCATGGTTATAGCTGATTTTGACATGAAATACATGCCTCCTTATTTCTGCGGCAACCCTTGAGTTGTTTTTCCCGATCAGATTTAGCTTAATTATACATCTTATCCTATCTGTAAGCAACCAGAAGTTACGACGCGCAATAAGCTTTTCGCTTTCTGTGTTTCGCTCTATACTACAATCATGTATTTGGCGGTAGATATTGGCGCTACAAAAGTTTTGCTTGCACAAGTTACGGCCAGCGGAAAGGTTGTTAAGCAACATAAGTTTGCTACTCCCGAGAAGTATCCTGATTTAATCAAAGCCTTTGCGGAGCAGTTACCCGAGCTTGGTGTCGTAGATTTTGAACGAGCAGTTGTGGCTGTTCCTGGTAAGTTGGACCGCGAACGAGGGGTTGCCCTGGCCTTTGGCAACCGGCCGTGGCGCAACGTTCCAATAGAACATGATCTGCGGAAAATACTTCACTGCCCGATTAGAATTGAAAATGATGCAAAACTAGCAGCACTTTCGGAAGCTAAACTTATCAAAAAAGAGTTTAAAAATGTATTGTACGTAACAGTAAGCACCGGGATAAGTGCGGGACTTATCGTTGATGGTGTTATTGATCATACAATGCGAGACAGTGAAGCTGGTCAGATGTGGTTCGAATATCAAGGTAAGCCAACCCAGTGGGAGGACTTTGCTTCCGGAAGAGCCATTGTTGCCAAATACGGCAAACGCGCTAGCGAGATTACCGACGAAAAGGCATGGGAGAGTATTGCCCATAATATTGCACAAGGCTTGTTTGAGCTGATTGCAATTATTCAACCCGAGGTTGTTGTACTTGGTGGCGGCGTTGGTACTCATTTTGATAAGTACAAAAAACCCCTGATGCGCGAACTCAAGAGATACGAGATTCCGATCGTCCCCCTCCCTCCGATTGTGAAAGCACAACGTCCGGAAGAAGCAGTGATCTATGGTTGTTATCACTTGGCGAAAGAAGAACATGACAAGCTTGCTCGTTAATCTCAAGCAAGACTTTCCTGGCTACGATTTTGTCGCGGCTAAAACGTTTTACTGGTCACCAAGTGACAGAGTTGTCCATTATCGCCAAGAATCACTCAAGGAACCGCACGGTTCCTGGTCGTTACTTCACGAGCTTTCTCATGGACTACTGAATCACGCAAACTACGAAAGTGACTTTGAGCTGCTCCAGATGGAAGTCGATGCTTGGGAGCGAGCAAAGAAACTTGCCGCACAATATAACATCAATATTGATGCAGACCACATAGAAGATTGTATCGATACCTACCGCGACTGGCTGTATCAACGTAGCACGTGCCCAACCTGTACGAACTGTAGCCTCCAAACAGACCATCGGACCTATCGGTGCCTGAACTGTGGCACTTCATGGCATGTTTCTGCTTCGCGACTATGCCGACCCTATCGACGTAAGAAAAAAGAGGCCCTGGCTACTGCCTCGGCCTCTTCGGTAAAAACTTAAAGTAACTTAAGCTTTTTTGGTTCGACGGCTAATTCGACCGCCCTTTGCACCAGCGATACGAGCAAGCTCGCGGTTTGCGTAAAAACCACCAGTTCGGCCCTTTTTACCGCCCATAGCACCGATTTTTGCATAAAAATCTGCACCGTACTTAGTTTTGTTTGTTGATGCAGCAGCTTTGCCGCCTTGTTTGGTTCCTGCCATTAGTGAGGCCTCCATTATATTTACACTGCCCACCAGAACCTCCCGAGGGGAAACAAAAAGCCCCAACATTATTGGAGCCCTCTCTTCCTTTCAGAATTATGCTTATGATATCACTAGTTACCGCTAATGTCAATGCCTTATACTGATTGGTATGGCCGAATTAAATGAAACAAAAGTACGAAAAAAAGACATCTCGACCATTACGGACAGCAAAAAGCTAAAGCTCCTTGCGGACGGAAAAGCTCTTGGTCTACGTTTGGTCTCCTACACAGATCGGATTAGTGCCGAAAAGTACCTCGACGAGGGTATGCCTTTTGGTTCTGACATGGGCGCCCACGAGCTTGAAAACTTTGTTGTTCCTCTTCTCAGCGCTAATCATGACGGTACTATTCGTTTTCAGCAAGCTGGAGATCCTGAGTCCGTGACAGCAACAAACGTCAACCTGCTCGCAACGCGAAAACGACTTTCTACAGGTTGGTCTACTTGCACTATGTTGTTTGTTTTTCCCGATGACCCAGCGCGCTACCGCGAGATTACCGCCGTCCAGCAAAGTCGCGCTCCCGACAACGCCTATACTGCTGAGGAAATCTACCTGACATACACTATCCAATGGCTCAACAAGTTTATTGACTTCAATGGCACCCAACAGCTTATCCCAAGATCATTTATCGGCGGTTTTATTGATCTAGACAGTCGGGAGTTAATACGTAACATTCATTACAGCGAAAGTTTTGTTCAGAGCGAAGACGCCAAGGGCAAGCTTGTTGGAGCGCTCTAGAGGTTTTATACTAAGTTCGATGAGTTTCCAGGCATACATAGATAACGTTCAGAAAAAAACCGGGAAAAGCCCAGAACAACTTAAGGCTGCTGCCGAGGCGGCTGGTGTGTATAGTTACGACATGAAAGCCAGCGCACTCGTTCAGTTTCTGAAAGAAGAATTCGACCTTGGCCATGGCCATTCTATGGGCATCTGGGCATACTGGAAGATGAAGGACTGGGTAGCCGACCCAAAGAAAGATAAAGGCTAACATGAACACCGACATCCAAACAATCGATGAATTTATTGCTCAGTTCCCCACCGATGTGCAGCAAATTCTTGAGAAAATTCGCCAGATTATTCACAAGGCCGCACCAGATGCTAAAGAGAAAATAAGCTATGGTATTCCAACATTTACGCTTCATGGCAATCTTATTCATTTCAGCGCCTACAAACATCATATTGGTCTCTACCCCGGTGCAGCCCCAATAGAGGCATTCAAAGACTTATTAAAAGACTACAAAACATCTAAGGGCACTGTTCAGTTCCCGCTAAACAAGCCGATCCCTTACGCGCTCGTAGAACAAATAACCCTTGCCTCGGTTGAGCGCAATCTTCAGAAGAAAAAGAGCTAACTCTTTTTTTGAAAGAAAACTAATTTGTAGCCATCTGGGTCAACCAGCACAAACTCCCTGCGACCCCATGGAAAATTTTGCGGCTCACTAGCAGGTTGCAGGCCTTGCTCAATAACGCCCTCATAAAACTTATCGACGTCTTGCACGCTAATTTCAACCAATAGACTTTGGTTTTTTGGATTGCCTTTTTGGCCGTTTATCAGGTCTTTAAAAACTCCGTTTTCGGCCACCGACCGAGTTACAAATTCAATCCAAAACCAATTCAGACGTGTTTTTGCACATCCTTCAACTGTTCGTTCGCACTGAAATCCAAGTTTCTCATAAAATTCGAGCGTGTTTTCTAGGGTATCAACGTAAAGTAGCAGTCCGGAAACACTGTTCATCTTATACATACTCTTATACTACACCTTTTAAGCGTAGGCTATACTAGTAGGCGTGAATAAGCAGCAAATAATCAACAAAGTGAAGTCGCTCAACTTCCCTGGCGGATCATATGTTGTTTATGGTAGTTGCCCAATGGCAGCAGCGGGAATTCGTGAAGCTGGCGATATCGATATACTTGTGACCACAGAACTGTTGGAGAGGTTACGCAAGGAAGGCTGGAAAGAACTGGTGAAGTCGCCCAACGACAAGCCAGTGGTCAAGAATGGCGTCGAGGCAATGGATACTTGGGCGTTTAGTATCTATAACCCAACCTTGGAACATCTCTTGGCAACGGCAGATATTTACGAAGATATTCCGTTTGCAAACCTACAGGAGGTGCGAAGATGGAAAGAAGCATCTGGTCGACCTAAGGACCTGGAAGATATAAAGCTAATAGACGCATACCTCGAAAAACAAAAATGAAGTGTGGCAACTTAGATTTTACCCCTGTCGAAGAAGATTTTGACTTAGTTGCCAACTCAACAAAACAAGCAATTCAAGAAAACAACCTAAAGGATGTGCTAGTTAGCGAAATAGACCCCACTCTGGCCGACACAGCAGCCTTCTGCGAGCAATATGCTATTGGTTTGGATATTTTTCCGCTAACTGCGTAATCGTAAAAGCTAAACGAGCTGATAGAGTCACTTACGCCGCAGTTATGATTCTGGCAACTGACTACGCCGATATTAACGGTGTAGTACGCCGTGCTCTTGATGCTCGCAAGATCTCGTTTGCTCCCATGGAAGAAGCCACTTCATTAACAGGGATGGGGTTTGGTGGCATTAACCCAATCGGGCTGCCTGTTGATTGGCCAATTCTGGTTGATGAAAAAGTTGCCGCCCTAGACAAAGCCATTATTGGTAGTGGTCTCCGCAAGTCAAAACTGCTTGTTAGCGGCACGCTTCTCGCCTCTCTTCCTGGGGCACAGGTGATAAATCTGGTAAAAAGTTAACTGCGTGGCTATGTTTTGGCCAGGTTCGTACTATAATTTCTTAAAGAAAAAAGACCCCCGTTCAGGAGGTCTTTTTTATAATTCGGCACCGTGCTATTTTCCCAGGGCTTGATGACCCAAGTATTGTAACCGCTACGAGGCTTAACTTCTGTGTTCGGCATGGGAACAGGTGTCTCCCTCGTGCTATGGGCACCGAGGCGGCTACGCCTCATGAGACACCCCTTCAGGGTTTCTCATCGCACTTTCCGAAGTAAATTCGGATTCGCTTAAAAGCGAACCAGTGCTGCTCTTCCCGATTACAGGAAAAGACTTAGCCTATCTCGATGTCCACACTGTGGTGGTGTGAATTGTAAATGTAAGGTAAATGGTGATGCTCTTCTGGGGTCCTCGCAAATTTTAGCCTTAGCTTTTGATTTGTGGGGCCAGTGTTATTAGCACCAATAACTAGCCAATTGTCTGCCAATACCATGAGACGAGCCATAAATGACCAATCTCATGGTATGTAAAAAGTCAGTGTCCCTATTAGTACGCTTCGGCTCAATACGTTACCGTACTTTCACCTTGCGCCTATCAACCAGATCGTCTTTCTGGGGGATCATAGAGAAAT